>DASYAD010000391.1:0-49371 GCA_036501515.1 Trebonia sp. | reverse complement strand
CCCCAGTCGCCCCAGTCGCCCCAGTCGCCCCAGTCGCCCCAGTCGCCCCAGTCGCCCCAGTCGCCCCAGTCGCCCCAGTCGCCCCAGTCGCCCCAGTCGCCGGGAAGCCTGCCACGAGCTGGATGCTCGTGGGTGACTATTGTTAGTGGCGAGGTTATCGTTATGGAAACTTTTATCTACCTGGAAACTAATGTGTGCCAGGGCACGAAAAGTATCCAAGATCTTTCGCACTGCCTGCGGTTATGACGATTTTGCCGACTGTTGTCGTTACTCGCAGCCCCATGGGCGGCATTGCTACCCTGGGCGACTCGGGTACCACTGTGCGACTCGAGTACCGCATTATGCGGTGCGGGCACCGCTTTATGCGGTGCGGGTACCGCTTTGCGCGAGGCGGGTACCGCATCTTGCGAAGCGCGCGCCGCATCTTGCGAAACGCGCGCCGCATTTTGCTGGGCGGGTAACGCATTATGCGGCGCGGGTACCGGATTGTGGTCGCCAGACCCGGGTGCCGTCAGGGGGCTGGCTTTCTTGGCCGGACGATTCCGGCGCTGATCAGGGATTCGGCGGTGTCGAGGACCGAGTCGCGAAGCGTGCGGGGGGTCCAGCCGAGCTCGCGGGCGGCTTTTTCTGCGCTGACATCGTGCTGGGTGCCCAGCATGTCGGCGCCGAGCTTGGCCTCGCTGTTGAACGGAGCCGAGACGCGCAGCACCCAGGCCGGCAGCGGCCGGGTGGAGACCTTGTAGCCGCGCGGACCGTACTCCTCCTTGAGGATCGCGGCGATGCCGGTCATCGGGAGGTCACCGTTGGAGCAGATGTAGCGGTTACCCGCCGCCGCGGGGACCTCGATGGCAAGGCGGTGGGCGACGGCGAGGTCGCGGACGTCGGTGAACGCCAGGTGCAGCGGCGGTATGACCGGCATCTTGCCGGTCAGCATGCGGAGCACGATGTCGGCGGTGCTTTCCCTGTTCACGTTCAGCGGCGGGCCGATGATCGCGCCCGGGTGCAAAACAGCGAGTTCGATGCCGTGGTCGGCGGCGAGTTCCCACGCCCGCTTTTCTGCCAGCAGCTTGCTCTTGGCGTAGGCGCTGCATTCGGCCGGGTCTGACCAGTCCGCCTCGGTTCGCGGGCCCGCCGCCGTCGCGCTGCTGCGAGTGATCGCATCCAGCGAGGAAGTGCAGACGACGCGCTTTACTCCCGTCTTGGCCGCCGCCGCGAGCACGCGCCCGGTGCCGTCGACGGCCGGACGGATCAGTTCGTCCTCGTGCCTCGGGGCCTTGAACGGGATCGGCGAAGCGACGTGCAGCACGTAGTCGCACCCGCTGGCCGCTTCAACCCAGCCCTCGTCGGCGTCAAGGGTGGCTTCGGCGAGGTTGAACGAGCCCGGCGCGTTGTCGGTCGCGGGGCGCAGGTACGCAAGGTCGGCTGTCGCGAGTTTCCGGACAGTGCCGCGGACGTCGTACCCGTGCGCGAGGAGGTCGGTGATGCAGTGCCCGGCGACGAACCCCGTGGCCCCGGTGACCAGCACCCGGCCACGTGTGCCCTGATTCATGCTCAACTCATAGGGGCAACCGGGAACCGTGTCAAGTGGGTATTCACTCTTCACAGCGCATCCAGCGGGGCGTACGGTCAGCTGTCAGGCCGGCCACACGCGCCGCGAGTTCATATTCGTGTTAAGCGCAGGGCGGCCGGAGATTTGGCCGGTTTTCCACGCAAATGCGCATACCGGTTAACCCCGTGCATACTAGTCCACTTCGGCCCCACCGCCGCAGAGCGGGCGAACGCCACTCGTATTGTTGACCGCAAGGCGGACTCGTCATTGTCACTCCGCCCGGGGCAGAGTTCGTCACCTACAGGAGAAAGGCGGAGCAACAGGAGAAGAAAGGGAGAAACACCATGATTGCGTCCCATTACCGGCTGAAAATGCCCGGCCTTCGCCGACGTGCGTTGCTCGCGGTCCCCGCCGCCGCGGCAGGTCTCGCGCTGGCATCATGCAGCTCGTCGTCTGGCAGTTCAGCAAGCAGTTCGCCTGCTGGCGGCAGTTCTGCCGCCACTGGCTCCGCCGCCGCCGTCTCCGGCACCGCGGGCGCCTCCGCCGTCGGTCTGAAGACCGCGAGTACCGGCAGCGTGACGGTCCTGACGAATTCCAAGGGCTTCACGCTGTACACGTTCGCCCCCGACACCCCCACCACATCGGCCTGCAGTGGCGCGTGCGCGACGGCCTGGCCGCCTCAGGTGGCGCTCGCGACCGTCAAGAGCCCGTACTCCACTATCAAGCGATCTGACGGTTCAGCCCAGCTCACCTTCAACGGGCACCCGCTGTACACCTACACCGGGGACACCGCCCCTGGCACAGCCAGCGGCAACGGCATCACCGCCTTCGGCGGCCTGTGGTACGAAGTCCCGGCATCCGGTGCCGCGGCGCCGCATGGCAGTCCCTCAGCGGGCTCCGGCGGCGGAGGCTACTGAGACGAGGCGTGATGGAACATCCAGTGTCCTCGGCGCCTGGCTGGCTGCACCCCGTCCTGCGCGTCGCGGGATCGGGCTTGCTGATCGCCACCGCCGCGATCCATCTTGACCTGTACCTGACCGGATACCGGACGATCCCGACGATCGGCTGGCTGTTCCTGCTGCAGGTGATCGCCGCCTTCGCCCTCGGGCTAGCGGTGCTGGTCATCCCCGGCCGGCTCGTCATCGCCAGCCGGCTGGCGGCCGCCGCCGGGGCCGGCTTCGCGCTAGCCACCCTCGGCGGCTACCTGCTGACGGTCTGGATCGGGTTGTTCGGGTTCAAAGAGGTCCGCACGACCGCTGGCATTGTCGCCGGCGTGGTGGAGGTAGCGGCTTTCGTGGTCCTGGCCGCGCTCGCGCTAGCGCCCGCGTCGCGGGCGCGCCAGGCACGGGTGCCAGCGGCTGACGGCCACCTCGGGCGGGAGGGATTCCCCGAGCAGATCCCGGCGCCGGTCGTCCGGCCGGCCCGGGTGACTGCCGCGGCCTTGGCAGTCGCGGGGCTGGTACTGCTCGGGGTGGCGGTCGCCGGCGCGACCGGGCCGGCGTCAGCCGCCACCAGCACCGCAAGTGCCCTGACGGTCACCACGATCGACGGTATGAAGGTCGTGGCCAACGGCAAGGGCTTCGCGCTCTACTCCTTCGCCCCTGACACGCCGACCACCTCGACGTGCTACGGGAGCTGCGCCGCCTACTGGCCTCCGGTGACCGGCAGTTCGGCGGCCGGCTCAGGCCTGCCGGGGAAGACGGGCACGATCAAGCGGACCGACGGCTCGCTCCAGCTCACCTACAACGGGCACCCGCTGTACACCTATGTCGGCGACACCGCTCCCGGGCAGGCCTCAGGCAACAACCTCAACCTGAACGGAGGACTCTGGCTCGTAGTGCCCGTCGCCCCGTGACAGACGGCAGGCGCAGCGCCGCGACGGACGGCCGTCAGGCAAGATGGGCGCCGTGGGAGACAACATTCTCGAGCTCCAGCAGGCCTTCGACGACGCCGAGCTGGGCGGCGACGCCAGCCGGCTCGACGCCCTGCTTGCCGACGATTTCCTGTCCATCGGCGAGCAGGGCTACCAGCTCGGCAAGCGGGAGTGGATCGACCGGCACCGCGACTTCCGCTACCTGTCCATCGAGACGTCCGAGGTGGACGTGCGGCACTACGACAAGACGGCGATCGTCCGCTGCGCCCAGCGCTGCCGCGCCACCTGGCGCGGCGAGGAGATGGCGCTCGCCGTCCGGCTGAGTCAGGTATGGATACAGCAGCCGGGCGGATGGCGGCTCGCCGCCATCCAGTTCAGCACGCTCGGCTCAAGCTGAACCGCCGAGGCGGCCCGCACGGGCGGGCGGCGCCCCCCTCCCACAGCCCTGCCGGGATTCTGCGGGGATATTGAAGCCCACAGGCGTTTCCTGCGACCTGCCGTTTCCCTCGTTCCTGCGTTTGCGCAGGTAGGAGGACTGATCTCCTGGTCTCTCCGGGTGGGCGCAACAGGTTTCGAACCTGTGACCTGCCGGTTGTAAGCCGGCTGCTCTACCGCTGAGCTATGCGCCCGGGTGCGCCGGCCGAGGGCCGGGACGCGGAATCCCTGCTAGGGTACCGGCTTCCGCTGGCGGACGGTACGCCCCGGGACGCGGCCAGGGGGCGGCGCGGAGGCTGCGACGCGGAGGACGCCACGACGCGGCGCGGAAGGCGCGACGCGGAAGGCACGACGCGGAAGGCACGACGCGGAAGGCGGGAGCCAGAAGGCACGGCGCGGGAGATGCGATGCGGGTGCGCCTCGCCGGGGCTGCGGCGCGCCGGGCGTCAGCCCGTGCGGTCCGCCTGCTCCAGCCCCCGCATGACCTGGGCCAGGGAGTCGCGGAGCACGCGGGTGGTGTCGGCGTCGATGTCGCAGCGTCCGAAGACCTGCTGCGGGACGTCAACGGCGCGGCTGCGCAGGTCACGTCCGGCCGAAGTCAGCGTGATGAGGACCCGCCGTTCGTCTTGGGGGTCCCGGTTGCGTTCAACCAGGCCCTGCTGTACCAGTCGCTTCAGCAGCGGGGTCAGCGTGCCGGTGTCCAGGTGCAGGGCGCGTACCAGCTCGCCGACCGGGAGGTGGCCTTCGGCCTCCCATAGCACGAGCATGACCAGGTACTGCGGGTATGTGAGGCCGAGCGCGTCCAGCACCGGCCCGTAGGCGCGGATGACCGCCCTGCTGGTGTCGTACAGGGCGAAACAGATCTGGTTGCCGAGCTCAAGCTCGGCGATACGGGGCTCCACGGATCCATCGTACCCCGACCCTCGCTTGCACGGTTATATCGTGCACCGTATAGTTGTTCACGACACAACCTTACGAACGGAGCAGGCAATGGACGCGCTCTACACAGCTATCGCGACGGCGACTGGCGACGGCCGCAACGGTCACGTCGCCAGCGAGGACGGCCTTCTCGATGCCGACGTGCGGATCCCGAAGGAGATGGGCGGCACGGGCGGCGCCACGAACCCCGAGGAGCTGTTCGCGGCCGGCTACGCCGCCTGCTTCCACTCGGCGATGAAGTTCGTCGGCAAGGAGCTGGGTGCCGACCTGACCCGCTCCGCCGTGTCCGCCAGTGTCTCGATCGGCACCCTCCCCGCGGGCGGCTTCGGCCTGGCGGTCGAGCTGGACGTACACGCTCCCGCGCTCGACCACGCCACCGCGCTCGCGGTCGCCGAGAAGGCCCACGAGACCTGCCCGTACTCCAACGCCACCCGCGGGAACATCGACGTCACGCTGACCGTCGTCTGATCAGCGGACCCGTCTGATCAGCGGGCCCGCTGATCAGCGGACCCGGTCTGATCACCAGGCCGCGAGGGCCCGCTGCGGGTCTGGCTCCGCCGACGGTATGGCCGGGCGGGCCGTCGCGGCCGGCAGGGACAAGCGCTCGCGCAGCGCGCCAGAGCGGGCGTTGCGGAATGCCCCCGATCCGGCCAGTCCCGGCAGAACCTGGACGGCGAACTCGCGCAGCGCGCTCTCGGTGCCCCAGGGCCGGAGGACTACCCCGGCCACGCGCGCGTCCGCCAGGTGGCCTGCTAGGCGCGCGCCTAGGTCGACGCCGCCGGCGGGGATCTCGAGGAACAGCCGCACGCCGCTCCCGGCCGCCGCGATCAGGCCGAGCCGGTCCGGCCGGCCCGCGGGCCAGATAAGGATATCGGCGACGCGGCTGGCCGCCGCCGCTTCGCCGGTATTCTCCACGCGCCACGCCAGCACCGGATCCTGCTGCGGTCCGGCTTCGGCGTCCTGGTCGTTCAGGCCGAGCAGCACCCCTGGCCGGCCGCCTGGCAAGTAGTCGGCTGGGACGGCGCGGCGGGCGAGGCTTCCGGGGACGTTCCGGTGCACGGCGGCAGCCAGCCAGCCGAGATCCGGGGTCTGGGCGGCAAGCATGGCGGCCGCGACGGACGGCTCCACGATCGTGCCCGTTCCGCCGCCGGTCTGCCGCTGCCGCGGCAGGCCCCGGTCCACCCGGTCGATGCCGGCGATCGCGAACGCGAGGCCGGAGGCGTTGAGCCGCGCGGCCAGGCCTCGGTCGGCGAGCAGTGCGGCAAGGTGCTGGCCGGTCAGCGCGACTCCGACCGGCTTGGCGTAACCGGCCGCATGGCCGGCGTGGTCGGGCTCGGCATCGCGGCGGGGCGCGGGCGCCTTGTCCGCCGTGCTGGCGGACCAGGAGAACTCAGACATGACAGAACCTCCGACAGGAGTGGTGCTCAGGGGAATAGCCGTGCCGCGCGCCGGGAGCGCGAGAGACGCCGTCTACCGGCCGATCACGGCAACAGAACCGGGCTTAACGAGCGAGTGGGCCGCCTCGTCACCGACAGAGGCAGCTGGCAACCTGCGCATAATCGACAGCCCGGCGGCTGGTGAGCAGCAAGGTTCGCATAGCAGACATGGTAGGCCCAAAATCCCTCTTTGTCCATCGGGATAGTAGGTTTACCTCGGGTTCCACAGGCTCGTGGTCCACGCGGGCGACCGAGGTCCACGCGGGAGAAACGGAGCGCCCACGTCCTGCGGTACCGGCACCGCTCAGAGTCCTGCGGCGTCCTGGTGAAATTGTACGAACTAAGGCACTCGGGCCCCGCGGCGGTGCCCCCGGAGGCGGCCGCGGTCACGTTCGCGGTCTGTTAGCCGAGTGCCCGGAAGCTAGGCAGGTGCGACCAGTCGAGCGAGTCGGCCGGGACGCCGAAATCCCACAGCTCGAACGTCTCCGTCGAACTGCCGTGGCGCGGGGCCCGCCCGCGCCACTCAGACCGGATCTGCCGGATGTGCTCATCGTCGATCCAGACCGTGAACGCGGCCGAGCCCGCCCGGACGGCGACCGAGCGGCACGGCGTGCCGCGCAGCGTCTCCTCGCCGCGGTACCGGGCCTGCGTCACGGCGCGCAGCAGCCTGAGCATGACAAGGGGGCCGGTCATCTGCCCTCGTCGCTGAACCTTGTTATTGGCCCGCAGCGGAGCACCGGACGGGCCGCCCCAGAGCTGGCCGTCGAAGTACGCCTGCGCGTACCCGCCGTAATCGATCTGGTACCGGCTGGCGGCCGGCTCCGCTACGCCCACCCCGGCCGAGTGCCTGAACGTCTCCTGGAGCATCTCCCCGAACCGCGCGGCGTCCACCTCGGGTGAGAAGCGGTCCCAGGCCGCCCTGGCGGCGCGACTGGCAAGCCGCCCGACCGGGCCAGGACGAGGCCGCTCCCGCCGCTCCCGCACGGGAACGTCCGTGTCTCGCCGGTGCTCGAACCGGGCGCTCGACGCCGCCAGCGTCGCGTCCACGCACGCGATGACATCGCGGACGGCCCTGTCCCCTGCAGGCGGCGTGGCACCGAGCTTGCGCACGGCGACACTGTAGGATTCCCCGCTCGCGGCCATCCGCGCGCGGATCTCCTTCTTACGGGCACGATCCCTGGTCACTGGGCATCCCTCCGGCAAGGTCCCACGCACCCCGCCGAGACGGGCACAGTGCACTGAAGGAGAGACGCGCGAGTCAGTGACCCTTGTCCTCGTCGCCGACGCCAGCGTGGGTGGCCCCTTGCTCAGAGCGGGCGGGCGCGACCGCCGCTGCGATCACTAAAGCACGCCCTGCCGAAAAACGCCAGCCACCCGCTTGCCGCTCACCGAGTGCCGCGAGCGCCCGGCGACGCTGGACCGCGACGGCTGGATGATCACCGGCATCGCCCGCCTCGGCTGACGACGCTGCCCGGGCAACCGGCTGACGACGCTGCCCGGGCAACCGGCTGACGACGCTGCCCGGGCAACCGGCTGACGGCGCTGCCCGGGCAACCGGCTGACGGCGCTGCCCGGGTAACCGGCTGACGGTGCGGCCGGGGCAACCGGCTGGCAGTCCTGCCTGGGTAATCGGCTAACAGCGCTGCTCATACGGGCAGTGCCGCCCGAGCAGGACTACCCGCATGAGCAGCTCAGCGGCCGGACAAGAGGGCGCCCGCTGTTTTCCGCATGCCGGTGCTCTACATCTATCGATTTTTGTTTAGTAATATGATTGCACCATATGAGCAAGCACCTGGAGGACCTGACAGGATGAGCGACCAGAGCTCCGGGTTGCCCGACTCGTTGATGTCGCGCCGGATGCGCCAGGTGATGGCGCTTGACCCAGGTGCCACCGCACTGACCTTCGGCGGCGCGCCCTTTCCGTGGTCTTTTTACTCGGACGCGGTGGCCGACCTTGAGTCGCTGGTCAGCGCGCATCCCGGCGCGCGGCGGATCGGCATCGTGCTGCGCAACCGCCCGGGTCCGCTCGCCGCGGTGATCGCGACCCTCGCCACCGGGCGCGAGGTGGTGACACTGAGCCCGCACCTGGGCGACGCCGGCCTGGCGGAGGACATCACCGACCAGGCGCCGGACGTCGTCGCGGCCGAAGCGGAAGACTGGTCACGCGACGCGGTGCGGGACGCGGCCAAGTCGGTCGGCGCGATCGCGCTGCGGACCGGGGCCGGCCCCGCCCTCGCGGCGCAGCCCGCCGGCTGGAGCCCGGTTCCGGCCCTGCGGGACCCCCGGGATATCGCGGTGCTGATGATGACAAGCGGAACGACCGGGCGGCCGAAGCGAGTCGAGCTCACCTACGAACGGATGACCGCGGCGTTCCGCGCGGGCGGCCTGGTCCTCGACGAGGGCCGCGAGCCGCGGCTGCGCTCGGGGACCGACATCCTGTGGGCGTCGCTGGCCCACATCAGCGGCCTGTACTTCGCCGCTACGCAGGTGATGGAGGGGCGCAGCGTCGCGCTGCTCGAGAAGTTCGAGGTCGGGCCCTGGGTCGAGCTGGTCAGGCGGTACCGCCCGGGGTACGTACGGCTGCCGCCGACCGCGCTGCGGATGGTGCTCCTGGCGGAAGTCCCGCCCGACACGTTCGAGAACGTCCGCGCCGTCGGATGCGGTACCGCGCCGCTCCCGCCGGCCCTGGCGGAGGCGTTCGAGGACCGCTACGGCGTGCCGGTGCTCAGCACCTACGGCGCGACGGAGTTCGCCGGGGCGATCGCCGGGTGGTCGCTGAAGGAAAAGCAGCAGTGGGGCAGGACCAAGCGCGGCAGCGCCGGGCGCGCCCACCGCGGCATCGAGCTGCGGGTCGTCGACCAGGAAACCGGCGCGGTCTTGCCGGCCGGCGAGATCGGCCTGCTCGAGGCGCGCGGCGGCCAGCTGCCGGCCGACGACCACAGCTGGCTGCGGACCACCGACCTGGCGGCCATCGACGATGACAAATTCCTGTTCATCCACGGCCGCGCCGACGACGCGATCAACCGGGGCGGGTTCAAGATCCCGCCGAGCGTGATCGAGGAGGCCCTGCTCGCCCATCCGGCGGTGGACGAAGCCGCGGCCGTGGGGCTGCCCGATCCGCGGCTGGGCGAGGTGCCCGCGGCCGCGGTGACCGTGCTGCACGCGGTGACCGAGGAGGAGCTCATGGCTTACCTGGCGAGCAGGCTGACCAGGTACCAGTGCCCGGTCGCGGTCAAGGTAGTCGACCAGCTGCCGCGAACGCCGTCACTCAAGATCAGCCGCGTCCTGGTGCGGGAGCACTACTTCGGCGACCGCGTCGCGCGAGAGCCAGACCCGCACGAACCAGACCCGCACGAACCAGACCCGCACGAACCAGGCACGCTCGAACCAGACGTACCCCTGGACCCAGACATCGCCCCGATGGCAGGAGAAAACACATGACCGCCGACCCGGGTCAGTACGGCGTCCTCGCCGACGAGTCGTTCGAGCGTTCCCGCCGGCGCATCGGCATACCGCAGCGTGTCAGCCCGGCCCACATCACCGAGGTGCACGCGGACGCCACCCGGCACTTCGCCTTCGGCTACGGCGATGACAACCCGCTGTACTGCGACCCCGCCTACGGGAAGAACACCCGCTGGGGCGGGCTGATCGCGCCGCCGAACTTCACTTACTGCATGGGCGAGAACGCGGCCCCCGGGCTGACGCAGGAACAGCGCCAGGCGCTCAAGGGCGACCCGTTCGCCGGCCTCGGCTCCTACCAGGCGGCGATGGAGTTCGAGTACTACCGGCCGCTGGCCGCGGGCGACCGCTGCCAGGTGCTGCGCGCGCAGGTCGGCGTGCAGGACAAGCCGAGCCGGTTCGGCGGGCGCACCGCGCACGTGACCAACGACTTCCTGTTCGCCAACGGGCACGGCCAGATCGTCACCATTCAGCGCGGCACCTGGATCAACGCGGAGCGGCACACCTCGAAGGCCCGGTCTGAAGACAGGAAGCCGCTCTCGTTCAATCCCTATACCGACGAAGCCATCGCGGAGATCGACGCCGCCTACGACGCGCAGGAGCGGCGCGGCGCCGAGCCGCGCTACTTCGAAGACGTGGAAATCGGCGATGAACTCCAGCCGCGCGTCAAGGGCCCGCTCACGGTCACCGACCTGGTCGTCTGGCACATCGGCTGGGGCATGCAGCTCACCCCGCCTGGCGCGTTCGCCGTCGCCCGCAAGGTCCGCAAGAAGGCGCCCGGCCTGTACCCGCCGAACGCGCGCAACATCCCCGACACCGTGCAGCGGCTGCACTGGGACGCGGCCCGGGCGGCTGAGCTCGGCATCCCGATGAGCTACGACTACGGCGCGATGCGGGAGACCTGGCTCACCCACGCGGTCACCGACTGGATGGGCGACGACGGCTTCCTGTTCAAGCTCCGCTGTGAGCACCGCAAGTTCAACTACCTGGGCGACACCACCTGGGTGCGCGGCCAGGTCACGGACAAGGTCCAGACGGACGGCCGCAACGAGGTTCACCTGGAGGTCAGCTGCTGGAACCAGCGCGGCGAGCAGACCACCCCGGGCACCGCCGTCGTCCTGCTGCCGACCAGGGAGCGGCCGGCTGAACTGCCCGCGCCGCCGGCTGACACCATCGAAGAGCTGCTCGCGCAGGAAATCGCGCGCTACGCCGCGGGAAGGGAGTGAGTCGCCGGTGGACTTCGAGCTGACGGAGGAGCAGGCCGCGCTGCGCGAGGTCTCCCGCGCCATGCTCGCCGCGAACTGCCCGCCGGCGCTGGCGCGTTCGCTGGCGGAGGCCGGGCGGGACACCGATGACAAGCTGTGGCAGCAGGCGGCCGAGCTCGGCTGGATCGACCTCGCCGTTCCCGCCGAGTACGACGGCTCAGGCCAGGGACTGGCGGAACTGTGCCTGGTCGCCGAGGAGATCGGCCGCGCGGCCGCCCCTGGCGCGTTCACCGACAGCGCGCTGACCGCGCTCGTGCTCGCCGAGTCGGGCCGGCCGGACCTGCTGCCCGGCTTGGCCGGCGGCGGGCTGAAGGCGAGCTGGGCGCACCATGGCCTTGTGTCCAGCCGCCGCGACGGGGCCGACTTGGTGCTGAGCGGCCGGGCCACGGCGGTCCAGGCCGCCGCGTCGGCCGACTGGCTGCTGGTGACAGCGGACTCAGGCGAAGGCAAGCGGCTGGCGATCGTCGAAACGGCCCGGGCGCAGGTCGAGGCGCGGCGCACGCTGGATGAAACCCGCCGCTGGTACGACGTCGTCTTCGACGACGTGCACGTCCCGGCCGCGGACGTGCTCACCGCGGACGCGACGCGGATCCAGTGGCTGGCCGACGCGGCCGCCGTGCTCACCGCGGCCGACGCCCTCGGCCTTGGCGAGCGGCTGCTCGAGATGACCGTGAGCTACGTCAAGGTGCGCGAGCAGTTCGGCCGCCCGCTCGGCAGCTTCCAGTCGGTCAAGCACAAGGCGGCCGGCATGCTGACCACGCTCAAGGGCGCCAGGGCCGCGGCCTACTACGCGGCCATGGCGCTTGACGCGCGCGCGGCCGACGCGGCCGCCGCGGCGAGCACCGCCAAGGCGTTCACCGGGGAAGGCGTCGCCGCGCTGGCCGGCGAGGCGCTGCAGACGCACGGCGGCATCGGTTTCACCTGGGAGCACGAGCTGCACCGTTACCTGCGGCGGGCGAAGACCGACGAGATGCTCTACGGCTCGGCCGCAGAGCACTACGAGCGGCTCGTCGCGCTGACCGAGGCGGCGCCGCGCTAAAGCGCCGCGCTGTGGCGGCGCCGCGCTAAGGCGCCCCGCGTAAGCGCTCCGCGTAAAAAGACGCGCTGGTCACCGCCCCCGCCACACCGGCGGCCGCTTCTCCGCGAACGCGGTCGCGCCCTCCCGGGCGTCGTCGGACGCGAAGACGGGCGCGAACAACTCGTTCTGCCGCTTCCAGCCTTCCTCCGTCGTCCAGTCGGCCTGGGCGCGGGCGATCCGCTTGGTCACCGCGACCGCCAGCGGCCCGTTGGCCGCGATGACCTCGGCCAGCGCCACCGCCGCGTCGAGCGCCTGGCCGTCCGGCACGAGCCGGTTGACCAGCCCGAGTTCCGCCGCCCTGCTTGCTTCGATCAGCTCCCCGGTCAGCAGCAGCTCCATCGCCAGCGCGTACGGGATGCGCCTGGTCAGCAGCAGCGCCGCGCCGCCGCCGGCCACCAGCGCGCGCTTGACCTCCGGCACGCCGAACTTGCTGCCCGCTCCGGCCACCACCAGGTCGCAGGCGAGCATCAGCTCGAACCCGCCCGCCAGCGCGTAGCCCTCGACCGCGGCGATCAGCGGCTTGCGCGGCGGGGTCATCGTGATGCCGCCGAAGCCCCGGCCGTCGATGCTCGGCTTGTCACCGCGCAGGAACCCCTTGAGGTCCATCCCGGTACAGAAGGCGCCGCCGGCGCCGGTCAGCACACCGACCCGCAGGTCGTCGTCGGCGTCAAGCTCGTCCGCGGCCGCGGCGAGGGCACGGGCCGCGGCGCCGTCGAGCGCGTTCCTGACCTCGGGCCGGTTGATCGTGATCACCTGGACGTGACCGCGGCGCTCGGTGAGCACTAGCTCTGCCATTCGTCTTCCTCCTGCGAAAAGGCCGCTAAGGCCGTTGAATAACCGGGCCGTCAGCGCGTCATGCGGATGACGACCTTGCCCGTCGGCTGCCGGTCGGCCACCCGCCGCAGCGCGGCGGGCACGTCGTCAAGATCGTGCACCTCGCCGACGGACGGCCGCATGCCCGCGGCGACCAGGCCGGCCAGCGCGTCGCGGGCGCGGGCCGTTTCCTCCGGCCGCCGCACCGCCCACGTCCGCAGCTCAAGCCCGCGGACGGTGATGTTCTTCAGCATCACCACGTTGAGCGGTATCCGGGGAATCTCACCGCCCGCGTACCCCACCGAGATGAACCGCCCGCCCCAGCGGAGCGCCCGCAGCGCGGGCTCCGCCCAGCGGTCGCCGACCGGGTCGATGACCAGGTCGGCCCCGTCGCCGGTGATGTCCCTGATCCGCTGCTTCAAGTCCTCGGCGGTGTAGTCGATGCCCCCCTCAGCGCCCAGCTCCTTGGCGACAGCCAGCCGTTCAGGCGAGGAGGCGGCCGCGATCACCCGGGCACCGAGCCGGACCGCGACGTCGACGGTCGCGGTGCCCACGCCGCCCGCGGCGCCGAGCACCACGACCCACTGGCCAGGTTCCACCCGACCGGCGCTGACCAGCGCGAAGTACGCCGTCAGGTACGTCACCCGGAACGCGGCGGCGCTCTGCATCGGCAGGCCCGCGGGGATCGGCGCGACCGAGCTGGCGGGGACCAGGATCTGCTCGGCCAGGCCGCCGACGAAGGCCGAGCCGTAGACCCGGTCGCCGACCGACAGGCCGGTGACGCCCTCGCCCGTCGCCGCGACCCGGCCCGCGAACTCGCTGCCGGGCGTGAACGGAAGCGGAGCGGTCACCTGGTAGCGGTTGGCGATCAGCAGCAGGTCGGGGAAGTTCAGCGCCGCCGCCTCGACCGCGACCACCACGTGCCCCGGCGTCACCGCCGGGTCGGGGATGTCCCTGATCACGACGTTCTCAGGACCGCCGTACTGTTCACAGCGCGCTGCTCGCACAGACCCTCCAGCCATTATTCAGAACGGGAGCGGCTCCCTCCGGGCCCCTCACTACAGCCGCTCGATGACGGTCGCGTTGGCCATGCCGCCGCCCTCGCACATCGTCTGCAGTCCGTAGCGGCCGCCGGTCGCTTCGAGGTAGTTCAGCAAGGTGGACATCAGCTTGGTGCCTGAACCGCCGAGCGGATGGCCGAGCGCGATCGCGCCGCCACGCGGGTTGAGCTTGTCCTGGTCGGCACCGAACTCCTGCGCCCAGGCCAGCGGTACCGGCGCGAATGCCTCGTTGACCTCGTAGGCGTCGATCGCGTCGAGCTGGAGCCCGGCCCGCTGCAAGACCTTCTGCGTCGCCGGGATGACCCCGGTCAGCATCAGCAGCGGGTCGCTGCCGGTGACGGCGAAGGCGCGGAACCGGGCCCGGGGCCGCAGGCCGAGCTCGGCCGCCTTTTCCTCGCTCATGATCAGCGCCGCCGAGGCGCCGTCGGTCAGCGGCGAGGAGCTTCCGGCGGTGACGTGCCAGCCGATCTCGGGGAAGCGTTCGGCGTAGGCGGGGGTGTAGTAGGCGGGCTTCAGCCCGGCCAGTCCCGCGGCTGTGGTGCCCGGGCGGACCGTCTCGTCGGCCGTGCAGACCCCGCCGTCGGGCAGCCGCACAGGGATGAGCTCGCTGCCGAATCCGCCGGCGGCGGCCGTCGCGGCGGCGCGCGCGTGGGACCGGGCCGCGTACGCGTCGATCGCCTCACGGTCCAGTTTCCAGCGGGCGGCGATCAGCTCGGCCCCGATGCCCTGGTTGGCCAGCCCCTCGGGGTAGCGAGCGGCCAGCGGCGCCACCGGGGCGCCGTTCCCCCGCGATGAGCCCATCGGCACCCGGCTCATCGACTCCACGCCGCAGGCGATGACGATGTCGTAGGCGCCCGCGATCACGCCCTGGGCCGCGAAGTGGGCCGCCTGCTGGCTGGAACCGCACTGCCGGTCCACGGTGGTGCCCGGCACGCTTTCCGGGAAGCCGGCCGTGAGCAGCGCCGTGCGGGCGATGTTGAGCGACTGGTCGCCGACCTGCCCCACGCAGCCCGCGATGACGTCGTCGACCAGGGCAGGGTCGAGCCCGGTGCGCTCGGTCAGCGCGGTGAGCGTCTGCGCGAGCAGGCCGGCCGGGTGGACCGCGGACAGCGCACCGCCGGGTTTTCCCTTGCCAGAGGGGGTACGGACGATGTCGACGATGACGGCTGTGGTCATGGCTCCTCGCGATTCACCGGCGGGCGGGCAACGGCCTGGAACATAATTCTCCCAAAATGAGAATGTCATTAACTGTACGCCGGGGCAAGGCGGCCAGGGTCCGGGTGCAGGAGGTCACCCTGTCGAGGGTGCCGCCGCCAGCCGCCGTCAGCGCCCGTCAGCGCCCGTCAGCCGCCGACGATGCGGACCGCTTCGCGCACGAGGCGGGGCAGCGCGGGCCGCATGCGCTCCATGGAGTCCTTCAGCGGGCGCCCGGACTTGGCCGCCCGCTTGAGCAGCAGGCCGGTCGCGGCCGCTTCCTTGTACCGGGTGAGCGCGTCGAACCAGCCGAGGTCACGCACCGGCCGGCCGGTCTCCGCCTGGTAGGCAAGCACCAGCTCGCGGCCCGCCGGGGTGCCCGCCACCGTTCCTGGCGCCACCGCGGGATGCCCGGCGTCGTCGGTGAAGTACGTCAGCCAGGCCAGGTCGACGCGCGGGTCACCGACCGACCAGATTTCCCAGTCGATGACCGCGTTGACCCGGCCGCCCGCGCACAGCGCGTTCCCGAGCCGGAAGTCGCCGTGGTTGACGGCCGGGGCCAGCGCCGCCGGGACGGACGCCCGCAGCGCGGCGGCCGCCTTCTCGTAGTCCCCGGCCAGCTCGGGCGGCAGCGTGGCGAACGCCCGGGTCCAGCGGTCGACCTCGTCCCGCAGGCCGACCGGGGGCTCGTCGCCGAGGCCGGCTTCCGCCGGAACGACCTGGTGGAGCTGGGCGAGCACGCGCACGGCGTCGAAGAAGCGCTCGCTCACCTGGTCGGGCGCGGGGCGTTCTGCGGTGGTGCTCAGCACCGGCTCTACGCACTCGCCAGGCACCAGGTTCATCGCCATGAACGGGGGCACGTCCGGCGGGTCGCCGGGATCGGAGAACAGCACAGCGGGCGCCAGCGGCCGCCGGCCGCCCGGGGCTGCCTGCTGTCCGTCCAGAGCTCGCGGTCCGCCCAGGGCCCGCTGCACCCGGGCCTGCCGCAGCACGTCGCGGTTGCGCAGCGGCGCCAGGCCGGGCGGCGCGACCTTCAGCACCGCCGGCGACTCGCCGGCGCCGGTCAGCTCCACCAGGAACGTCAGGCTGGAGGTGCCGCCGGTCAGCGGGGTCACGTCGCCGACCCCGGCACCCGGGCGCCACTCCCCCGCCCGCGCGCTCACCCGCCCGCGCAGCTGGTCAAGCAGGTTCTGGTCGGCCTGGCTGCCAGCCATCGGGCCTCACCTCCGGTCAGTGCCGCTGAGTCAGTGCTGCTAGGTCGGTGCTGCCAGGTCGGTGGTGCCAGGCAGTGCTTCCGGCCGTGGTCCCGGTTCGGACTTCCCGGTCGCTTCCCAAACAACTATCTTCTAGTATTTAGTTAGATGATTTCAAGCCGGAGGGCAGCGCATGTGGGAGTTTTCGACCGACCCGGAGTTCCAGCAGAAGCTCGACTGGACCGCCGCGTTCGTGCGCGACGAGTGCGAGCCGCTTGACCTGCTCTTCCCGCATGCGGGAACCCCGTACGACGTGAACCACAAGGCGTCGCGGGCGATACTGAAGCCGCTGCAGGAGCAGGTGCGCTCCCACGGCCTGTGGGCCTGCCATCTCGGTCCGCAGCTCGGCGGCCAGGGCTTCGGCCAGGTCAAGCTGGCGCTGATGAACGAGATACTCGGCCGCTCCTACTGGGCGCCGACCGTCTTCGGCACCGCCGCCCCTGACACCGGCAACGCCGAGATCCTGGCGATGTACGGGACGGACGAGCAGAAGCGGCGCTACCTGCAGCCGCTGCTCGACGGCGGGATCGTGTCGACGTTCTCGATGACCGAGCCGCAGGGCGGAGCCGACCCCAAGGAGTTCGTCTGCCGGGCGACGCGGGACGGCGACGAGTGGGTACTCGACGGAGAGAAATGGTTCTCGTCGAACGCGCGCTACGCTTCGTTCCTCATCGTCATGGTGGTCACCGACCCGGATGCGAAGCCGCACGAGCGGATGTCGATGTTCATCGTCCCCGCGGAGACGCCCGGGGTGGAGATCATCCGCAACGTCGGCACCGTGCTCGAGCGCGACGACCTGGACGAGGGCATTCACGGCTACCTCCGCTACAACCAGGTCCGGGTCCCGCTCGACGCGATGCTCGGCGCGCCCGGTGAGGGCTTCAAGGTCGCTCAGTCCCGGCTGGGCGGCGGCCGGGTGCACCACGCGATGCGCGTGGTCGGCAAGTGCCAGCGCGCCTTCGACATGATGTGCGAGCGCGCGCTGTCCCGCCAGACCCAGGGCAAGCCGCTGGCCGAGCACCAGTTCGTGCAGGGCTTCATCGCCGACTCGGCCGTCCAGCTGCAGCAGTTCCGCCTGCTGGTGCTGCAGACGGCGTGGATCATCGACACCCAGCCGCACGGGGCGGCCCGCAAGCAGATCGCCATGTGCAAGGTCGCCCTGGCCCAGGTGCTGCACGACGTCCTGCAGCGCGCGCTGCACCTGCACGGCTCGCTCGGCACCACCCAGGAGCTGCCGCTGGCCGGCTGGTGGGCGAACTCGCCGCAGCTGGCGCTGGCCGACGGGCCGACCGAGGTGCACAAGGCCGCCATCGCCAAGCAGGTGCTCAGGGACTACAAGCCGGCACCTGGACTGTTCCCGACCGAGCACGTGCCCACCCGGCGGGCCGCCGCCCGCGAGCGGCACGCGGCGGCGCTGGCGGAGTTCGGGCTGTGACCGGCTCTGCCGCCGGCGCCGGGGATCTCTTCGACCTGACCGGGAAGGTCGCGCTGGTCACCGGCGGCAGCCGCGGGCTCGGAAGGGAGATGGTGACCGCGTTCGCGAACGCGGGCGCGGACGTGATCATCGCCAGCCGCAAGCTGGACAGCTGCGCGGCGCTGGCGCGGGAGATCGAGGCGGCCTTTTCGGTCAGGGCGCTGCCGGTCGCCTGTCATGTCGGCCACTGGGACGAGTGCGACGCGCTCGCCGACGCCGCTTACCAGCACTTCGACCGGGTCGACATCCTGGTCAACAACGCGGGGATGTCCCCGGTCGCGCCGTCGTCCGAGGCAACCGCTGAGGAGCTGTTCGACAAGGTCATCGGCGTGAACTTCAAGGGGCCCTTCCGGCTCAGCGCGCTGATCGGGCAGCGGATGTACGACGCCGGCGGCGGCTCGATCATCAACGTCTCGTCGAGCGGCGCCCTGTTCCCCGCGCCCCGCTTCGGCCCCTACGCCGGCGCGAAGGCGGCCCTCAACGCGCTGACCACCGTTTTCGCTCGCGAGTTCGCGCCCCGGGTCCGGGTGAACACGCTGTCGGCGGGACCGTTCCTCACCGACGTCGCCAAGCACTGGCCCGACGCCGGCGAGCGGAACTGGCACAACGCGGCGGGCCGGGCCGGAGCGCCTGAGGAGGTCGTGACCACGGCTCTTTACCTGGCCTCGCCCGCGTCGAGCTACACCACGGGCTCGCTCATCCGCGTCGACGGCGGCCTGTTCTGAGTGCCCGGCAGCTGCATCACGGGTCAGGCGAAGTACTCGCAATGTCGACCGTGCCGAGTTGAGACGGCGGGAGCAGGCGTTCCCAGCGGTTGGCGACACTGCGGCGCTGGCCTGGCGGAATGCTTCCGTTGAGCCGAAGCCGTGAGATACCACCGTCCGGATAGATGTCTAGCCGGGCTTCGATGACCGGGGCGGCTGGGGTAAGGCGGAGGTAATGCTCGGTGTCCGGTTGCAGGCGGGTCCGCGGGAGGAGTTCGGTGCCGATGTCGGTCAGGCTGGCAGCGAGGTCGAGGCGGCCACCGAGCCGTCTCGGGTCGGGTATGACCTCGCCGTGGACGCGCAGGCGGGCCACGCCTCCGTCGGGAGCGGCGTCCATTCAGCCGCGAGGACCTCTTCCACACTGGGGTAGCCCAGCAGGGCGGTCGTCTCGACTGACGCGTAAGGCGGGAAGTTGCCGGTAAAGAACGATGTGTCGAGGGCTCCCTCGGCGATCGCTTCGAGCAAGCCACCGGATTTTGCCGTGACGGTGGCCGCGCTGACGTCGGCGGCCACGGTCACGCTGGCAGGGTCTGGCGCTCAGAACGAATGCCGACTTTGAATCCACAGTCCCGATGATATTCGGGGCCGCTCAGGCCGTGGCGCGGACGGAGATCACCTGATCGAGGGCGGACAGCTGGAGAACCCGGGCGACGGCCGGGCTCGGGTCGACGAGCGCGAGCTCGCCGCCGTCCGCCCGCACCTGGCGGGCCGCGCGGACCACATCGTGCAAGGCCGCGGAGTCGATGAACGTGAGCGCGGAGACGTCAAGCAGGAGCAGCCGCGGCTTCTTGGCGGCTTCCGCGTTCAGCACCTCCGGCAGTGCCCGCGTGGTCACGTCGGCCTCGCCGGCAAGCCGCACCACCGTGCGGGCTTCGCCTTCGACGTCTTCCACGCTGACGGACACGGACAACTCGGTCACGCTGGTAATTGTCTCACCTTGTGGCCGTCACCGGGAACGCAGTGGCGCCGCAGGTTCGAATCGGCACACATTCCGCAGGCACACATCCCGCCGCAAAACTAAAGCGGTCCGCGCAGCCGGACGGCGCTGGGTATGGTTCGTCAACCTACACAGGGGTAACTTTGACCCGTGACCGGCCCATTCGTCAGCGAGCAGGACGCCCACCGGGCGGCCCCCGGCCGGCTGCGCGACATCGAGGCGCTCACCGACGCCGCACTGTCCAGACTCGACGAGCATTCGCTGCTCAGTGCCCTGCTCGAGCGGGTCAAGGCGGTCCTCCAGGCCGACACCGCCGCCGTGCTGCTGCTTGACGTGCCCGCCGGGCAGCTGGTCGCGACCGCCGCGAGCGGTATCGAGGAAGAGGTCAGGCAAGGCGTGCGGGTCCCGCTCGGCGAGGGGTTCGCCGGCCGGGTGGCCGCCTCCCGCGAGCCGGTCATCCTCGACAAGGTGGACCACACCACGGTGCGGAACCCGCTGCTGACGGAACGGGGCATCAGGTCCCTGCTCGGCGTCCCGCTGCTGGCCGGCGGCAAGGTCATCGGCGTGCTGCACGTCGGCTCGCTGAGCGGCCGGCCGTTCGGGCAGGAGGACGTCGAGCTGCTGCAGCTGGCGGCCGACCGGGCCGCCCTCGCCCTGTACTCGATCACGTCGCAGGATAACGCCCTGGCCGCGGTCGCGCTGCAGCGCAGCCTGCTGCCGACGGCGCTGCCGAGCGTGCCCGGGCTCGGGCTGGCGGCGCGGTACATCGCTGGCTCCGGCACGGTGGGCGGAGACTGGTACGACGTCTTCACCGTGCCGGACGGCAGGCTCGCGATCGTGGTCGGAGACGTGGCGGGATCCGGCCTTGAGGCGGCGGTCATCATGGGCCGGATGCGCAGCGCGCTGCGCGCGTACGTGCTGGAGACCGCGGATCCCGGTACCGCGCTGCGCATGCTCGACCGCAAGATCCAGTACTTCGAGCCGGACGCGATGGCCACCGTGCTGTACGGCCTGTACACCCCGGGCACGGGCGAACTCGTCGTTTCCTCGGCAGGTCACCTTCCGCCCGTCATCGCGGCACCAGGCACGCGGGCGGGGCTGCTTCCTGTCCGGCCGGACCCGCCGATCGGCACCGCCGACGACCCGGCGCGACGGTCCGCCACGTTCGCCGTCCCGCCCGGCGCGCTGCTGTGCTGCTTCACCGACGGCCTGGTCGAGCGCCGTGACCAGCCGATCGACCAGCGCATGGACACGCTCGCGGCAACGCTCGGCAAGCAGGTAGCCGCCGGTGCGGCGGGGGCAAGTGCGGAAAACGCGTGCGTCGAGGTCATGCGTGCGCTGGTGGGAAACACGCGGTCGAGGGACGACATCGCCGTGATTACGCTCAGCCGCCCGCGGGCATGACCGCAGGCAGAGTAGAAGATCTTGGAATGGTTTCGGGCTCTGGTCCATGTAAGTTTCCGTTTAGATAAAGTTTCCATCCCTATACCCTCATCAGCCACATCGGCCGCTTTAACCTCTAGGGTTTGGTCGGTGCCTGGCAAGCGGGCCTGGCCCTGCGACATCAAGCGGTGCCGCGGGGGTACCGGGTTACCGTGACTGACAAAGAGACAACGGGATCCGCGCGGGCTGGCGATGAGCCGGCCCAGCCGCTTCAGCAGGAGCCGGACACGCCCGCGCTGGCCGAAGAGCCGGGATACCTCACGAGGACCGGCGAGGCCGTCGGCGACGACGGCTCGGTCGTGCCCGTCATCGGCGGCCTGCCGGCGGTCGAGGGGTCGGCCTGGGATGTCGGCTCCCCCGCGGACGACCGCGGAGTGGACCTGACGGATGACGAGGCAGACGCTCCAGGCCCCCGTCCGCGGTAGCACCGCACAGCCGGGCTTGTGCGGCTACGCACAGTAATCCGGCCGACGGCGAGTCACGGCCGGCATCGCGGGTAGCTCCTGCAGCACACGCATCACCGGCGGGCGCCGACGGGGCGGCCAGGGACGAAGGGGACACGGCATGGCGATCAACGATGACGACATCACCAGTCAGGGCAGCACGGGTGAAGGCACGGCCGACGGCGGCGCTAACCCGGGCGGACACGACGGCGGGGCCGACGGGTACTCCGGCTCCGGCTCCGGCGAGGGCACGGCCGACGGCGGGGCCAACCCCGGCGGCCACGACGGGGGCGCGGACGGCAGCGCGGGCTCCGGCTCCGGCGAGGGCACGGCCGACGGCGGGGCCAACCCGGGCGGCCACGACGGCGGTGCGGACGGCAGCGCCTGAGCCCACCGGTGGACACGGCTGACACCGCGCAGCAGAAGTCGTCCGGGGCGCTGGCACGCTGTGTCAGCGCCCCGGCGGCGGTTTTCGCACGCGACTACTGGGGTGAGCGGCCGCTGTACAGCCCGGCCAGCCGGCTTCCGTCCGGCTTCGCCGACCTGTTCTCCGCCGCGGCCGCCGACGAACTGCTCACTGAGCGGGCACTGCGGACACCGTTCATCCGGATGGCCAACGAGGGCAGCGTGCTGCCCGCCGGCCGCCTCACCGCCTCAGGCGGCTTCGGCGCCGAGGTCGCCGACCAGGTTGACCCGGCCAAAGTGCTGCGGGAGTTCGCCGACGGCGCGACCATCGTCCTGCAGGGCCTGCACCGCACCTGGCCCCCCTTGCAGGCCTTCACCCGCGCGCTCGTGGCCGAGCTTGGCCACCCGGCCCAGGTGAACGCGTACATCACCCCGGCCTCGGCCCGCGGCTTCGAGCCGCACTACGACGTGCACGACGTGTTCGTGCTGCAGGTGAGCGGGGAAAAGCACTGGCGGGTGCACGCGCCGGTGATCGAGCACCCGCGAGCGGACGAGCCCTGGGCCGAGCGGCGGGCGGCCGTTGAGGCGCGCGCCTGCGAAGAACCCGTCATCGACGCGGTCCTGCGACCCGGTGACGCGCTGTACCTGCCAAGCGGGTGGCTGCACTCCGCGGTGGCGCGCGGGGGCACCTCGGTCCACCTCACGATCGGGGTGGCGGCGCGGACCGGGGCCGACGTCGTCCGCGAGCTGGTCAGTGAACTTGCCCGCGGCCCCGCGCTGCGGGCGCCGCTGCCGGTCAGCGGCGACGGGACCGACCCGGCGGTTTTCGAGGCCGCCGTGCGCGCGGCGACGCTTGCCTTCGCCCAGGCGGTCCAGGCGCGCGCGTCAGCGGACGGCACCGCCCGCACGGCCGGCGCGCTGCGGCGGTCGGTTCGGCGGATGACCCGGCCTGAGCCGGTCGCACCGCTCGCCACCGTTGCGGCGGCGGCCGGCCTGTCGCCGCACACCCTGGTCCGCCTCCGCGACGGCCTGACCGCCGAGGTCAGCGTCGACGCCGGCGGCGTGCACCTCGACGCGGCCGGCCAGGCGCTGTGCCTCCCCGCCGAGTGCGAGACGGCCGTGCGGGCGCTCGCGGACGGCGACCGGATGTGCGCGGGCGCGCTGCCCGGGCTTGACGAGGCCGACAGCCTGGTCGTCACCCGGCGCCTGCTGCGCTGCGCCCTGCTGGTGACCGATCCCCGTGACTGATACCGCCGGCCGGGAAAAGGCGCGCCTGGCCGGGCCCCCGCCGTGCAGCGCGCGGGCGCGGCTCGCGGCTGAACCGCTCGCGGCGACCGCGTCGTTCGGACGCCGCTGGCTGCTGCTCGAAGTGGCCGGGGCCTGGGGACCCAGCGCCTTCCGCCAGTCGCCGGCGGTCGACCCCGCACTGGGCGCGCGCATCGAACGCCAGGCGGCCGCCGGCGGCTTCCGGCTCGCGGCCATCCGGCGTCCCGGCCGCGCCCGGCACGCCAGCGGCCCGCAGCACCGCTGGGCGCGCGTCGACACCACACCCGGCGGCGAAAGCATCGTCTGGGGGGAGGCGGCGGAACCCGCCGCCTACCTGACCGATCCCTTCACCCAGCCGGGAACGCCGGCCGCGGGGAACCTGATCGCGGTCTGCGCGCACGGACGGCACGACCAGTGCTGCGCCACCCGGGGCCGGGCCGTGGCGGCCGAACTGTGGCGAGACGACCCGGCCGCGGTCTGGGAGTGCTCGCACATCGGCGGTGACCGCTTCGCCGCCACCATGCTGCTGTTCCCGCACGGGATCAACTACGGCTGGGCCGACACCCTCGGCGCCCGGGCCATGGTCCGCGAGTACCAGGCGGGACGCGTGCTGCTGCCTGGCCTGCGCGGCCGCTGCTCGTTCACCTTCCTCGAGCAGGCGGCCCAGGACGCGGCCCGCCGCGCCTACGGCGACCTGCGGATCGACGCCTACCAGCCGGTCCAGACCGCCCGCACCGGACCGCGTTCCTGGGAGGTGCACCTCGCTGACCCGGCTGGCCCGGTCCGGGTCGAGCTCGAGGAGACGATGAGCGCCCCGCTGTACAGCAACTGCGCCGCCACCGTCGCCGTCGCCCGCCCCGTGTTCGCCGTGCGCGGCGTCAGCCGGCAGGCGGCACGTTGACCGGCGGCTTGTGCGCTGCTCCCGCCCGTGCTGACGGACGGCCGCGCCTTGCCTCGCCGAAGAAACCGCCGGTGGCCGCGAGGGTAGCGACCGCCGCCGCTACGGCCGCGACCGTCTTCTCCGCGAACCAGACTGGCTCGTACATGTTGGGCAGCGGCCCGAGCGGACCGACGTCGACGTAGCGGTACAGCAGGATCGCCCCGAGCGCGCTGGCCGCTACGAGAGCGGCCAGCGCGAACCAGACCCGTCCGCCGAGCATCAGCACGAGCAGCGCGGCCAGCGACGCCGCCCCGGCTTCGACCCGGAACAGCGTGCCCTGGCTGACCGAGGCCGCGATCCCGTCGTACGCGGCCGCGAGGTCGGCGTGGATGTAGGCGTCGGCAGCCAGCCCGGCCGCCGTGATCAGCCGCAGGAGGAGCAGTCCGGGCTGACGACGGGCGGCCGGGCGGGTACGGGACACGGTGACCTCAGACCTTGTAGTCGCTCGGCGGGCGGGCGAGGCTGACCCCGGTGAACGCGCTTGGCACCGGGTACTTGCCGAGCACGTAGGACAGGATCGCGGCGTGCTGGAACTCGACCGGCTGGATCGAGGCGGCCGTCTTGACGCCGGCCGCGCTCGTGATCACCGACAAGCCGTTCTGGTAGGTCTCCCCCGCGATGTCCTCGACCATCAGGGCCAGCTCGGCCAGCCCGGTCACGTCAGTCACCTTGGCGAAGGCGGTGTTGATGGTCGGCTGGACGACCGGGTCGACGGCGGTGACCGCCATCTTGCCCGAGGCGGTGAGCACCGCGTTCCAGGCTTTCTGGTGATCCTGGTGCTGGCTCATCGCCGTCTTGGCGAACGTGACGATCGCGGGCGGGACCGTGCCGAGCTTGCCGGCGGTGGCCGCCTTGATCCCGGCCATGTAGGTGGCGATACCGGAGTTCTCCAGGCTGGCCGCCATCGCGACGACCTGCAGGTCGCCGGACAACTGCTGACCGGTGCCGTCGGCCATCCCGCCGGATGCCGTCGGAGAGGAGCCCGCCGCCTTCGCCGTCGCGGAAGCCGGCGGGGCGGAGGTCGAGGAGGACGAACTGCTGCACGCGGCGAGCAGGCCGGCCCCTGCGACACCGCCCGCCACGGCGAAGAACCGGCGCCTGGACTGGAAGTTCCGCTTGGCCGGGTCCTCGTCGGTGACGCCGGCCCCCTGGGCTTGAATATCGTCCGACCATTCGGCCAGGCTTGCCTTCAGCGCCGGCAGGGCGATGTCGTGGTGCAGGCCGTCCAGGTCCGCGGTCATCGACCGCAGCTCCGCTTCCGATAGCCGCATCGGCTCGTTTTCGCTCATCACATGGCTCCCTGCATGGCCGGGGCGGCACTGCTCGTCGGGTAGAAGGAGTTCGGGAAGCCGACAGAACCCGCGGCGGCCGGCAGCTTGGCGGCGGGCGGCGGCAGCGTGATGTCGGCCGCGTCGCCCGCCTTCAGCAGCGCCTGGACCGCGTTCAGGATCGCCACGTGCTGGGCCTCGACGCCCATGATGCTCGCGGTGACCTTCTTCGCGTTCGCGTCGCTGAGCAGGCTCATGTTGTTGACGTAGGTCTCGGCCGCGATGTTCTCCAGCTCCTGCGCGAGCGCCACCACCAGCAGCGCGCCGTTCGACGGCGAGGCCTTAGTGATGGATGCCACCGCCTTGTCGACCACCGGCACGAAGGCGGGGTCGGGCTTGGTCTGCTTCGTGCCGCCGAGCGCCGTGGTGGCCGCCTGGAAGGCGGCCAGGTGATCGGTGTGCTGGCTCATCGTGGTGCTGGCGAACGCCTTGATCACCGGGTTGGCGGTGCTGCCGCCGATGTAGGGCAGGCCGAGCGCGGTCTTGTAGGTGCTGACCGCGAGCACCTCGATCGACGAGGCGGTCTGCAGTACCTGCACGTCGGTGCCCGAGGCGGCGAACGCGGGGCGGGCGATGAAGTCCGCGAACGCGGCGATCACGCCGGTCGCGGCCAGCAGGCCGCCCGCCCGCTTGGCCGTCCGCGCCAGCCGGCTCCCGTTCTCGCTGGCGAAGGCGGCGTTCTCATCGGCGTCGGTCCCGCGGCCGGCCCGGGTCTGCTGGCCGATCTCGACCATGTCCCGCAACGGCTCCCTGGCCGCGCGCAGCGCGTCGGCATGGGTGTCCTGCGATTCTTCGATCAGGCCGCCTAGGGCGGTCTCGTCAAACTCCACGTGCTCTCCTGTTCCGCGACCGGCGGCCATGGCGAACTAACGCACCACGATGGTGCCGGTCATGTACTGGTGGATGCTGCAGATGTAGCTGTAGCTACCGGCCGTATTCGGAGCCTTGAACGTCACGGACTGGCCCGCGGCGATGTTTCCGGTGCTGAACAGCTTGGGATCGGACTTATCGGTCAGCGTGTGCGTCACCGTGTCCTCGTTGCGGACGGTCACCGTCGCGCCCGGCGCGACGGTCACGCTCATCGGGGCGAACATGAAATTCTTGATGACGATCGTGCCGGCGGTGCTGCTCACCGCGGGCGCACCGCTCCCGCCGGCCATCGAGCTCCCGCTCGCCATCGGGCTCATCGAGCTCCCGCTGGCCATCGGGCTCTTCGAGCTGCCGCTGGCCGCCGGCTGCCCGGAACCGCCGCTGCCGCACGCTCCGAGCAGCAGAACGCAGGTCAGGGCGGCCAGCGCCGCCCACAGCCGGCCGTAACCCTTAACGCTGGCCACATGTGACCCAAAGCCATCTCGCGACATTCCACGTGCCCTCCGTCCCGTGTCTTGCTTCAGACAGGATTCGGAGCCGTGCGCGCCTTAGCTCGGCCCGTAGCCGAACATGGAGTGAGCGGTGCTCAGCGCTGGTGATTCCAGCGGGGTTCGGTGGCCGCCCATTCGGTATCCCACGCGGCCATGCGGCGGCGGTTGAGTTCGTGCCTGACCGCGCACCCGGCGGTAAGGAACAGGCAGATCAGCAGCAGGACGGCAGCGAGCCCGGCGCGGTCCGCCAGTCCCGCGATGTCGGCCACCGGGAGCGGCGGCGCGGCCATCGCGCCGTCGGGCTCGACCCAGATCTTCGCGGTGGAGCCCCGCTGGGTGCCGTCGGGAACCCGCACGGTGCCCGTCCGCGGCTGTCCGTCAGGGGCGGTCCACTTCGCGCTGACCCACGTCTGGGCGAACACGGTATAGGCCGCGTCGCTCGCGGGGAGGGCGTTCTCCAGTGTGGTCGCGGTGACCTGATGACGGGTAGCGAGCTCGGTCGCCCGCACCTGCTCCACCCGCGTGGTCGTCCAGGCCGAGGCCGCCCGTGCGGTGAACGGAACGGCGACCGCCATGGCCACCAGCAGGCAGATGAAGATGACCGTCTCAGCACGGTCGCTCCTGCGCCTGAGCGGGTTCCGGTCCAGCCGCCGGCCCCGGAACATCCGGGCGGCCCACGATCTCATCGTCACGCGTCTCCCTGGTTAAGGGTAACGCGAGCGGAGACCACGGTGCCGCCGCGCCCCTGAGCAGCGCTTGACGGCGGTTTCCGTTAGCGCAGCGACGCGTAGCCGCCGCGCCAGAAGACCAGCGGGCCGGCATCGTCCGCGCTGGTCTCCACCGCGCGGACCCGGCCGACGACGATCTCGTGGTCACCGCCGCTCAGCTGGTGCTCCACCGTGCATTCGAGGGTGGCGATCACGCCGTCGAGCCGCGGGCTGCCGGTATGACCCCGGCGGTGCCTGACCCCGTCCCAGGCCGCGGCCAGGCCGCGGCGGGCGAAGTTGGCCGACAGGTGCTGCTGGCGTGCGCCGAGGACGTTGACCGCGAACGCGCCGTGCGCCGCCACCGCCTCCAGCGTCTGGCTTGAACGGTCGAAGCAGACCAGGATCAGCGGCGGGTCAAGCGACAGCGAGCTGACCGCGTTGGCGGTGGTGCCGACGGGCTGGCCGTCGGCACCGACCGAGGTGACCACGGTGACGCCGGTGACGAAGTGGCCGATCGCGTGCCGGAAATCCGCGGCCGACACGTCGCCGTCCGCCGCCTGGGGCTCAGTCACGGTCATGGTCAGAGCTGCCCGTGGTTCGGCGGCAGGACGCGATTGAGCAGGTAGTTGCCGACATGGTGATATTTCCAATCGACAGGATCGTGGCTGGCGTGCGTGCGGGCGTTCCGCCAGTGCCGGGACAGGTCATGCCGCTCGTCGGCGGCACTGGCCCCGGCCAGCGCGAAGATGTCGCTGGCGACCTCGACCGCGACGTCGCTGGCGAATGCCTTGGCCTGCGCCACCGCGATCGAGCCGCGCGCCCCCTCCGTCGCGTCAGCCGGGAAGCGGGTTACCTCCTCGAGCATGGCCGCGGCGGCGGTGAGCAGCGTCTCGGCGGCGCGCACCCGAGTGGCGAGGCGCCCGAATCGCTGGATCGTGTGCGGGTCGGCTGCGGCGGTCTCCGCCCAGCCGGCCCTGGTGGCCTCGAAGAACGGGCGGGCCCTGGTCCTGACGAACTCGCCGGCGTCGCGCAGCGCACCGCCTGCGATCCCGACCTGAATGGCGGCATGCACCAGCTGCGACCGGGCGCCGAGCTGCTGCGGCACCTCGAACGCGCCGGCGTACGGGACGACCAGGCCGGGATCCGCCGGCACGCGGTCGAAGAACGCCGAGCCGCTGACCGTGGCCCGCTGGCCCATCATGTTCCAGTCCTCGTCGACCTGGACGCCGGGGGCGTTCCTGTCGACGAAGGCGAGCACCAGGCGGCCGTCGTCGTCCAGCGCCGTGACCCCGATCCAGCGGGCCGAGATCGCACCCGTGCAGTAGTACTTGCGCCCGTCCAGCCGCAGGCTCCCCCGCTCCGGGCCGTCTGTCACAGCGTGCAGCCGGGTCTGCAGGTCCTGGGCGTGCTTGCCGCCTCGTTCGGCCGCGCCGCTGCCCAGCCGGGCCCCGGCCAGCACGTCCGCGAACAGCCGCCGCTGCTGCGCGGCGGTCCCGTGCACGGCGAGCACGTCGACGAACAGGAAGTGGGCCTGCGGTATCTGCGCGATGGCCGGGTCCACGGCCGCGATCGTCCTGATCACCTCGGCTAGCACCACCGGCGACAGGTCAGGGCCGCCGTATGCGGCCGGGACCGTGATCCCGAGCAGTCCGCTGGCGTCAAGCGCGGCCAGCTCGGCGTACGGCACCGCGCCCGCGCGGTCCCGCTCGATCACGCCGCCGGCGACCGACGAGGCGTAGACGGTGGCGGCGGCGAGCGCTTCCGCCGGAGACGAGAGAACCCCGGGAGCGTGCAGCGTTGGAGCGGCCATCTAGCGTCCTTCCTGCTGACCACGATGAGGCTTATCCGACGTTCTCGACCAATTTTATAGGAAGTACAGGCTGCTGGCTAGGTCCGGACTCGTCGCGCCCACCTGATTCCCTTCAGGACAAGGCCGGCCCGAGTGACCCGGGCACATTGGTGAAAGTGATGCTGATGTTTCAGTTTCCCCAGGCAAAGTCAAATAACTTGGTAATTATTCGTGCTCTGGTACACAAGAATTTCCATTTAGCTAAAAGTTTCCATAACAATATTTTGAGCAGCAACATCAGTCACTTTGCGGCTGACCCGTACTTCCCCATGGGTCTGCGGCTCCCGCACCTCCTGTAGCCGCCGTCCAAGCCCTTGGCCGGGTTCCGGTCAGGCGGGGTTGTCGAGCAGGGCGAGGCTGGCCAGGGCGTAGCGCTGGCCGCGGCGCTCGCTGACCATGAACGAGGGCGGGGCGAGGTAGGCGACGTCGCGCGGCAGCGAGTCGCCCCGGCGGGCCAGCGTCGCGCGGGCGTCGGCGGCGGTGCCGCAGACGGCGATCGCGTCGAGCATGTCGTCGGTGACCGCCCGGCCCATCGCCTCGGTGTCGCGGGCGGCGAACGCCTGCCTGATGGCGTCGACCTGGGCGGTCCAGCCGTGATGGGCGACGTAGGGGTCGTAGGTCTTGACCGTGAGGTAGAAGGCGATCATCCGGCGCGCGTCGGCCACCGCGCGCTCGGGGTCGTCGTCGTCGACAGCGGTGATCACCCAGCCGTGCTCCTGCGAAGCTCGCTCCTGCGAGGCCCTGGCCTCGCCAACGGCCACCGCGGGCCTGACCACGTCGTTCCACCAGGAGCTGGTGAACAGGCCGTGGCCGAGCACGCCGTCGGCGACGCGGCCAGCCGTCGTGGCCATCTGCCGGTTGAACGCGCCGAGCAGGATCGGCACGTCGAGCCGGCCGAGGACGGGCGCGCCGACGACGGCGTCGATCCGGTAGAACTCCCCGTCGTGGCGGACCCGCTGCCCGTTCTCCGCGTCGAGCCAGGCTCGGACGGCGCCGACCAGGTCGGCCATCCGCGCCACCGGGCGGTCGGCCGCGACGCCGAACCAGTCGCGGTTGATGCGGAAGGCGCCGGAACCCAGGCCGAGAAAGACCCGGCCCGGCGCGTGCCGCCAGGCACCGCGTATACCGGCCGCGTGCGCGTACGGCGTGCGGGCGAACGCGTAGGCGATGCCGGGGCCGATCTGCGCCCGCTCCGTGCGCAGCGCCATCTCGGCGAGGGTCGAGTACGCCTCGTGGTCGACGAACTCACCGCCGCAGAACGCCGCGACGCCGGCCGCCTCGGCCGCCTCGGCCACGTCGCCGCCGCGCCAGGGCAGGCCGTACCGCCGCCCGGCCGCGGGGGTCACCGCGGGTCCCTGGGAAGACCGAGCGCCCGTTCTGCGGCGACGGTTTTCAGCACTTCGTTGGCACCGCCTGCGATCGTGTAGGCCCGGGCGTAGAGGAACGCGTCCTGCCACCAGCCGCCGGCCCGCACCTGGTCGTCGCCCTCGACGGCGAGACCGCCGATCCCCTGCAGCTCGACGCCGAACTCGGTCATGGCCAGGTTGACCTCGCTGTAGAAGACCTTGGCGAGCGGGCTGTCGGCCGCGTCCTCGGTGCCGTTGACGATCCGCGACTGCACGGCCTTGCTCATCACGTCGGTGACCCGCGCCTGGGCGATCAGCCGGCCGATGCGCTGGCGGACGGCGCTGTCGGCCAGCGCCGGCTGGCCCGCCACGGTCTCCTGGCGGGCCAGTTCGATGAGGTCGCCGAGCTGGGCGTAGAGCTCGACCGCGCGCGCGCCGACGCCGCTGCGTTCGTGGCTCAGGCTAGCGTTGGCGACCCGCCAGCCGCCGTCGGCCGCGCCGATCACCCGGTCGGCCGGTATCCGCACGCTGTCAAGGAAGACCTCGTTGAAGTCGCTGGTCCCGGTGATCTCGCGCAGCGGCCGGACGGTGACCCCCGGCGTGCGCATGTCGAGGGCGAAGGCGGTGATGCCCGCCTGCTTCGGGCCGGCCGAGCTGGTCCGCGCCAGCAGGTAGCCGACGTCGGCGTGCTGGCCGTTGGTGGTCCAGACTTTCTGGCCGCTGACCACGTAATGATCGCCGTCCAGCTCGGCCCTGGTGCTCAGGCTGGCCAGGTCGCTGCCCGCGCCCGGCTCGCTGAACAGCTGGCACCACAGGTCCTCGCCTGAGCGGATCCGCGGGAGGAAGTGCCGCCGCTGCGGTTCGCTGCCGTAGCTCAAGACGGCGCCCGCCGCGAGGGCCCCGGCGCCGATCTCGCCCCAGGTGCGGGCCCGGGCGATCTCCTCGGCGACGATGAACGCGCGCTCGGGGGCGGCACCGGGCTGCCCCCCGTACTCGGCCGGCCAGCGCTGCCCGAGGTAGCCGGCCGCGTAAAGCCTGGCCACCCAGGCGCGCAGCGCGGGCACCTGCTCCGGGTCGGGCGCGCGGACCCCCGCGTGCTTGCGGATGCCCGGGTGGTGCTCCGCGATGAACGCCCGGACCTCGGCCCGGTAGGCCTGGAGTTCAGGACTGTCGCTGAACCGCACTAGCGTTTCCTTTCACTGCCTGAGTCAGCGCGCTGGCATGCCGGGGTCATGGGGCAGGCCGAGCACCTGTTCCGCGACGGTGTTCAGCTGGATCTCCCTGGTGCCGGCGCCGATGGTGGAGGCGCGGGTGCGCAGGAAGCCGTGCAGCCAGCGCGACCGCTGCACCGACTGCGGGGCGGACTTGCCGAGCAGGCCGAACGGCCCGAGCAGGTCGACCGCGTACTCGTGGATGTCCTGCTCGAACTCGGTGACCAGCAGCCGTGAGACGGAAGAAGCGGCGCCCGCCTCACCCTTGGCGACGATATCGCCGATGACCCGCTCGGCGTTGTAGCGGATGATCCTGACCCTGATCTCCAGGTCGGTGAACCGGTCGACGACGAGCGGGTCGGACAGCTGGCCGCGTTCGCGCGCGAGCTCCTCGAGCTCGGTCAGCACCCGCCGGTACAGCGCGGCCTGGTTCAGCGCGCCGGCCGCCCGCTCGTGCCCGAGGCTGGTGCGGGCCAGCTTCCAGCCGTCGTTCTCGTCCCCGATCCGGTCCGCGACCGGGACGCGTACGTCGTCGAAGAACACCTCGGCGAACAGCTGTCCGCCGGTGAGGTCGCGCAGCGGCCGCACCTGCACGCCGGGTGCGCGGGCGTCGATGACGAGGTAGCTGATGCCCTTCTGCCTGCTCTCCCGCGTGCCGGTCCTGACCAGGGTGAAGAAGAGGTCGGCGTCGGCCGCGTGACTCGTCCAGACCTTCTGGCCGTTGACGAGGTAGTCGTCGCCGTCGCGGACGGCGGTGGTGCGCAGGCTGGGCAGGTCGGAGCCGGCTCCGGGTTCCGAGTAGCCCTGCGCCCAGACCGTGTCGCCGCGCAGCATCGGGGCCAGCCAGCGCTGCTTCTGCTGCCCGGTGCCGTACTTGATGATCGTGGGGGCGGCGATGCCGAGGCCGGTGCCGAGAGGGCCGGGAACGCGGGCGCGGGCGAACTCCTCGTGGTAGATCACCTGCTGGGCGAATGACAGCTCCATGCCGCCGAACTCGCGCGGCCAGCCCGGCCCGGCGTAGCCGCCGTCGAACAGGTCCGCCAGCCAGGCCCTGGTCCAGGCCAGCTTCTCCCCCGGGTCCTTCGGCGGCCGGCCGGGATGGTGCGCGGACAGGAACGTGCGCAGCCGGGCGCGGAAGTCGTCGTCGGGCTCGGCCGGGGACGGCGCGGTAGCGCGCTGCAGGGTCATCGTGGTCCCCTCAGATCCTGGTCAGGCCGGTCAGCTCGGCCAGCTTGCCGCGCCTGGCGGCAGGCGGCCCGAGCAGCAGCTGCGACGACTTCGCGCGCCGCAGGTAGAGGTGCGCGTCGTGCTCCCAGGTGTAGCCGATGCCGCCGTGGATCTGGATGCACTCCTTCGCGGCCCGGGTGAAGGCCCGCGAGCAGTAGTCGTAGGCGACCGCGGCGGCGACCGGCCCGTCCGGCTGACCGCCGGCCAGCGCCGCGCTGGCGTGAGCGGCGGCCGACCGGCCGGACTCGACCTCGAGCAGCATCGCGGCGCACTTGTGCTTGACGGCCTGGAACGAGCCGATCGGACGGCCGAACTGCTCGCGGACCTTGGCGTAGTCAACCGCGAGCTCAAGGCACCTGGCCGCGCCGCCGACCTGCTCGGCCGCCAGCGCGGCGAGCACCAGGTCGCTGACCGCCGACAGCCAGCCCGCGAAGTCCGCGCCCGTGTCCACCCTCACCGCCTGCGCGTCAGCCAGCGTGACCGAGGCCAGTGCGCGGGTGAGGTCGAGGCTGTCGAGCTTCGCCCGGTCGACGCCTGCCGCACCGCCCTCGATCCCGAACAAGGCAAGGCCGTCCGGTGCGCGGGCCACGACAAGCAGCAGGCCGGCCGTGTGACCGTCGACGACGAAAAGCTTGGTCCCCGTCACCGCCCAGCCGTCGCCTGCCCGTTCGGCCGTTGCCCGCACGCCGCCCAGGTCCCAGGTTCCTGACTGCTCGGCCACGGCGAGCGTGGCGGTCAGCGTTCCGTCCGCGATGCCGGGCAGCCAGCGCCGCCTGGCCTCCTCGTCGAAGGCCGCGGCGAGCGCCTGTCCGGCCAGCACGACGGTGCTGAAGTAAGGCGACACCAGCAGCGCCCCGCCCATCTCCTCGAGCACCAGGCCGAGCTCCGCCGGCCCGTACCCGGCGCCGCCGTACTGCTCGGGGACGGCGATCCCGGTCAGGCCGAGCTGGCCCGCCAGCTGCGCCCAGACCGCGTCGTCGCGGCCGGCTCCCGCCTCCGCCAGCCGGCGCACCTCACGGCTGGGCGACTTGTCGCGGAGAAACCCGCGGACGAGCTGCCGCAGCTCCTCGTGCCCGTCCGGGTAGCCCACACTCATGAGCCCTCCTCGCTGGCGCTCGTCGGCCGCATTCGCGGACGCGCGGTGCTTACTGACTCGCTCGCGAGCTCGCTGATGGCAGCCCCTCGCCTCGGTCCCTGGTCTCGCCCCGGGAGCTCCATTATAGTTTACTGATTGTACTATGATGTCTGATCACCTGGGAGGGTCGGCCGAGTCGATCTAAATAGTCGTTTGGGTTCGATCTTTTAATTAACTAGTCGATATGATGGCGCCATGACCACGGCAAGTAACCCGGCTGCGCAGATCGGGACACTGGTGCGGGCCCCCAAGACCGGCGAACTGATCGCCAGCCACCTCCGGCGCCAGATCGTCCGCGGGGAACTCAAGCCGGGCGAAACCCTGCCGGCCGAGAACCAGCTGATGGAACAGTACGGCGTATCGCGCCCGACGCTGCGCGAGGCCTTCCGCATCCTCGAGTCCGAGGCGCTGATCAGGGTCCGCCGCGGCAGCCGGGGCGGCGCGCGGGTCACCGCACCCGACGCCTCCGTCGCCGCCCGCTACGTCGGGCTGCTGCTGCAGATCGAGGGCGCCACGATCAACGACGTCTACGAGGCCCGGATGATCTCCGAGCCGCCGTGTGCCCGCCTGTTCGCGCTGCGGCACACCGCTGAGGACCTGGCCAAGCTGACCGCCGTGGTTGACGACCTCAAGGCCGAGGTGGCCGCGCGCAAGCCGTTCATCCCCGACCCGGTGACCTGGTCACGGCTGACCTACCGGTTCCACCAGGTGATCCTGGAAGGCTGCGGCAACAAGACGATGGCGATCCAGGGGGCCGTGCTCCAGGACATCGCGGCCACCCACCTGCGGACGAAAATCGCCCAGCGCGACGACAACGACACCGACGAGCGCTTCGCGCGGGTCATCCGCTCGTACACGAAGTTCATCACGCTGGCCAAGGCCGGGAACGCGGCGGGAGCGGAGAAGCACTGGCGCTCGCACATGGAGGTCGCCGCCGAGTACCTGCTCAAAGACGACCTCAAGACCAAGCCAGTCGTCGACCTGTTCGTCTGACGCCGGCCAGCGAGCACGACCCGGTGACCGCGTGACCGGCCGGCCTGACACGCTTCCGGCCGCCATCGCGGCCGGCGCGGCGGCGCACGACGGCTGCCCGCTGATCTTCGTGACCGGCGACGGCGAGCGCGAGACCACGCTCGGCGCGCTGGTGAGCGACGCGGAGCGCGTCGCGGCGGCGCTGCAGGCGCGGGGAATCGAGCCCGGTGACGTGGTGGCGGTGCAGCTGCCCGGTAGCTACGAAGGTGCGGTCACCCAGGCGGCGGTGACGCTGTGCGGGGCGGTCCTGCTGCCGGTGGTGATGATTTACGGGTCCCGCGAGCTTGGCTTCTTGCTGCGCCAGGCCGGTGCCCGTGCGCTCGTGCTGCCCCGGGAGTACCGCGGCCGGCCGCACGCCGCGGCCGTGCTCGGCGGGCTCCCCGCGCTACCCGGTGACTCGCTGGACAAGCGGGCCGGCACCGACGGCGCGCTGATCGCCGGCAACCAGGTCCGCGTCGTCGACCCCGACGGCGCCGACGTGCCCGGCGCCCGCGACGGCGAGATCCTGACCCGCGGCCCCGAGCTGTTCACCGGCTACACCGACCCCGCGCTGAACGCGGCCGCGTTCCTGCCCGGGCGGTGGTTCAGGACCGGGGACATCGGACGCCTCGACGCCGACGGCTACCTCACCATCACCGACCTGCTGAAGGACATCATCATCCGCGGCGGCGAGAACATCGCCTCCAAGGAGGTCGAGGACCTGCTGGTCACCCACCCGGCGGTCGCCGACGTCGCGGTCATCGCCGCGCCCGACCCGGTGCTCGGCGAACGCGTCTGCGCGGTCGTGGTACCGCGCCCTGGCTGCTCGTTCGACGTGGCCGAGGCCAGGGCGCATTTCGCCGCGGCCGGGGCCGCGCGGCAGAAGACGCCTGAGGTCGTCGTGCTCGCGGACGAGCTGCCGCGCACTCCCGCGGGGAAGGTGCGCAAGGAGGTGCTCCGCGCCCGGCTGAAGGGAAGCCCCGGGGGTGCGGGGTTGGGTCCCCTTCGTTCGGGATGAGGGCTTTGGTCTTAGGTGCCCGGTCAGGCGACGGTGCCGCCGTCGCGCAGCCGCACGACCTCGTCGGCCGGGTAGCCGAGCCCGGCCAGGATCTGGTCGGTGTGGCTGCACCAGCCCGACCGGGGCCGTTCGACCGCGGCCGACGCCGACAGCCGGGGCGCCGGGGCCGGCTGCGGTACCCCGCCCCAGTCGACGAACGTGCCGCGGGCTCGCAGCTCGGGCGAGGCCGCGGCTTCCGCCGGCGGCAGCACCGGCGTGACGCACGCGTCGCGCCCGGCGAAGGTATGCTCCCACTGCGCGCGGCTCCGTGACGCGAAGATCTCCGCCAGCCGGGCGGACAGCTCGGGCCAGCGCGACTGCTCGTGCTGCGGCCACTCCTCGGGGGCCAGCCCGATGGCGTCGAGCAGGTCGCGGTAGAACTGCGGCTCGAGCGCGCCCACGGCCATGAAGCCGCCGTCCGCGGTCTGGTACGTGCGGTAGAAGTGCGCCGCGCCGTCGAAGACGTTGGCGCCCCGCTGACCGGACCACAGGCCGGCCGCCAGCATCCCGTGCAGCAACGTGGTCAGCGACGCGACCCCGTCCACCATGGCGGCGTCGACGACCTGACCCTGCCCCGTGCGCTGGCGCTGGTGCAGCGCCGCGAGCACGCCGAGGACGAGGTAAGCGCCGCCGCCGCCGAAGTCGGCCAGCAGGTTCAGCGGCGGGAGCGGCGGCGCCTGCGCGGGGCCGAGCGGGAACACCGCGCCGGCCAGCGCGGCGTAGTTGATGTCGTGTCCTGCCTGGTCCGCGCGCGGGCCCGACTGACCCCAGCCGGTCGCCCGGCCGTAGACGAGCTTCGGGTTGACCTCGAGCAGCTCATCGGGCCCGATGCCGAGCTTCTCGGCCGCGCCAGGCCGCATGCCCTCGAGGAACACGTCGGCGCCCTCGACTAGCCGCAGCAGCACCGCCCGGCCGGGTCCGGTCCGCAGGTCGATGCCGATGCCCTGGTGGCCGCGGGTGCGCGGGTCGTCCTCGAGCCGCAGGCCGGTCACCGACCCGGGCCGGCCCGGGCGGTCGACCCGGGTCACCCGGGCGCCAAGGTCGCCGAGCAGCATCGCCGCGAACGGGACCGGGCCCATCGCGGCCAGGCAGACCACGCTGGTGTCGCCGAGGGCCTGGGCCTGCGTCGTGTCCGCCGTCACCGCGTTGTCCGCCGTCACCGCAGGGTCCACTTCGGCTTGACGAAGCCGTCCCGCGACACTTCGGCCTTGCCGATCGGGTTGCCGACCTCGGTGTACTGCCAGCCGATGCGCTGCGCGGTCTGCCGGTCGAGGCCGTGGGTCTCCCAGATCGCGCGGACCGTGCCCTGGATCGCGGCGGCCGGCTTGGCCGCGATGACCCGCCCGATCTCGGCCGCCCGGGCCCACAGGCCGTCCGCAGGGACAAGCTCGGAGACCAGGCCGATCTCGCGCGCGCGTTCGGCCGACATCCGCTCGTCGAGCCCGAGCAGCGCCCAGCGCAGCGCCTCGCCGAGCGGGATCCGCCGGGCCAGCCCGATGGGCTCGAGGGCCGAGGTCAGCCCGTAGCTCACGTGCGGGTCGAAGAACGTGGCGTCGTCGGCGCTGATGATGATGTCGCAGTCGTTCAGCCAGTAGAACGCGCCGCCCGCGACCATGCCGTGCACGGCGGCGACGACCGGCTTCCAGACCTGGTTCTGCTTCGGGCTGAGTCCCTCACCGGGATCCCGCGCGCTCCACACGTTGCCCGGCCGGTCGAAGCCCTCCTTCACGTCGAGCCCGGTGCAGAAGGCCCGGTCCCCGGCCGCGCGCAGCACCACCGCGTGCACCGCGTCGTCGGTCCTGACCCGCTGCCACAGGTCGCGGAACTCGTCGATCATCGTCTGGTTGAAGGCGTTCATCACCTCGGGCCGGTTCAGCGTGACGGTGGCGACATTGCCCTCCGTCTCGAACAGCACGGTCTCGTACACCCGCGGTTCTGGCTGCGTCATGCGGTGGCCCTCCTGCGCTTATCCCTCACCTAGTTACATCATTATGCTCTATTGCGTTTCAGTCGCGGGGCTCGGCCGGCAGCGAGTGATCCCAGTCGGACAGCAGCGTCCGGATCGCGGCGACCAGCGCGATGGGCTGGTCGAGCATGATGTGGTGGCCGGCCGCGGGGATCTCGATGACCGGCGCGACCCGGCCGAGCCGGTCGTACATGATGTCGCTCATCGCGGCCGACATGATGCCGTGCTCGGCCCTGAACAGCGCGACCCGGCAGTCGAGCCTGGTCAGCGGCGCCTGCGGCAGCTCGCGGCCGAAGATGCGCGGGTCCCACTTCCAGGTCCAGCCGCCCTCGACGGGCCGGACCGACGTGGCGGCGACGTGATCGGCGATGTAGCCGAGCACCGGCTGGTCGGGGACGGGGCGGAAGCGGGCCATGATCGCTTCCTTGTCGGGATAGACCTTGAGTCCGCGGAACACCCGCCGGCCCTGCGCCGCGGCCTCCTCGGGCGCCAGGTCGTGAATGGGTGAGTCAACCACGACGATGCCCTCGATCTGCGACCCGAACATGCCGCCCAGCCGCAGCGTGACGTGGCCGCCCATGCTGTGCCCGATGACCACCGGCGGCGCGCCGAACCCGGCGTCGGCCGCGGCGGCCATCATCTCGCGGGCCCACGCCTCGAGGCTGTAGGACGAACGGCGGCCGCTGTCGCCGTGCCCCGACATGTCGACCGCGATCACCGGCCCGTCGACCGCGAGCAGCGGGGCAATGTGATCCCACCAGCGCGAATGAGCCGCGCCTCCGTGCACGAGGACGATGCCGCGCCCGGGCGCGCCGCCCCACTTCCGGTACGCGACCGGGACACCGTCGCAGTCAACCGTGTGCTCGGTAACGGGAGCGGCCAGGGCCTCGGTAAACCACGCCGGAGGCGCGGCGGTATCGGCTTCAACGCGCAGGATCATGCTCAGCAGTCAACCAGACGCCGGCCAGGACCAGGTCAGGGCCCGTCCGGCCGATGCCGGACATCCGCAGTCCCGCCGCATGGCCGGCGGCTCATCCGGCGGTTAAAGTTTTCATGATCACACAACTGACCGGAGACGCAGATGCCCGCACGCAGCGGCAGGGACTTCCTTGAGCGGCTGTCCGCCTTCCATCCCACTGTCGCCGTTCAGGGTGAGACGCTGACCGGCGGCATCGGCGGCCACCCGGCGTTCCGCAACGTGGTGCGGAGCTACGCCGAGCTGTTCGACCTGCAGTACGACCCGGCCTACAAGGACATCCTCACTTACCCGTCGCCAACCACGGGCGACCCGGTCGGCACCTCGTTCCTGACCCCGCGGACACAAGCCGACCTGGCCAAAAGGCGCGCGGCGAGCAAGGTATGGGCCGATCACAGCAACGGCATGCTCGGCCGCACCGGCGACTACCTGAACAGCGCGCTGATGGCGCTGGCCTCGGCCGGCGACTGGTTCGGGCAGGCCAACCCGGCCTTCGGCGAGAACATCAGGCGCTACTACGAGAAGGTCCGCGAGGAAGACCTGCTGTGCACCCACACGCTGATCCCGCCGCAGGCCAACCGGGCGGTTTCCGGATCGCAGCAGGGCGGCGGCAAGCTGATGGCCAGGATCGTCCGCGAGGACGACAACGGGGTGGTCATCCGCGGCGCGCGGATGCTGGCCACGATCGCCCCGTTCGCCGACGAGCTGCTGGTCTTCCCGTCCACCGTGCTGCGCGGCACCCCCGAGGACAAGCCGTATTCCTACGCGTTCGCGGTGCCCGGCGACGCCAGGGGGCTGCGCTACCTCAGCCGCGAGCCGCTCGACTACGACCGGCCGCACCACGACCACCCCCTCGGCTCGCGGTTCGAGGAGCCCGACGCGGTGGTCGTCTTCGACGACGTGCACGTCCCCTACGAGCGCTGCTTCGTGCTCAACGACCCCGAGCTGTGCAACGGCTTCTACGTCCGCACCTCGGCCGTGGCCCACATGACCCACCAGGTCGTCACCAGGACCACGGCCAAGACGGAGTACATCCTCGGCCTGGTCAGCCTGCTGACCGAGGCGATCGGCATCGAGCAGTTCGGTCACGTGCAGGAAGACGTGGCCGAGGTCATCACCACGCTGGAGACGCTGCGCGCGTTCCTGCGGGCGGCCGAAGCCGACGCCGAGGTCAACGAGTGGGGCGTGCTCACCCCGGCCTGGGCGCCGCTGAACGCGGCCCGCAACCTGTACCCCAAGCTCTACCAGCGGTTCCCGGAGATCCTGCGCAAGCTGGGCGCGTCCGGGCTGATGGCCACGCCGACCGAGGCGGACATCCACGGGCCCGCGGCGGCCGACATCGAGGCCTACCTGCAGTCGGCCTCGCTCAGCGGCCCGGACAGAGTGCGGCTGTTCCGGCTGGTCTGGGACACCTGCATCTCCGCCTTCGCGGGCCGTCAGGCGCTCTACGAGTACTACTTCTTCGGCGACCCGGTGCGGATGGCCGGCGCCTACGTCGGCTCTTACGACCGCGAGCCGTACAAGGCGCGGGTACGGGCGTTCCTGGAGCGGCCCTGATCCCCTGCGATAACCGGCGATTACCGGCGCAGCTCGGAGCTGCGCCCACGGAACTCCGCGATCAGCTCGTCGCCGCTGTGCACCGCGACGTCGTAGATGCCGCTGCGCCCGAACCGGGACCGCATCCGGGCCTCGGCGACCAGGACGTCGCCGGTGCGGCCGGGGGCGGTGAACAGGATGTCGCACTGGGCCGCCACCGTCGCCGGCCCCCAGCTGTTGCAGGCACAGGCGAAGGCGGTGTCGGCCAGGCTGAAGATCAGGCCGCCGTGACAGATGCCGTGCCCGTTGACCATGTCGCCGGTGACCGTCATCCGGGTCGTGGCCCAGCCGGGACCGTATTCGACCAGCTCGATGCCGAGCAGCCGCGACGCGGCGTCGCCCGCCATCATCGCCTCAACAGGACCCGGCTCGTCGGCGGGCAGTGCCATGGCTCTCCCTGTCACGTCTACTTACGCACCCGGAGTTACTTCCGCACCCGGAGACCGTCGAACGCGATCGCGCAGACGGTATCGCCCAGCCGGGCCGGCGCGTCCCGGTGGCTGCCGGGCCGGTACCACTCGACGATCGAGTTGACCGTACCGAACAGCAGCCGGGCGGCGAGCCGGGGGTCGATGTCCGCCCGGACGTCACCGTCCTGCCTGGCCTCTTCGACCAGGCTGGCGACCAGGGCGTCGAACGACCGCCGCCGGGCCAGCGCCGCGCGCTGCACCTCGGTGTTGCCGCGGACCCGCAGCAGCAGGGTGACGTAGGGCAGCCGCGCTTCCAGCACCGTCACCGTGCCCCTGACCAGGGCCTCGAGCCGTTCGATGGCGGGCGCGTCGAGCGCCCGGGCGCTTTCCGCCGCCTCCGACCAGCCGTCGAGCGCCCGGTCGAGCGCCATCCGCAGCAGCTCTTCCTTACCCGAGACGTGGTGGTAGATCGCGGACTTGGCGATGCCGAGGCGCTTGGACAGGTCCTCCATGCTCGCCCCGTCGTAACCGCGCTCGTTGAACACCTCGACGGCGGCCGCGAGCACCGCCTCAAGGTCGTGCCCCGGGCGGCCAGGCCGGCCGCGGCGCGGGGCCGTGGCCATGGCCCCCTGTTCAATCGCCATGCCCGTAGAGTAACATACCGAATGTTCAGTATTTATCGCTGATACGGCGGGTGAGACAGATGACCACCACCCAGGCCGCCGGGCCTGACCTGCAAGCTCATTTCGACGAGACGATCGCGCGGATGAACCGGATCGAGCCGCGGGACTGGATGCCCGACGCCTACCGGGCCACGATGATCAGGCAGATCGCGCAGCACGCGCACTCGGAGATCATCGGCATGCAGCCGGAGGGCAACTGGATCACCCGGGCTCCGTCGCTGCGCCGCAAGGCCATCCTGCTGGCGAAGGTGCAGGACGAGGCAGGCCACGGCATGTACCTGTACAGCGCGGCCGAGACGCTCGGCGCCGACCGCGCCGACCTGACCGGGAAGCTCATCAGCGCCCGGCAGAAGTACTCCTCGATCTTCAACTACCCCACGCTGTCGTACGCGGACGTGGGTGTCATCGGCTGGCTGGTGGACGGCGCCGCGATCTGCAACCAGGTGCCGCTGTGCCGCTCCTCCTACGGCCCCTACGCGCGGGCGATGATCAGGATCTGCAAAGAGGAGTCGTTCCACCAGCGGCAGGGCTACGAGCTGCTACTGACGATGATGCGCGGCACCGGCGAACAGCGGGCGATGGTGCAGGACGCGGTCGACCGCACCTGGTGGCCGTCGCTGATGATGTTCGGCCCGCCCGACGACGCCTCGCCCAACAGCGCCCAGTCGATGGCCTGGGGTGTCAAGCGGCACAGCAACGACGAGCTGCGCCAGCGCTTCGTCGACATGGCGGTGCCGCAGGCCGACAAGCTCGGCGTCACCCTGCCCGACGCGGACCTGCGGTGGAACGAAGAGCGCGGTCACTACGACTTCGGCCCCGTCGACTGGGCCGAGTTCAAGGCGGTCGTGTCGGGCAACGGCCCGTGCAGCGCCCAGCGGGTGGCCCGGCGCAAGGCGGCCCACGACGACGGGGCCTGGGTCCGCGAGGCGGCCCTCGCCCACGCCGTCAAACACCAAAGCGGTCATCCAGAACGGAAGCGGCTTTCCCCGGAAGGCGAGTCATGACAGAACCGGCCTGGCCACTGTACGAGGTGTTCCTCCGCGGCAAGCGCGGGCTGAACCACGTGCACGTCGGCAGCCTGCACGCCGCCGACGCCGAGATGGCGCTGCACCACGCCCGCGACCTGTACACCCGGCGCAACGAGGGCGTCAGCATCTGGGTGGTGCGCACGGCGGACATCACCGCGTCGAGCCCGGACGAGAAGGACCCGTTCTTCAAGCCGTCCGGCGACAAGGTGTACCGCCACCCGACGTTCTACGAAATCCCCGACGACGTCCCGCACATGTAGAGGAGCCGGCATGAGCACCTTCGACCCGGCCGCCGGGCCTGACGTCACCGAGCCCGACAACCCGTACGACCTGCTGGGCGACGATCACGACGAGAGCCACCGGTGGGCGTTCGGCACCGGTTTCACCGATCCCCTGGCGGGCGTCGACACGTCCGTCCCCGACGGCCTGGACGCCGTTGCCCTCGCGCGTTACTGCCTTTCGCTCGGCGACGACGCGCTGGTCTACAGCCACCGGCTGCAGCAGTGGGTGACCCGGATGCCCGAGCTCGAGGAAGAGACCGCGCTCGCCAACATCGCGCTCGACCTGCTCGGGCAGGCGCGCATGCTGCTGGCGCGGGCCGGGGCCATCCTGGGGCAGACCGAGGACCAGCTGGCGTTCTTCCGCGCGGAGCGTGACTTCCGCAACGTCCGGCTGGCTGAGCACGAGGACGCCGACTTCGCCGAGCTGACCGCCCGGCTGCTGATCTTCTCGACCTGGCGGCTGGCCGTGTTCGAGCAGCTGTCCGGGCGCGGTTCCGCAGCGGGCACCGCCGGTCCGGTGCTGGCCGGTCCGGTGCTGGCCGATCCGGTGCTGGCCGACCCGGTGCTCGCCGCGATCGCCGCGAAGGGCGTCAACGAGCTCGCCTATCACCGCGACTACGCGGCCCAGTGGGTGGTGCGGCTGGGCGACGGCACCGAGCTGTCGCACGAGCGGATGCAACGCGGGCTGCGGGCCGTCTGGCCGCTCTACGGCGAGCTGTTCCGCCCGGATCCGGCGCTGACGGGCGCTGGCGGCCTGGTCGTCGCCGAGGCCGGGACCGTCGACGCGGTCCTCGACACCGTGCTGGCCGCGGCCGGGCTCGAGCGGCCGGACGCGGCGCCGCTGGCCGCCGTCGGCGGCCGGGCCGGCCGTGACGGCGTGCACACCGAGGCGATGGGTTACATCCTGGCCGAGCTGCAGTCCGTCGCCCGCGCGTACCCGGACGCGACATGGTGAGCGTGGTCTTCGCCGGGCAGGCCAGGGCCGTGCAGGCGGCGCACCAGGCCGCGGCCGGCACCCCCGACCCCGAGCTGCCGATGCTGACCGTCGCGGACCTCGGCATCCTGCGCGACGTGCGGGTAAGCGGCGAGGAGGTCACGGTGACGATCACGCCCACCTACAGCGGCTGCCCCGCCATGCGCGAGATCAGCGCCGACATCAGCGGCCGGCTTAACCGGGCCGGCTTCGGCCGGGTGTCGGTCAAGACGCAGCTCGCGCCCGCGTGGAGCAGCGACTGGATCACGGCGGAAGGCCGCCGCAAGCTGGCCGAGGCCGGCATCGCGCCGCCGTCGCCCGCGCCACCGCGCAGCGGGCCGGTCACGCTGACGCTGGGCCGCTCCCCCGCGCTCGGCGGCCCGCCCGCGCCGGCCTGCCCGCGCTGCGGCTCGCCGCTGACCCGGCGCACCGCCCAGTTCAGCGCCACCGCCTGCAAGTCGCTCTACCGCTGTGGCGCCTGCGACGAACCGTTCGAGGCGGTGAAACCGCTGTGACGGTCACCGGCGGTACCAGGGTCAGCCGCCCTCGTTCTGGATCGGCTTTCTACTCGTTGACGGTCGCGGACGTCGAGCCGCTGACGGCGGACTCGGCCGCGATCACCTTCGCCGTGCCCGGTGACCTGGCCGAGACGTTCGCGTTCGCGCCCGGGCAGTCGCTGACGCTGCGTCGGGGCGACGAACGGCGGTCCTACTCCATCTGCGCCCCGGCCGGCGCGGCCCCGCGGATCGGGGTGCGCGAAGTGGCAGGCGGCGCCGTCTCCGGCTGGCTGGTGCACGAGGTGCGGCCGGGCGACACGGTCGACGTCCAGGCGCCCGGCGGCTCGTTCACCCCCGACCTGGCTACCCCGGCCAGCCACGTGCTGATCGCGGCCGGCTCCGGCATCACCCCGATGCTGTCAATCGCCGCGTCGGTGCTGGCGGCCGACGACAAGTCGACCGTCACCCTGCTGTACGGCAACCGGCGCAGCGACACGGTCATGTTCGCCGACGAGGTCGCCGACCTCAAGGACGCCCATCCGGCCCGGGTGCAGATCGTGCACGTCCTGTCGCGTGAGCCGCAGGAGGTCGAGCTCTACAGCGGCCGTCTCGACGCCGCCCGGCTGAAGCGGCTGCTGCCGCTGACGGTCAGCGTCCCCGACGTGGCCCACTGGTGGCTGTGCGGACCGTTCGGCCTGGTCACCGACGCGACTGAAGTGCTGCGCGAGCTCGGCGTGACCGCGTTGAGCGTGCACAGGGAGCTGTTCTGGGTCGGCGACGAGCCGCCGGCCGAAGCGGTCCACGAGGAAGCCGCGGCCGGCGACGGCGCGAGCCTGACGGTGGTGCTCGACGGGCGCTCATCCACCCTCACCCTCCCCCCGGGCACGGCGGTCCTCGACGGCGCGCAGAAGGTCCGGCCCGACCTGCCGTTCGCCTGCAAAGGCGGTGTCTGCGGCACCTGCCGGGCGAAGGTCACCCAGGGCACGGCGGTGATGCGCCGCAACTACGCGCTCGAGGCGGCCGAGACCGAGGCTGGCTACGTGCTGACCTGCCAGGCCGTGCCCACCAGCGACGAGATCACCGTCGATTACGACGCCTGAGTTTGCCCTACCGTCTGAGACCGCCTGAGACTGCCAGAGGAGAACGCTCATGACCGCGACCGCAACGCCGCCAGGCGAGCTTGAGCCGATCGAGACCGCGTCGCAGGACGAGTTGCGGGCGCTGCAGCTCGAGCGGCTGCGCTGGTCGCTGCGGCACGCGTATGCGAACGTGCCGCACTACCGGCGTATGTTCGACGTCGCCGCGATTCACCCCGATGACTGCCAGGACCTGTCCGACCTGGCCAGGTTCCCGTTCACGAGCAAGGCCGACTTGCGCGACAACTACCCGTTCGGCATGTTCGCGGTCCCGCGCGAGCAGGTGGCGCGGTTGCACGCCTCGTCAGGCACCACCGGCCGGGCGACGGTAGTCGGCTATACCGCGGCCGACATCGACACCTGGGCCACGGTGATGGCCCGGTCGATCAGGGCGGCCGGCGGCCGGCCCGGGCACATCCTGCACAACGCCTACGGGTACGGCCTGTTCACCGGCGGGCTCGGCGCCCACTACGGGGCCGAGAAGCTCGGCTGCACGGTCGTGCCGGTGTCAGGCGGCATGACCGAGCGGCAGGTGACGCTGATCCGCGACTTCCGGCCCGACGTCATCATGGCCACCCCGTCCTACATGCTCGCGATCCTCGACGAGATGGAACGCGCGGGCCTCGACCCGGCGAGCAGCTCACTGAAGTACGGCATCTTCGGGGCCGAGCCGTGGACCAATGAGATGCGCGCCGAGATGGAAGCCCACGCGGGGATCGACGCCACCGACATCTACGGGCTGTCCGAGGTCATGGGGCCCGGCGTCGCTCAGGAGTGCGTGGAGACCAAGGACGGGCTGCACGTCTGGGAAGACCACTTCTACCCCGAGGTCATCGACCCGGTCACCGGCCAGGTGCTGCCCGACGGCGAGCTCGGCGAGCTGGTCTTCACCTCGCTGACCAAGCAGGCGATGCCAGTCGTCCGCTACCGCACCCGTGACCTGACCCGGCTGCTGCCCGGCACCGCCCGGACGATGCGCCGGATGGAGAAGATCACCGGGCGCACCGACGACATGATCATCGTGCGCGGGGTCAACCTGTTCCCGACTCAGGTCGAGGAGCTGATCCTGCGCGTCCCGGCCCTCTCGCCGCATTTCCAGCTGCACCTGACCCGCCCCGGCCGGATGGACGCGATGACCGTGCACGTCGAGCGGCGCCCCGGTGCCGGGCCTGACGCGGCCGAAGCGGCCGGCGCCCAGCTGTCGACGCTGATCAAGAACACCATCGGCGTCAGCGCCGCCTGCGTGGTGCAGGACCCGGAAACCATCGAGCGCTCGCTCGGCAAGATGCGCCGCATCATCGACGAGCGTCAGCCCTGAGCCCCGTCTCGTCGGCGGCCCCGGCTTCGCCGGCGAGCCGGGATGGCGGTTCTGCGTCGGCAGGCGGCGCCGACGCGGCGGCCAGGGCACCGCGGGCCATGGTGTGCAGCAGTTCGGCCATGGCGTCCGCCGGCAGCTCGCTGGCGCTGTGCGGGGTGGAGTTCAGCAGCCCGAACATGCCGTGCAGGGCGGTGCGCAACCGGGCAGGAGGGGTGAGCGGGCTGAGCTCGCTGAGCACGCTGACCCACTCCTCCACGTAGAGCCGCTGCAGGCGCCGGACCTGCCGCCTGGCAGGCTCAGGCACACTCGCCAGCTCGCGGGTCTGCACGGTGATCAGGTCCGGCTGGCTCAGCGCGAAGCTGACGTGCCAGTCGAGCAGGGCTTCCAGCGCTCCCGGGGCGTCGGGTGCCGCCACCGAGCGGCGGCTGCCCTCGGCCAGCAGCCGTTCGCTGATGCCGACCAGCATCTCCGCCAGCACCGCTTCCTTGCCGGGGAAGTGCCGGTAGATGCCGGGACCTGACATCCCGGCGGCGGCGCCGATGTCGTCGATGGTGACGCCGTGGAAGCCGCGGCGGGCGAACAGCGCGGCCGCCGCGGCCAGGATCTCCTCCCGGCGCTGCGCGCCGCGCCCGGTGACACCGCGTGCGCCGCGTCTGCCGGTATCCGTACCGCTGTCGTTCACCCTGCCATAGTAGACGGCAAATGTTAATGTGCGTTAACCTAAATGCGGAGCTGGAGGCAGATAACGCAAATGGTGACTAACCTAATCGAGGCTGAGGCGCCGGCGCTGCGCAGCCTGGCCGACCCGGCGAGCGACGCGTTCAAGGCCAACGCGGCGGCGCACGAAGCCCTGGTGACCGAGCTGCGCGAGCGCCTGGACGCGGCCAGGCCAGGCGGACCGGAACGGGCCAGGCAGCGGCACACCGAGCGCGGCAAGCTGCTGCCCCGCGACCGGGTCGACACGCTGCTCGATCCCGGTTCCCCGTTCCTCGAGCTGAGCCCCTTGGCCGCCGACGGACTGTACGACGGGGAGGCGCCCGCCGCGGGCATCATCGCCGGAGTGGGCCGGGTGGCCGGCCGCGAGTGCGTCATTGTCGCCAACGACGCCACCGTCAAGGGCGGCACCTATTACCCGATGACGGTCAAGAAGCACCTGCGCGCCCAGGAGGTCGCGCTGCACAACCACCTGCCGTGCATCTACCTGGTCGACTCCGGCGGCGCCTTCCTGCCCCGGCAGGACGAGGTGTTCCCTGACCGCGAGCACTTCGGCCGGATCTTCTTCAACCAGGCCACGATGTCAGCCCGCGGCATCCCGCAGATCGCGGCGGTGCTCGGCTCCTGCACCGCGGGCGGCGCCTACGTGCCCGCGATGAGCGACGAGAACGTCATCGTGCGGAACCAGGGCACGATCTTCCTCGGCGGCCCGCCCCTGGTCAAGGCCGCCACCGGCGAGGTGGTCAGCGCCGAGGACCTCGGCGGCGGCGAGCTGCACTCCCGCGTCTCCGGGGTCACCGACCACCTGGCCGAGGACGACGGGGACGCGCTGCGTACCGTCCGGTCGATCGTCGGCACGCTCGCGCCGCGCTCCGTCAGCCCCTGGCCGGTCGCGCCGTCGGAAGAACCCGCGGTGGACCCGGCCGAACTGTACGGCGCGGTGCCCGCCGACTCGCGCACCCCGTACGACGTGCGCGAGGTCATCGCCCGGGTGGTCGACGGCAGCCGGCTCGCCGAGTTCAAGGCGGGCTACGGCCCGACGCTGGTCACCGGATTCGCCCGGATCTACGGGCACCCGGTCGGCATCGTGGCCAACAACGGCATCCTGTTCGGCGAGTCCGCGCTGAAGGGAGCGCACTTCATCGAGCTGTGCGACCAGCGCAAGGTCCCGCTGGTCTTCTTGCAGAACATCACCGGCTTTATGGTCGGCCGCCAGTACGAGGCCGGCGGCATCGCCAAGCACGGCGCCAAGATGGTCACCGCCGTCGCCTGCGCCCGGGTGCCCAAGTTCACGGTGATCATCGGCGGCTCGTTCGGCGCGGGCAACTACGCGATGTGCGGCCGGGCCTACTCACCCCGGTTCCTGTGGACGTGGCCCAACGCGCGGATCTCGGTGATGGGCGGCGAGCAGGCCGCCAGCGTGCTCGCCACCGTCCGCCGCGACCAGCTCGAGGCACGCGGCGACGAGTGGACCGCCGAGGACGAGGACGAGTTCAAGCGGCCGGTCCGCGAGCAGTACGAGCACCAGGGCAGC
>DASYAD010000390.1:0-2138 GCA_036501515.1 Trebonia sp. | reverse complement strand
TACTCCCGCGGCTACCACCCCACCCCGGCGGAACTCGGCGAGCTGCGGGCAGCGATCACCCGCAGGGACGGAGCGATGTTCGCGCACAACGCCGCCGGATTCGTCGGCGAGCACCGCCGCCACGCGCAGCGGTGGGACCTTGCCGCGATCGCCCGCGGCCTTGACGGCACGGTCGCCTTCTACGTGGGCGGCAGCGAGGAGGACCCCTACGAGCACCGGCAGATCCCGGCCGCCCGCGAGCGAGTGCCCGGCGCCCAAATCCTGATCTTCCCCGGCGGGCACCTGACCACCGGGGAACACCCGGACCTCCTCGCCGCGGCGATCCGCGACATCGCGGCCCGGCACGGCGTGGCCACCCCGGCCACCGCGAGCAAATGAAATCCGCGCACTGACGAAAGAAGGAACACCATGACCAGGATGACCCCGCTACTCGAGCGGAACGAGCAGTTCGCCCGCACCTACACCCCAGTCCCGCTCGGCCCGCCCGCCGCGCAGGTGCTCATCGTCACCTGCCTGGACCACCGGGTCGACCCCGCCATCCTCTTCGGGCTCCGGCTCGGCGAGGCCCCCGTCATCCGCAACGCGGGAGGACGCGTCACCCAGGCGGTCATCGAAGACATCGCCTACATCGGCTTCCTCGCCGAGCAGCTGTTCGGCGGTCAGCTCGAGGGCGACAGGCTCTTCGAAGTCGCGGTCCTGCACCACACCCAGTGCGGCACCGGCTTGCTCGCCGACCCCGGCTTCCGGCGGCAGGCCGCCGAGGCGACCGGCCGTCCCGAGGCAGCGCTGGAAGCCTCCGCCGTCACCGACCCGTCCATCACCGTCAAGGCGGACGTCGAGCGCCTGCTCGCCTCGCCGATGCTCTCGCCGAAAGTGAGCGTCTCCGGCCACGTGTACGACGTCGACACCGGGCGCGTCACGACCGCGCTCGACGCCCAGTACCCGCTCCATTGAGCCCAGCCCCACGGGGCCGCGGCCCTCACGGCCTTCAGCACTCGGATACCTGGTCTCACCTCGCAGCCGAAATGATCACATGTGACCGGTCACTCAGCGCTGAAGGTGGTCACCACGGCAGGAAAGCCAACGGAAGCGACTGATGTGACTAGTGATGGCCCGTCCGGGGCGGCCATGCGGCTGGAGGCGTGCGGCCGGGCGACGCGCGCCCAGGCTGGCTGTGCGGCCCAGGCCGACTGTGCGGCCGGGTGGCTGCGGTGGCATAGGGCCGCTGGGCGAAGGGACGCGTACGTTCGGAATAATTGAATTTCGTGAAAGTCAGGATCGGAATCTCACTGGGTGCCGCGGAGCCGGCCCACTTCGCGGCCGCCGTCGACCTGCTCGAGGCGTCCAGGGTCGACTCGCTGTGGCTGCCGGAGACCGTCTACACCCCGGCGGTGGAACCGTTCACCGGGATCGCGTTCGCGCTGGCGAGAACCACGCGGCTCAAGGCGGGCAGCGGGATCTCGGTGCTGCCAGGGCGGCACCCGGTGCTGGTGGCCAAGCAGCTCGCGTCGCTGGCCGGGCTGGCGCCTGGGCGGGTACTGCCGGTGTTCGGCTTGCAGCCCGCGGCTCCCGCGGAACGGGACCTGTTCCCGGTTCCCGCGGGGCAGCGCGCGGCGGTGTTCGACGAGGCGCTGACGTTGCTCCGGCTGCTGCTGACATCGCCGTCCGTGACGTTCTCCGGTTCGTTCTTCTCGGTGGACGGCGCCTCGGTCGGGCCGCTGCCTGGCAGGCCGCTGGACATCTGGCTGGGCGGGACGGCGCCCGCCGGCCTGCGCCGGGTGGGCCGGCTCGCGGACGGCTGGCTCGGATCACTGGTGACCCCGGACGAGGCGGGCGCGGCGGTGCGGGTCATCAACGAAGCGGCCGACGCGGCCGGGCGGGAGGTGGAGCCGGACCACTTCGGGCTCAGCATCCCGGTGACCTTCGGTCCCGTGCCCGCGGCGCTGGCCGCTTCGATCGCGCGGCGGCGGCCAGGGACCGCCCCGGCGGACCTGGTTGCGGACGGCTGGGCGGGTGCGCGGCGGATGATCGCGGCGTACGTTGAGGCGGGGCTCAGCAAGTTCGTGGTGCGCGCGGCAGGCGGGGAGCCGCCGCTGACGGAGTTCGTCGCCGGCTTCAGCGCCGAACTGATGCCGTTG
>DASYAD010000389.1:0-126192 GCA_036501515.1 Trebonia sp. | reverse complement strand
TGGATGGCGATCTGGCTGCGCAGCAGCAGGGCGCAGATCACCGCGGCACCGGCGTAGACCCCGGCCGCGACCCAGAACACCGTGTGGTAGCTGCTCAGCAGCGAGTTGAACACCAGCAGCTTCTTGCTCGCGGCGGTCGTGGCCGCGGCCGCGTGGGCGGTGACGTAGCTGGACGCGGCTACCGCGGCGATCGTGTTCAGCAGCGAGGTGCCGATCGAGCCGCCGATCTGCTGGGCGACGTTGACCATGGCCGACGCCACGCCCTGGTCCCCCGGATCGACGCCGAGGGTGCCGAGGGTGAACGCCGGGGCGAACACCAGGCCCAGGCCCGCGCCGACCAGCAGCAGGGTCGGCAGGACGTCGGCGGCGTAGTTGGAGGTGACGCCGATGCGGGTGAGCAGGCCCATCCCGACGCCCGCGATCAGCAGCCCGAACGGGACCAGCAGGCGCGGGCTGACCCGGGTCAGCAGGACCGTGTTGCCGACGGCCGCCACGACCACCAGCACCAGCGTCAGCGGCAGGAAGGCGAGGCCGGTTTTGACCGCGCTCCACTGGAGGTTCTCCTCCAGGTAGTAGGTCAGGAACAGGAACACGCCGAACATGCCGATCGCGGCGAAGAACATCGCCAGGTAGGCGCCTGCCCGGTTGCGGTCGGTGACTACCCGCAGCGGCAGCAGCGGGTGCGCGATCCGCTGCTCCACCAGCACGAAGACGACGAGCAGGACGGCCCCGCCGATCAGCGTGATCAGCGTCGCGGGCTTGGTCCAGCCGGTGCTTCCGGGCGACATCGACGCGTTGGAGAAGCCGTAGACGATGGCGAACAGGCCGACCGCGGCGAGCACGGTGCCGACCAGGTCGAGCTTGGGCCGGTTGGCCACGTTGATCTGCTTGAGCAGGGTCACGGCGCCGGCCAGCGCGATGGCGGCGATCAGCACGTTCACGTACATGACCCAGCGCCAGTCGAGGTACTCGGTCAGCACCCCGCCCAGCAGCAGCCCGACCGAGGCGCCGGCCCCGGCGATACCGCCGTAGATGCCCATCGCCTTGGTCCGCTCGCCCGGGTTGCGGAAGGTGGTGGTGAGCAGCGACAAGGTGGCCGGCGCGAGCAGCGCGCCAAACGCGCCCTGGATGATGCGCGCCGCCAGCAGCATGTCGAAGTTCTGCGCGGCGCCGCCGAAGGCCGAGGCGGCGGCGAAGCCGATCACCCCGATGATGAAGATCCGCTTGCGCCCGAACAGGTCGGCGATGCGCCCGCCGAGCAGCAGCAGGCTGCCGAACGCGAGCGAGTACCCGGTGACGATCCACTGCCGGTCGCTGTTGGAGAAGCCGAGCGCGGCCTGGGCATGCGGCAGCGCGATGTTCACGATCGTGGCGTCGAGCACCACCATGAGCTGGGCGGTGCCGAGCAGGGCCAGGATCCACCAGCGCCTGGCGTACTGCGGGTCCTCGGCGAGGCCGCCTGTGGGCCCGCTCTGGATCGCCTCGGTCGAGTTGACAGGATTTGTCATGAAAGTCCCCGTAACGGCGTGGTTGCAGCGTGCTTGAGGCAAAACGAAGGAAGCTACTGCGCTTACCCCGTATAAACGCAGTACCCCCCTTCGTTTCTTTCATCACCAGACGTGGTTCAGGTCACATGTGCACCCAACTGCGAACGTTTGAATCCGGACGATCACGGTCTGGTTGAGGCACCGGTAATGCCGGCGGTACACGGCTTTCGGTTGCTAAGCTCCCGCCTCATGACGCCTCAGCCTCTCGGCAGCCGGTATCTGCTTGAGGAACCGCTCGGTCAGGGCGGGATGGGGGTGGTGTGGCGCGGCCGCGACCGGGAGACCGGTGAATCGTGCGCGATCAAGGTGCTCCGGCCCGAGCTCGCCGCCGACTCCGCGGCCGTCGCGCGGTTCGTGCGCGAGCGCACGGCCCTGATCAGGTTCCGCCACCCGAACGTGGTCACGCTGCGGGAGATGATCGTCGAGGGCGACATCCTGGCCCTCGTTATGGACCTGATCCAGGACGGCGACCTGGACGGCTACCGGCGGCAGCGCGGCGGCACCCTGCCCGGCGGCCAGGCGCTCGAGGTGACCGCGCAGATCTGCGACGCGCTGGCGGCCGCGCACGCGGCCGGGATCGTGCACCGCGACCTCAAGCCGGCGAACGTGCTGCTTGACGGCGGGCAGGTCCGGCTGGCGGACTTCGGCATCGCCCGGATCGCCGGCGAGGCCTCGAACACCAGCACCGCGGTGGTCGGCACGATCAGCTTCATGGCGCCCGAGGTGATCAGGGGCGAGGAACCCACGGCGGCGTGCGACGTTTACGCGGCCGGCATCACGCTGTACGTGCTGCTGACCGGGGCGGCGCCGTTCAGCGGCCAGCCCGCCGCGGTGATGCACGCGCACCTGTCGGTCGCGCCGGTTCAGCCGCCGGGGGTGCCTGACCGGCTGTGGTTGCTGATGAGCGCGTGCCTGAGCAAGGACCCGGCCGCCCGGCCGCCCGCCGCGCTGGTGGCCCGCGCGCTGCGCGACCCGTCGGTGCTGAGCGACCCCGCGGTGCTGCGCGAGCCGACGGTGCACCCGGGGGCGACTGGGGCGCCGTACGGCGCGCGGCCGCTGACGGCGGACGCCGCGGTATCCGGCCTGACGAGCCCGCGGTACGCGGCCGGCATGGCGGGACTTTCCGGGAGCGCCAGGTCGGGCGTCGCTTACGCGCCGCGTTCCGTCCCGGGGACGGCGTCCGCGGCGCTGGCGGACACGATCCTGCCCGGGGACTTCGCTCCCGGGGTCACGTCGGCCGGCGGCGGGATGTTCCCCGGAGCGCTGGCGGCGGAGTTCGATTTCGCGGGCTCGCCTTCATCTGGCTCGCCGTCGTCTGGCTCTCCCTCGTCTGGCTCTCCTTCCCCGGGAGCGGTGCCCGAGGCCTTCCTCGGGCCGGCGGCGGACCCGGGCGGCGACGGCGCGGGCACCCCGCGGGGCGGTTCCCGGCGAGGGGGCCACCGCGGCAAGCGGCGCGGCGTGCCGCGGGCGGTGCTGGCCACCGCGGCGGCGGTCGTGCTCGTGGTCACCGGGGTGACGGCGACGTACCTGGTCGTGTCAGGCTCGCCGGACAGCGGGTCGGCCGGCCCCGAGTCATCGCCGCTGCTCGGCGCGGCCGTGCGGTCGGGCGCCGCCGCGCTTTCCAAGACCGCGGGCAGCGCGTCGTCGCCGAAGGCGTCTGGTAGCGCTACCGCGGGCACCGCCACCCCGGATGCCGCCGCCTCACCGCTGACCGACGCCTCGGCCGCGGCGCCGGTGACCGCCACCTCCGGCGCCGCTCAGAAGACGAGCGCGGCGAGCACCCCGGCGGCGCCTGCCGGGAACCCGGAACCAACCGGGCCCAACTTGGTCAACGACGGGGACTTCACCGGATCCGACCTCAGCGCGTGGAACAACTTCGTCACGAACACGGTCCTGGTCAGCTCGGGACCTGACGGCGGGAACGCGGCCCAGATGACCGGCGCGTCGTCCGGGATCAACGAGGAGGTCACCGGGCTCACGCCTGGCACTTCCTACGAGCTGACCGGGTGGGCCCTGTCGGACTCCGGCGGCGGCACCTACATCGGCGCGAAGGGCTACGACAGCAGCGGCGGCGTCTCCCGCGCCACCGGCTCCACGACCTGGTCCGAGCTGTCGATGACGTTCACTGCGGCGGCGACGTCGACCCAGGTGTTCTGCTGGCAGTCGGCCGCGGGGAACGGCTTCTGCACCGACGTCAGCCTGCGCGCGCTGAGCTGACGGTGCTCGCCGCGGCCGTGGTCAGGAGCGGGCCAGGTCGCGGCTGATCACCATCCGCTGAATCTGGTTGGTGCCCTCGAAGATCTGCATGACCTTGGTCTCGCGCATGTACCGCTCCACCGGGAAGTCCTTGGTGTACCCGGCGCCCCCGAGCACCTGGACGGCGTCGGTGGTCACCTTCATCGCGTTGTCGGTGGCGACCATCTTCGCGACCGATGCCTGACGGGAGAACCGCCGCCCGGCGTCCCGCAGCCGCGCGGCGTACAAGTAGGTCGCCCGCGCGGACTCCACCGCGGCGGCCATGTCGGCCAGCAGGAACGCCAGGCCCTGGTGGTCGATGACCGGCTTGCCGAAGGACTCGCGCTCCTTGGCGTAGGCGACCGCCACGTCAAGCGCACCCTGGGCGACGCCGGTCGCAACCGCGGCGATGCCGAGACGGCCGGAGTCAAGCCCGGCCAGCGCGATCGGCAGGCCCTGCCCCTCGGCGCCGAGACGACGCTCGGCCGGGATCCGGACCTGGTCGAACAGCATCGTCGCGGTGGTCGAGCTCATCAGGCCCATCTTGTCCTCTGGCACATCGGCGGACAGGCCGACGGTGCCCGCGGGCACCAGGAAGCAGGAGATGCCGCGTCCGCCGTCGTCACTGGTGCGGGCCATCACCTTGTAGAAGTCCGCTTCGCCGCCGTGGGTCGTCCAGGCCTTCGCCCCGCTGATGACGTAGTCGTCGCCCTCGCGCACCGCCCTGGTGCGCATCGCGGCGGGGTCGGAGCCGGCGTGCGCTTCGGACAGGCAGTAGGCGCCGAGCAGTTCGCCGCCGAGCATCTCGGGCAGCCACCGCTCCTTCTGCTCGGCGGTGCCCGCGTGGAACAGCCCGAAGCCGCTCAGCGCGTGCACGCTCACGCCGACCCCCACCGCGGCCCAGGCGCTGGCGATCTCCTCGAGCACCTGCAGGTAGACCTCGTATGGCTGGCCTCCGCCGCCGTACTCCTCCGGGTAGGGCAGACCGAGCAGGCCGGCCCGGCCGAGGGTGGTGAACACGGCGCGCGGGAACGTGTGCGTCCGCTCGGCCTCGTCTACCCGAGGGCGTAGTTCCTTGTCGACGATGCCGCGGGTCAACTCGATCAGGTCGGCCGACTCCTGCGTCGGCATCAGTCGCTCGGCTGGCACGGCTGCTCCTACCTCTGTTGGATACCTCTTGCAGTACTGCGGTACCTCCCACGGTACTGGTTCCGGGTTAAGCTGAACAGATGCCGCCCTCCGCCACCCAGCGCCGCGAAGAGCTGCTTGATCAGCTCGTCGCGCTGTTCCTGGCCGAAGGCTTCCGCCACTTCACCCTGGCCGGCCTCTGTGCCCGGCTGCACTGCTCGAAGTCGACGCTCTACGCGCTCGGGCAGACCAAGGACGAGGTGACGGTCAACGTCGTGCGGCGCTTCTTCCGTACGGCGACCGGACAGGTGGAGTCGGCCGTAGCGGCGCTCCCTTTCGCCACGCCGCCGGCCGCCGGCCAGCGGATCGCCTGTTACCTGCACGCGATCGGCGACGCCCTGCGTCCCGCGTCGGCGGCCTTCATGACCGACCTGGCAGGCCATGTGTTCGCGCGCGAGGTTTACCAGCAGAACACCGCGATCGCGGCGCGCCGGGTCAGGGAGCTGATCGCCGAGGGGGTCAGCACCGGCGAGTTCCGGCCGGTGCACGCCTCGTTCGTCGCCGACACGGCCGCCGCCGCGATGGAGCGTATCCAGGGCGGCGCGGTGCTCGCCGCGACCGGACTTGGTGACGCGGACGCCTACGACGAACTCGCCGCGCTGCTGCTTGACGGCATCAGGGAACGCGTTTCCGGTTAGCCGGATCTCGGCCGATCCCGATGTAAGCGCTTGCAATTGTGGCCTCTATTACATTGCACCCGAATTCTCCGGTGGCCGCAGAGGCGGCTCAATATGATCGATTCTTGCCCAGTAGGGCAGTTATTAGAAGTATTTCTATATCAATGGCGTAGATGTAGCCGGAGTGGGGACTCAAGTTGTACAAGGCAGGCAGGATGCCGATCGCCGCCACCGCGGCCATCGCGGTCCTGGCAGGGTGCTCGGCCGGGACCGCGGGATCGGGCGGCGGTCACCTGGAGAAGACGAGCATCGTGGTCGACGCGTTTCCCGCGATCGACTCCGCGGGCCTGTTCATCGCCGAGCAGCGGGGGCTGTTCAAGCAGCAGGGCCTCAACGTGACGATCGACCTGGCCAGCACCAGTCAAACGGCGGTCGACGGGCAGCTGGCGGGCAAGTACGACATCACCTCAGCCGACTACGTGACCTACGTGGACAACGCGCTGCTCAAAAAGGCGCCGCTGCGCATTATCGACGAATCGTCATTCCTGCAGCCCAACGTCCTGACGCTGCTGGTCAAGGGCGGGTCTAGTGTCCAGCGGGTATCCCAGCTCAAAGACAAGACCGTCTCGGTCAACGCGCCTGACGACATCGGCACGCTGCTAGTCGACTCGCTGCTGAGCGACGACGGCGTCTCGCTGAGCTCGGTGAAGTTCAACAACAATGTCGGCTTCCCTGATGTGGTGAAGAACCTGTCGGACGGCAAGGTCGACGCCGCCTTCTCGCCCGAGCCGTTCGTCAGCCTCGACGGCATGCAGGCGGGCACCGAGGTACTCGCCGACCTGGACCAGGGCGGCAGCTCCGGCTTCCCGATCCAGGGCATCGCCGTCACCCAGTCCTGGGCGCGCGACAACCCCAACACGCTGGCCGCGTTCGAGCGCGCGTACGCGCAGGGGCAGGAACTGGCCGACACCGACCGGGCCGCGGTCGAGGCCGCGCTTGAGAAGTTCCTCGGCCTGCCGGCGCTGGCGGCCTCGCTGGTCTCGCTGCCCGGCTTCCCGACCGGGGTCGACTCGGTCCGGCTGCAGCGCCTGGTCGACGCTATGGTCCGATTCGGGCTGCTCAGCAAGCAGTACTCGACGTTCAAGATCAGCTCAATCATCGACAACGGTTAGCCGCACGGCCGGTGCCAGGGACGTAGCCGCCCTGGTACCGGCCGCCGCGCAGCCGGCGGGCGGGCGGGCGCAGGCGGCGGGCGGGCGCAGCCGGCGGGCGGGGCGCAGCCGGCTGCGCGGCCCGGGGCCTGGTGCGGGACACTCGTTCGGTGGCATACCGCGCGAAGGCGACAAGGACCTGGCCAGGGGAACGCGGCGAGCGCTGCCCGCTGACCAGCGGCGCACTGTGGTGCGCGGTCATCGCACTGGCCGCCCTCGCGGTCGACGCGGGAACCAAGGCGTGGGCGACGGCCAGGCTCTCCGGCGGGCGTGACATCGCCGTCGGCGGGGGCCTGGTCCGGCTGCGACTCGTGGTCAACCACGGCGCGTCGTTCGGTCTTGGGGCCCGCTACGAGCCGCTGATCGCCGTGGTGACGGTGATCGGCGTGATCCTGCTCGGCACCTGGGCAGCGCGTGCCGCCAGCACCGCGGAACGGGCCGGGGCCGCGTTCGCCGCGGCGGGTGCGGCGGGCAACCTCATCGACCGGCTGACCCGCTCCCCTGGCGTCTTGCACGGCGGTGTCATCGACTGGGTACACCTGTCGTTCTACGGCCCGACGTTCAACCTGGCCGATGTCTGGCTGCGGGGCGGCGTGCTGCTCGCGGCGGGCGGCTGGCTGTGGCACGGCCGGTCGCCGGCGGCCCGGGCCGCCGGGCGCACGAGAGCCGGAGCCGCCGGGCGCACGAGGGCCGGGGCCGCCGGGCGCGCACGGGCGGGAGCCGCCGGGCGGGCGGGCGACGGAGAGGAGAGCGGGCAGGCCGATGCAGGAGGAGCAGCCGACGGCGCCTGACGACGGGGCGCGGGCCACGGGAGCGGCGGCGGACTACCGCGCCAGAGCGGCGGACGCCGTCAGCGTGCTGCAGCGCTGGTACTCGCCGCGCAGCGGACTGTGGCGTACGACCGGCTGGTGGAACGCCGCCAACGCGCTCACCGCAGTGATCCGGTACATGCAGGTCAGCGGGGACGTGGCGTACCTGGGGGTCATCGACACCACGTTCAGGCGTGCGCAGCGGCGGCACGCCGGCTTTACCAACACGTTCTTCGACGACAACGGCTGGTGGGCGCTCGCCTGGGTGGCCGCCTACGACCTGACCGCGGACACCCGGTACCTCGCCGCAGCCGAGGCGGTGTTCACGCACAACCTGGCCGGCTGGGACAGCAACTGCGGCGGCGGGCTGTGGTGGAACGAGAAACGCGGCTACAAGAACGCGATCACCAACGAGCTGTTCCTGCTGCTCGCCGCGCTGCTGTTCCAGCGGGTGCCCGCTCGCCGCGAGTACCTGGACTGGGCACTGCGCGAATGGGAGTGGCTGCACGCGAGCGGAATGATCGGCCCCGCTGGCCTTGTCAGCGACGGACTTACCGCGCGCTGCGTCAGCAACAACGGCACGACCTGGACCTACAACCAGGGCGTGATCCTCGGCGGGCTCAGCGCGCTGCACGAGATCAGCGGTGACGGCGGCTACCTGCGCCAGGCGCAGGTCATCGCGGATGCCGCGCTTGGCAGCCTGACCAGCCCGGCCGGCATCCTCGAGGAGCCGAGCGAGCCGTCCGGCTGCGACGGCGACCAGACCCAGTTCAAGGGCATCTTCGTCCGCTACCTGCACCAGCTGCTGCGCAGCGAGAACCGGCCCGCGTACCGGGCGTTCCTGCTTGCCAACGCCGATTCCGCGTGGTCCAGGTCGAGGAACGCGGCCGGCCAGTTCGGGGTGCGCTGGAGCGGGCCGTTCGACAAGGCGGACGCCAGCCGTCAGTCGTCCGCGGCCGAGCTGCTCACCGCCGCGGCCGCGGCGGCGGGCTAGCCGCGGCCGCGGCGTGACGCTGCCGGATTCGGGTTACCGGGTTTTGGCGGTCTTCCTGGCGCGCTTGGCGGCCGAGTTCTCGGTCGTGGCGCCGGCCGTGCTGAGCCTGCCGTCCGCCGACTCCAGGTGCGCGCGGACGAACCAGTGGAACTCCTCGAGCTGGCGGGCCTGGCCGATCAGCATGTCCTGCGTGACCAGGTCGAGTTCCTCGGTGGTGTCGATGCCGGCCCGGTGCGCCTCGATGATTCCCGAGTACACGACGTCGAGGGCACCGAGGTGCGCGATGGCGTCGGCCCGGCCGATGGAGTAGTCGTCCCAGTCGCGCTGGGCAACGAGCGCTCCCGGGGTGCCGACGGGTGAACCGCCCAGCGCCGCGATCCGCTCCGCGGTCTCGTCGGCCATCGCGCGGACGGCCTCCACCTGCGGGTCGAGCATGGTGTGGACGGCGATGAAGTTCGGCCCGGTGACGTTCCAGTGCACGTGCTTGAGCGTCAGGGCGAGATCGTTGAGCGAGTTGAGCCGCTCCTGCAGCAGCTTGTTGACCCGTTCGGCGTTGCCCGACTTCATGCCGGGAACGGTGTAGGAGACCATGACGATCAACCTCTCTTCTGGTGCTCGCGAGTTGGGGTCCTAGTCAGCTACCGCGAACCTCCGTCCCTAACCCTCACCGCGCGCTCATCGCCCGCGGTACGGAGTCAGAGCACGTCGAGGGCCGTCAGCTGGTCGACCAAGCGGGCGTTCTCCACCTCGGTGAGCGCCAGCCGGGGCGGAACGAGCCACCGCTCCCCCGTGCCGGCGGCGGCGACCGCCGCCTTGTACGCCCCGGGCGCCCCGCCGAGAACTCCCTGCACCGCACGGAGCCTGCCCTCGTGACGCAGCGCCTCGTCGAGCTTGCCGGCCAGGACCGCGTCGTAGGCGGCGCGGACCACCTCGGGCACCACGTTGGCGTTGGCGCAGATCGTGCCGCGCGCGCCGGCCAGCAGGTAGCTCACCAGCATCGAGTCGAACCCGGTGAGCACGGAGAAGCGGGCGGCGTCAGGACCTGCCGCGGTCACCGCGTCGAGCAGCCGGGCCCCGTAGTCAAGGTTCCTGCCCGAGTCTTTGAGCCCGGCGACCATCGGGTGCGCGGCCAGCGCGGCGGCAACGCCCGGGTCGATGACGATCTTGGTGTAGACGGGGATGTTGTAGATGACCAGGGGCAGCGCGGCCGCGTCGGCCAGCCGGGCGAAGTACCCGCGCTGCTCATCCGCCGTCAGCGGGTAGTAGGCCGGCGGCGCCGCGAGCACGGCCGTGGCGCCGTGACCGGCGTAGGCGGCGATCTCCGCGCCCCCCTGTTCGTGGTTGTGCGGGAACACCCCGGGGATGACCGGCGTGCCGGCCGGCACCGACGCCGCGACGGTGTCCACCACCGCGAGCCGCTGGCCGAGTTCGAGACTGTACCCCTCGCCGGTCGAGCCCAGCGGGCTGATACCGGTCACGCCCCGGCTCAGCAACCGTTCGACCAGCTGCCTGAGCGCTCCGTGGTCCACCCGCCCCGCCCGGTCGACGGGGGTGATCAAGGCGGCGATGACACCATCGAGGACTGGCACGGCGCTCCTCCGTTCGCTCGCCGGCCGGGCTTGGCTGAGCGCGGCCGTCACTGCGCCGCACCCGGCGGCCGCGGTTGTCCCGTCGCCGGGAGCGGCCGGGCGAGGCCGGCTGTCCATGAAACGCTACGCCGGCGGGCGATCGTTTCGACATCGCGTCCGCTGTTCGTGGCCAGGCTCACCACATGAGAGACGAGGAGCGGCTGCGGCGCGTCGGGCGGAATGAGAAGATCGGCGACGTGGATCTTGAGCTTGTTGGCAAGCGGGCGGTCGTCACCGGCGGCAGCCGGGGTATCGGACTCGCGGTCGCGAAGGCCCTGTCGGCCGAGGGTGCGCACGTGGCGCTGGTGGCGCGGGATGCCGGGGTGCTCGCGGCCGCCAAGATCGCGGTCGAGGAAGCCGGCGGGCTGGCGGCCGGACGGGTGATCACGGTGAGCTGCGACACCGGGGACGACCACGCGGTCGGGCACATGGCGGCGGACGTCGCGGCCGCCTTCGGCGGCGTCGACATCCTGGTCAATTCCGCCGCCCGGCCGAACACCGGCGCCGTCGTCGGCATCGAGGCGTTCGACGAGGCCGAGTTCATCGAACAGGTCAACGTGAAGGTGCTCGGGTACCTCCGGTGCGCCCGCGCGGTCGCGGGATCGATGAAGGCCAACGGCTGGGGCCGGATCATCAACGTCAGCGGGCTCGCGGCGCGGTCATCGGGCGCGATCACCGGCACCGTACGGAACGTGGCGGTCGCGGCGGCGACCAAGAACCTGGCCGACGAACTCGGCCACCACGGGATCAACGTCACGGTCGTGCACCCGGGCGTCACCGTGACCGAGAAGACACCCGAGATCCTCGCCCAGCGGGCGGAGCGCGCCGGAGTCACGGCGGCCGAGATTGAGCAGCGGCTGGCCGCCTCGGTCTCCATCGGCCGGCTGGTGACGGCCGACGAGGTGGCCGCCGTGGTGACCTTCCTCGCCTCACCCAAGAGCGTGGCGATCAACGGGGACGCGATCAGCGTCGGCGGCGGCGTGCCCGGTCCGGTCTACTACTGACAAGAGCTAGGCCGTCAGCGGCACGGCCTTGGCCGCTGCGGCTGCTCAGTCTGCCTGCGGCCCGCCGTCAGCCGCGGGCTGGACGCGCCAGCCCGCGGGCGGCTGCCGTTAGCGCGGCTCGAGTGCGGTCGTGACGACCGAGCTCAGGTCGATCGCGTCGCTCATGTGCATGCTGCCGTCCTTGATGGCGGCGTTCATCGCCCCGAGCACCTCCTTCGGCGTGGAGCTGATCTCGTAGATCGCGGCGTAAGCAGCCGGCTTGCCGTCGGTGACCTTGAACCTGCGTGCGCTGATGACGCCGGGCAGGGCCGAGAATTCCGCCAGGTGGACGCCGTCGTACCAGGCGTTGAAATCATCCTCGCGCCCTTCGACCGGGCTGGTGTAGATGATCAGGCTGTACTGGTGGCTCATCGGTGAACCTTCCGTCAGCTCGCCGTATCAGCGAGCACTCGTGTATCAACGAACGTTGCTATCGGTACCCGCAATCCGCCGCCTATGCAAGCGTCCATCGCACTCCGGCCTGCCCTGCCGCAGGTATTTCCGCCTAACGCAATTTTGCGACTGGCAATCGCTTGCCAGTTCTAATTTATTCTAAAATAGAGTGCTAAATCGATAGTTATTGCGATAAATTCTGTCCATGCCCAGTCCATGGCACGACACTCCCAATGATCTATTCAAGGACGACATCGCAGCCACGGCGGAGATCGTCCGCCTGGCCGGCGTCGACCTGCCGGCCGGCACCCGCCTCTGGCTCGGTCCGAATGTCTTCAACACCAGGCCGGCCAAGGAGTTCATCGCCGACACCGTGATACTTGCCGGTTCCCCCTGGCAGGTCACCAGGGCCGTCGTCGTCGAGACGCAGAAGGAGCCAAGCGAGGACAAGCGGGTGAAGCTGGCCATGTACGCGGCGGCGCTCTGGCTCGACCACCTCTGTCAGGTCGACGTGGTGGTGCTATGCCCCGACGCGAAAACAGCGAGCTCGTTCGCCGCGCCCATACCAACGGGCATGAACGGGTGCTCGTTCCAAGCTCGGGTGCTGCGTCCCGGGGCCGTGCCCGCCTATACCGATCCGGCAGAGATGGCGGCGAACCCCTCGCTAGCCGTCCTGTCTGTCGCCTACCACGGCCGCGACCCCGCGGTCGCGAGCGCATTCGTCGCTGGAATGTCGACCCTCGACGGTGAACGCGCCGTGCAATACTACGAATACGGATACGCGATGTCTCCGAAGGAGACCTGCCGCATCCTGGAGGAACTGATGACCACCACCAACTGGCCTGTCTACTCCCCTTTCGCGAAACTGCACTACGGCAAGGGGCTCGAAAAGGGCACCGAGCAGGGCATCGCCCAGGGTGAGCGAGACGCTGTCGTCGAGGTGCTGCGGGCCCGCGGGCTCGCACCGACCGAGGACCAGATCAGTCGGATCAACGCCTCGACCGATCTCGCGCAAATCAAGGCGTGGCTGCGCAAGAGCGCAACGGCCACGACGGTCACCGAGCTCTTCGACTAGCAACGCTTCGGCAGCGACTGCCGCAGCGCCGAAGCGCCGTTGACAGAATGGCTGGTGCATCATTGCCTGGTGCCGTTGTTCTCTTATGAGGGTCTTGAGCCCACCGTCAGCCCCACTGCCTGGATCGCGCCCACGGCTACGCTCGTCGGTGACGTCCGCGTGGAAGACGAGGCGTCGATCTGGTACGGCGCGGTCCTCCGAGCCGACTTCGGCCCGGTGATTATCCGGCGCGGCGCCAACGTCCAGGACGGCTCGGTGCTGCACGGCGGCCCCGATCCGGGGACCGAGGTCGGCGAAGGCGCGACCATCGGGCACCTGTGCGTGGTGCACGGTGCCCGGGTCGGCGCGGAGGCACTGATCGGCAACGGTGCCACGGTCCTTGACGGCGCCGTCATCGGCCGCCGCGCGCTCGTCGCGGCCGGCGCCACAGTCCCGCCGGGGATGCACGTACCCGGCGGCATGCTAGCGGCGGGCGTACCCGCCCGGGTGACCGGCGAGCTCACTCCGGGCGCGAGGTCGTGGGTGGAGAACAACCCGGCCATCTACCGGGCGCTGGCGCAGCGGCACGCAGCTACCATCCGCTTGGTCTCGCAGGACGGCGACCGGGAATAGCCGCTGGCTCACCCGCCGGGTGGCACCTCGATGGCAAGTATCCGCTGGGCGATTTTGACCGGAACCCAGAAGTTCCCCTCACCGAGCAGGACATTGATCGCGCTCGTTGACAGTGCGGGGCCGGCTTGCGCGGCGATGGCGTCGGCGGTGATGCCGCTGTCGAGCAGACTCCGCACATGGGGGCGCAGATGCGCTGAGCTCACCAGAGGGGCGGGCGGGGCGTCTGCCCGAGGCCGGGGCGTCGGGTCGGCAGGCTGGTCCGGCACCTTGAGCAGCGGACGGTTGAGGTCTGCCTCGTCGAGAGAAATCCCGAGAGCGGTCTCGGCGATAAGAAGCAGGATCTCGAGATCTCCCAGGTCGTAGTCGGAGTCGGAAGAACTGCCGTCCTGGTGCGCCATCCCGAGTTCTTCGGCCAGCGGGCGGAGGCGGTCGGGCTGGGTGCCGCCCCAACTCGGCGGCAGCGACGTGGTGACCTCGGTGACGATCTCGCCGTCGGCCGCGTGCGCGAGCCGGTGACTGCCCTTGGCGATGTCCTCATCGATCGCGACGGCTTCTGTACCGGCTGACAGCCCGCGGAGCACGTCCGGGCGGATTCCCCGCGGCCAGGCAGTTTGTTCCAGCGCCACCAGCCAGTCGCCGGACCGGATGATGGTGATCCCGGGCGTCGAGGAGAACTCCGGGTCGGCTGGCGGCATTGCGTCGTCCGGGTCGACCCCGAGACCCGTGAGCACTGTCCGCTCGTCGGCGCCGCGCACGAACGTCATGCTGCCCGGCAGGCCCCGCGCCCCGGGGCCCTGAAGCAGCCATGACAATCCAGGCATCTGTCCTCCGGCCGGCCGGTTTCCAGGCAGGCTACCGTGGCGGGATGGCACAGGTGACCGTCCGGCAGACAACGGCGGAGCTTCCCGGTCTTCCGGGCAAAGCAGAGCTCGTCCGCGTGGAATCGCTCGGTACCCCCGGTGGCTCGGTCTCGCGTTTCGTGCTGACCGGAGGCCGTTTCCGAGCCCTGGACCTCACGGACATGCGGCTGCTCGACGGCATGGTCAGCTCGGTCAGCGCAGAGACCGCCCAGTTCAAGGGGCTGCAAGCCAGTCGCGTTGAGTTCGATGGATGTGACATTGGAGGGTCGCGGTGGACCGGGGGGAAGCTGTCGAGAACCCGGTTCGAGGGCTGCAAGCTGCTCGGAGCCAGGTTCGAGAACGTGGCCCTGAATCACGTTATCTTCAGTCACTGCAAGCTGGACTACGCCGTGCTTGAGCGTGTCCGGGCCACCGGGCCGGTGCTATTTGTCGGGTGTTCGCTTCGGGAGGCGGAATTCCGCGGATGCGATCTTGGCCGTTCCGCCTTCGACGACTGCGACCTGCGGCTGGCCGGCTTCGGGCCGGGTGCCTACCGGGGCTGCGACCTGCGGGGCAATGACTTGTCCGGCCTGTGCGGAGTGCAGCACCTCAGCCGAGTCGTCATCGACCGAGCCCAGCTCCTTCAGCTGGCCGAGGCCCTGGCTGCCGGCCTTGAGGTCAGCTTCGGCGACGACCGCTGAACCGCCGTCCCGGCGGCCGGCCTAGCTCCGATGTTTCGTGAGTGGCTCATGCGACCGGCCAGGTCTTTGTGATGGAAACTTTTATCTAGATGGAAACAAATATGTACTATGACCCGAAAAACATCCAAGATCTTCTTTGTGACCAGTACTTATGTGAATTCTGGTCGAATCCGTGGCGCGCGCTGAGCCTGAGGCGCGACGCGATGTCTCACGGGCGGCCACCCACGGGGAGATCCGGCCTCGCCGACAGGGAGAGCGGGGTACCGCCTACCGACGTCGGCCGAACATCGCGTAGCGACCTTTGCGCAGGCAGGTGGGGTCCACGCTGTCGGCAGCATCACATAGATCCCCGGCACAGCGCCCCATACAGTCGCTACGTACCCGTGATCAGCCTGGCCCGGCCCGGATGGCAGTAGCGGGTAGTCGGCGGGCGGGCACGGTGGGACAGAATGGGAGCTATGGAATTCGGCGTAGCGATCTTCCCGACGCATGAAGCGATCCGCCCCGGTGACGTCGCCCGGCTGGCCGAGGAGCGCGGGCAGGAGTCGCTGTTCTTCCCCGAGCACACTCACATGCCGGCCGACCACTCGCCGCACCCGAGCGGGCGGCCGCTGCCGCCCAGGTACGCGCACACGTTCGACTTGTTCGTGGCCGTGACCGCGGCCGTGGCGACGACGTCGCGGCTGCGCGTCGGCAGCGGTGTGTGCCTGGTGATCCAGCGCGACCCGATCATCACCGCCAAAGAGGTCGCTAGCGTGGACTACCTGTCGGGCGGACGGTTCGAGTTCGGTGTGGGAGCGGGCTGGAACCGAGAGGAGATGGCCAACCACGGGACCGATCCCAGGACCCGGATGACGGTGCTGCGCGAGCGGGTCGAGGCGATGAAGGCCATCTGGACGCAGCAGGAAGCGTCATACTCAGGGAAGTTCGTTAACTTCGACCGCATCTGGTCCTGGCCCAAGCCGGCCCAGCGGCCGCACCCGCCGGTGCTTGTCGGCGGCGACGGCCCGACCGTGCTTGACCGGGTGCTCGCGTTCGGTGACGCCTGGTTCCCGAATTACGCGCCTGAAGGCATCCTCGAGCGCGCGGCCGAGCTCACAGCACGGGCTGACCGTCCGGTGTCCCTGCAGGTCATGGGCATGCCCGCGGACCCCGAGGCGATCGAGGCGTACGCGCTGGCGGGATTCGACCGGGTAGTGCACTGGCTGCCGTCGGCCGGCGGCGGCCAGGTCGAACGCGCGCTTGACGCCTGGGAGTCCGCGATCGCCCAGTTCACCGGCGGGTGACCGCTTACTGTTTCCGGCCCGGTGGCCGCGGCACAAGAGTCAGGGAAGGCGGCACGACGGCGCTGCAAGAGGAGAGATACGGAGAAGGCGGCACGACGGCGCCGCAAAAGGAGAGATACGGAGAAGGCGGCACGACGGGGCCGCGGGAAGAGGGCCAAGGGGAAGCGGCCTGACGGGGCCGCGGGACGAGAGTCACGGGGAAGCGGCCTGACCGGCCGCGCAGCGCGAGAGTTACGGAGAGACGACAGGATGACCGCAGTACCAGCCGGACAGGACGTCACCGGGACCAGGCAGCTTGAGGCCTGGCTCCAGCGGGTCACACCGCCAGTCGAGCAGCTGGCCACCGACCTGTGGTCGATCCCGGTGCCGATCCCCCGCAGCCCGCTGCGGTATGTGTCGAGCTACGCTTTCGCCGCCGCGGGCGGCGGCCTGGTGCTGCTCGACGCAGGCTGGAACGCCGAGGAGTCCTGGCAGGCCCTGGTGGGCGGCCTGGAAACGATCGGCGCCAGCCTCACGGACGTGCGCGGCGTGCTGGTCACCCACATGCACTTCGACCACGCGGGCCTGGCCGGGCGGGTGCGCGACGCGTCAGGAGCGTGGGTCGCCATGCACCCCGCCGACCGCGCGCTGCTCACCCGGCGCGGCATGCGCGACCCGGAGCTCGCGGTGGAGCTCGAGGTGGCGTTCATGCGCTCGCTCGGGGCCCCGGCCGCCGAGGCGGCCGAGGCCGTCGGCACGCCGGATGAGTACGTGGCCTACACCAGCATCGGGCTGCCTGACCGGGACCTGACTGACGGCGAGATGGCTGATGTGCCTGGCTGGCGGCTGCGGGCCGTGCACACGCCTGGCCACACCCCGGGGCACCTGGTCTTCGTCGACGAGCTGTCGCAGCGGCTGTTCTCCGGTGACCACATCCTGCCGCGGATCACGCCCAACATCTCGATCGGCGTGTCCCACCAGGAGCCGCCGCTCGCGGACTACCTCCGGTCGCTGGTCAAGGTGCGCGACCTGGACGTGGACGAGATCTTCCCTGCCCATGAATGGCGGTTCCGCGGCCTCGCGGAGCGGGCCGACGGCATCGCCGCCCATCACGAGCACCGGCTCAACGAGCTGCTCGCCGCCATCGCCGCGCATCCCGACGAGTCGTCATGGGTGCTGGCGGGCCACTTGACGTGGTCCAGGTCGTGGGATCAGTACAACGGCCGGATGCGGATCAGCGCGGTCACCGAAACGGCGGCGCACGTGCAGGAACTGGTCGGCCGCGGGCTCGCCGTCAGCAGCGGCGGCGACGTGCCCACGTACGGGCTCGCCGGGCGCGCGGTCGGCTAGGTGTTTTTGCCGTATCGGCAACGTTTCGTGCCATCGGGGCAACAAGCGCCTACGGTGAATGCCATGACGAGCACACCGGACACTGACGGCCACCAGCAGCACGAGCACGGGCACGAGCACGAGCAGCAGCCCGGGCACAGGCACGGACATGAGCACGAGCAGCAGCCTGGGTTCGGGCAGCAGCACGGGGTCGGGCAGCAGCACGGGCACGAGTCACAGCATGCCCACGAGCACCAGCACGTCCACGACCACGCCCACGAGCATGGGAACGGACGCGGCCACGCCGAGCACGGCGGCTCCGAGGGCATGTCTGACCTGCTCGACCTGGACGCGGAGGTCTTGTACGACTACTGGACGGCCGCGCTCGACTGGGTGCAGAGCGAGGCGGCCGGCGCGCCCCGTAACCGGCTGCTCGACCTCGGCGCGGGCACCGGGACCGGCGCGATCGGCCTGGCCGGGCGTTTCCCCGGCGCCGCGGTGATCGCCGTTGACATTGAGGATGACTCGCTTGGCCGGCTCCGCGACCGGGTCCGCGACCTCGGCCTCGACGGCCGGGTGAGCACGGTCACCGCGGACCTCGACGCGGGCTGGCCGGACCTCGGTCCGCTCGACCTGACCTGGGCCTCGATGTCGCTGCACCATATGGCCGACCCGGGCGCGGTGCTGCGCGACGTACTGGCCGCCAGCAACGACGGCGGACTGATCGCGGTGGCCGAGTTCCCCGAGCCGCTGCGGTTCCTGCCCGTCGACCTGGGCACCGGCAAGCCCGGCTTTGAGGAGCGGGTGACCGCCGACCTGAACCGGGCGCACGCCGAGCAGCTGCCGACCATCGGCTCCGCCTGGGCGCCGCGGCTCAGTGACGCCGGGTGGCAGGTTGTCGCCGAGCGCACGTTCACCATCGACCTGAACCCGCCGGCCCACCCGCTGGCCACGCAGTACGCCCGCGCCTGGTTCACCCGGCTGTCCCACGGTCTGGCCGACCGGCTCGACGGTCCCGACCAGGCGACGCTCACCGCGCTGCTCGACGACGAGGGTCCCCACTCGCTGCTGCGCCGCACGGACCTGCACATCCGCGGATCGCGGATCGTCACGCTCGGCCGACGGGGCTGACCGCGGGTTACCGGGTTACCGGGTTACCGGGTTACCGGGTTACCGGGTTAGCCGGGGTTAGCCGGGGTTAGCCGGGGTTAGCCGGGGTTAGCCGGGGTTAGCCGGCGTCCAGTCCCGCCGCCGCGGGACCGGCGGGTGCGGGACCGGCGGGTGCGGGACCGGCGGGTGCGGGCGGTACCGGCCGACGGCTCCGGCAGCGGGGCGCGGTAACGCCGCTACCGCGCCGGAGTGGCCAGGGCATCCCAGCTTCCGGCGTCCCGGCTGGCAGCACCCAGGCCGACCGCGGCCGGACGGCCCGGGTCGGTCTGGGCCGCCTCGCGCAGCGCGCGGTACAGCAGCTTGGGGTCGCCGAGACGGCGCCTGAGCTCGCGTTCGAGGCCACCGATCGGGTACAGGTTCTGCGGGGCGCGCGAGTCCTTGTACGGTGACGACGCGAAGCGGCCGAGGCAGCGCTGGCTCAGGCGGGCGAGCATCAGCACCTCGGCGACGGGCAGCGCCGCGGCGCACTCGATCCGGACGATGCCGGACCACGGGGCGCCCGCGGGGCCGGGCAGCCGCAGGTACCAGCTGTGCCGGTCCCAGCTCGTCCCCATGCGGAAGACGGGCGTGCGCTGCCCGGGGGTGAGCCGGCCGACCAGTGTGTTCAGCTCGGGCGGCAGGTAGGTCTTGTTGTGCGACTTGATGTAGCCGAGCGCGCGCGGCAGGTGCTGGCGGTTGTGCAGCGGCCCGTCGAGTATCAGCAGGTCGTTGACGCCGCCGGCCGCGTGGCCGGCGGGAAAGGCCGCACTGGCCGCGCCGATCTCGCCGCGGGCGGCATTGGACGCCACCACTTCGACCTCCGCCAGCCGGTCCTGCAGCGACTGGGAGAGCGCGCGCATGACCGGCGTGCTGGCCCGCCTGAGCGTCACGTGGTGGGCCTTGTACCCGCCGGCCCGGGTGAGAATGTCGCTCGCGTGCGGCGCCACCGAGAACAGACCGCGGCGCAGCTCGGCGACCACCACGTGCGCGCCCGCGGCGCAGCAGCACACCACGCCGGCGGCGTAGGACGCGCACAGCGCGGCGGTCGCCTCCGCGGCCAGGATTTCGCCGGTCTGCTCGTCGACCGGTCCCGGTTCGCCGTCGACCCAGACCTGGGCTTCCACCCGCCGCACGCCGTCGACGAACAGCAGCGCGTCAGGGAGCGGGTCGGCGGAGTCGGGGTCGACCGGCCGCCAGCGGCCCGCGGGCAGTTCCACGTCGGCGTCGATCGTGGCGGTCGACTCTTCGAGCTGTCCCTCGACTTCGAGGCTGGCGCCGTAGCTGGGATCCCAGCCGTCGACGCTGAACCGCATCGGCCGCCGCGCGCCGCCCGCGGCCGCGCCGGCGCGGGCGTTCGCGCCGCTGTCCGTGGTCATGGTTCCTCCGTCTCAGCTGGCAGTCCTTCGCGGGTGACGGTCGAGGTGAGCGCGTTCCTGGCGACGCGGAAACGGACGGGGACCCGCTCGGCGAGCGCCGCCACGTGGGTGACGACGCCGACCATCCGGTCGCCTTCCGCGAGCGCCTCCAGCGTGGCCGCGACGACCTCCAGGGTCTCCGGGTCCAGAGTGCCGAATCCCTCGTCGAGGAAGATGGAGTCGAGGCGGGCCGCGCCGGCCGCGGCCAGCGCCGAGATCTGCGACGACAGTGCCAGGGCAAGGGCGAGCGACGCCTGGAAGGTCTCGCCGCCTGACAGGGTGCGCACCGAGCGCCTGGCGTCCGCGTCCGCCCGGTCGATGACGAACAGGTCGCCCTTGTCGTGGGTCAGGTTGAACTGACCGCCTGACAGTGCCTCCAGGGTCTCGGAGGCGGCCGCCACCAGGTCGTCGAGTGCCTCGCTGACCAGCCACTGCGGGAACTGCCTGGCTTGCAGCAGGTTACCGAGCAGGTGCGCGACCTGCTGCTCCTCCTGCGCGGTGCGCTGCTTGCCCGCCAGGCCGGCGGCGGCGGCCCGCCGCTCGGCGATGCGCCTGGTCGCCGCCCTGGCGCCGGCCAGCGCGCCGCTCACGGCCGCGCCGGCCGAGGCGGCGACCGCGCCCTGGTCAAGGTCGAGCCCGGCGCGGCACAGCTCGGCGTTGAGCGCACTGGTCAGCTCCGCGATGCCCGCCCGGGCGGCGCCGGCTTCGCGCCCGGCCGCCTCGGCCTGCTGCTCGCGGACCTTCGCTTCGCCCCACGCCCAGGTGACGAGGTGCGTCCAGCCGTCAAGCAGGCCGCGGTCGCCAAGCGCGGGCGCGCCCAGTGCGACCACCCGGTCCCGAGCGGCCGAGAGCTGGCCGCGGGCACTGCGCTCGCTGCCCTCCAGCGACGTCAGCGTCGCCTCGCCTGCCGACCGGGCCGCCCGCGCCGCCCGCAGCGACTGCCCGGCCCCGGCCGCGGCCGCCTCGAGCTGGTCAAGCAGGGCTAGCTGCCCGGTGATCTGCTCATCGCCCGGCGCGTCGCGCAGCGACTCGCCGAGCTCAGCGACGCGCGCGGTGACCTGGCTCAGCTTGACCCGGGCACGCTGGTCGTCGTCGGACGCGGTCTTCGCCGCGGCGCGCAGCCGGGCTAGCGTCCGCTCCGCGTCACCGAAACCGGCGGCGAGGGTGTCCCGCCGCCCGGCGGCGGCCGCCTCGGCTTCGCGGGCCTGGTTAAGCGCGGCCGCCCGGGCCCGGGCCTGCTCCCCCGCCCAGCGGGCCAGCGCCGCCCACGCGTCGGCCAGGCCGGCCTGGTCCGCGGGCGGGGCACCGAGTTCTACCAGCGGGTCGCGCGCGCTGCGCAGCCCGGCTTGCGCGCCGGCCAGCTCGGTCTCGGTCGCGGCGGCGAGCGACTGCGCGGAACGGTGGGCCGACCGCGCTCGCTGCGCGGCCGCGACCGCCTGCTCGGCCGCCTTCTCAGCCGCACGGCGCGCCGCGGTGAGGGCGGCGACCTCGGCCGCGGCGCCGGCCAGCAGCTCGTCGCGCTGCCCCGCCCCGGCCGCGGCGGCCGCACGGGCGGACGTCAGCGGGAAGCTTGCCAGCGGCCCCGAGAGCAGCCCCGCGAGGCCGTCGGCCAGCGCGGCCTGGCGTCTGCGGCCGGCCGCCAGGTCGGCGTCGGCCTTGCCCGCCGCGGCGTCGGCGGTCCTGGCGGCGGACTGCGCGCCGCTCACCGCACGGTCGGCCTCGGCCAGCCGTGACTCGGCCGCGTGAACCACGCGGGTGGGCAGCGGTGCCGGCAGGGCCGCGACCGGCTGCTCGCATACGGGACAGGGCTCCCCCGCGACCAGGTGCGGCCGCAGCCCCGCCACGACGTGGTCGCGGCGGGCCGCTTCCAGGTCCGCGCGCGACCTGGCGCGCTGCGCCTCGGCGGCGGCCAGGGCACCGTCCGCCGCCTGCCGCGCGGCGTCCGCCCGCCCGGCTGCCAGACCAGAACGCTCCACCTCGGCCAGCACCGATCGCAGGTCGCCCAGGTCACGGGCCACCTGGGCGAGCGGCGCCTCCGGCACGGCGGCGACCAGGGCCGCGCGGGCGGCCGCCTCGGCCCGCTCGGCTTCCTCCAGGGCGGCCGCCGCGGCGGTGACCGCGTCCCCGGCGGCGGCCCGCCGCTGGTCGAGTTCCGCGATCCCGGCGGGGACGGACACCCCCGCGAGCCTGGCGTGCTCGGCCGACAGCGCGGCGACCTGCGCGGCGGCGGCCTCGGCAACCCTGATCGACTCGTCGCGGACGGCGCGGGCGGTCTCAAGGGCGGTGGCCGCGGCGTCCACCGCGGTCGCCGCCTCGACCGCTCGCGCGCCCAGTCTGGTCACGTCGGCCGCCAGGCCGGGGACCGACGCCTGATGGCGGGCGTGCTCGGCCCGCTGCGCGCGGGCCAGTTCAAGCGGCGCGCGCTGCGGTCCGCCCGCGAGCTCGTCACGGGCCGCGGCGTCGGCCGCCTCGGCCGCCTGCTCGACGCCCCGCAGGGCCGTCATTTCCGCCCGGGTGGCCGCGAGGTCCGCGTCGAGCCGCCCCGCTCCGTCGGGGACGCGCAGCGCCGCCAGCGCGGCCTGGTCGGCCCGCAGCTCCCTGAGCCGGACCTCGGCCGCCGTCAGCTCGTCGCGGCGGGCAGCGATCAGCGGCAGGGTCTCCGCCACCCGCTCGCCCAGGCTGACCAGGGCGGCCTCGGCGGCACTGGCGGCCGCCTCGGCCTCGGCGCTGGCGTCGGCGTAGCCAGCCAGCTCCTCCGCGTAGGTGCCGGCCCGCTGCGCGGCGTCGCTGGCCCGCTGGTTCGCCTTCATCATCATCTGACGGAAGTGCTCCGCGCCGAGCAGCCGCAGCAGGATGTCCTGCCGCTCGCTCGGCTTGGCGTGCAGGAAGGCGGCGAACTGGCCCTGGGGCAGCACTACGCACTGGGTGAAGTCCTCGTACTTCAGCCCGAGCAGCGACTCGACCGCATCGTTGACCCCGTCGAGGTCCTTGGCCATGGGGAAGGTCTGCTCGCCGGGCTCGGCCAGCCCGCGGAGGTCGGCCAGCCGTTCCAGGCTCGCGGCGCGCTGGTTGACCGCGCCGCCGGTGCGGCGCAGTTCGCGGGCCACGACGTAGCGCTGGCCGGCAACCTCGAAGACGAGCTTGACGGTGCCGCGGGCGACGCTGGGCGCGAGCGCGAGCGAGACCATCCCCTTGCGGCCCCAGCGGGGAACTGAGCCGTACAGCGCGAACGTCATCGCGTCGACCACGGTGGACTTGCCCGAGCCGGTCGGCCCGACGAGAGCGAAGAACTCGGCGTCGCCGAAGTCGACGCGTGCCTCCTCCCTGAAGCAGGCAAAGCCGTGCATGTCCAGCATGATCGGGCGCATCGCGGTGACTTCTCCCCTCGTCTTGCTCGTCAGCCGGCTGGCGACGGCTCGGGCTCGCCGGCCGTGGTGACCTCGTCGTGCAGCTCGCCGAACAGGGCCGCTACCCGCGGGTCGCTGACGTCGCGGGTGGCGCAGTAGTCGGCGAACAGCAGCCCGGGAGTCCGGGCGGTGCGCGGCTCGGCGGATCTTGGCTCGGTGCGGGCGGGCGGCGCGAACTCCGGGTCGATGCGCACCTCCAGCGAGTTCGGCAGCACCTCGACGGTGTCGTCGCGCAGCCCGGCGCGGGTCGGCTCTTGCAGGTACACCCGCAGGTAGTCCTCGCCGTAGGAGCCGGCGTTGGCCTCCAGTTCGGCCAGGGTGCCGCGGACCGTGCGCAGCCGCCGCCCGGCCCTGACCGGGATGTCGGTGATCCGCGCCGGAGTGCCGGGGGTGGCCTCCACCAGGCAGACCACGCTGGTGTTGTCCTGCTCGCCGAAGTCCACCGCGAGCGGCGCGCCGCTGTAGTGCACCGGGGCGGCCGCGGGCAGCGCCTGCCGCCGGTGCAGGTGGCCGAGCGCCACGTAGTGCGCGGTGACGGGGAAGATGCTCGCGGGGACGCTGTACTCGAAGATCGACTGGGCCGACCGCTCGCCGCCGCCGAAGCTGCCGCCGATGCAGGTGATGTGCGACATCACCAGGTTCACGGTGTCCGCGCCGAACCCGGCCGTCAGCGTGCCGATCACCTGGCGGACCTGCTCGTCGTAGGCGCGCACGTTCTCTGACGGCGAGTTCGCGACGATCTCGGCCGCCCGCACGGCGTACCGCTGCGACAGGAACGGCAGCACCGCGACCTGCGCCTGGGCGCCGTCCGAGCGGGCGGCGAACCGGATCACCCCGCCCTTGTCGGCTGGCCTGACGGTCCCGGCGAGGGTGATGCCGGCCACGCCCATCAGCGGCCGGTAGGCCTCGAAGGTGGGCCCGTGATCGTGGTTGCCCGCGATGACGATGACCTCGGCACCTGCCCGCCGCATCCGCAGCAGGGCCTGGACGACGACCTGCTGCGCGGCCGCCGAGGGCGCCGAGAGGTCGTAGACGTCGCCCGCCACCAGGACCGCGTCGACCTCACTGGCCTCGGCGACCGCGGCGATCTCGGCCAGGACCGCGCGCTGCTCGTCAAGCCGGTCGCGTCCCTTGAGCGTCTTGCCGACGTGCCAGTCGGCGGTGTGCAGGAACTTCACGGCGGGGGTCATCCTCCTCAGCAGGCCTCGCACGGGGCCGTTGACACGGGGCGGTATCAGAACGGCGGGATGTCGTCCTCGGGCGGCAGCCTGGTGAGCAGGTCCGCCGCCTGCTGCTGGCCGGCCGGCGCAGCGATCGGGCCGGCGCACTCCGACAGCCTGGTCGCCCACGCGGGGAACGGGAACTCGATGGCCAGCGGCACCGGAATCTGCGGCTGGGAGACGAACATCGCGCCGGGCTTGGCGATGGTGGCGCGGACCCGCTGCGCCGCGGGCAGGAAGCCGTACTCGGGCCGGCCGGCCTCGGCCGAGTCGAGGCGGCCGACCACCCGGATCGCCGAGTTGGACACGATGCGCCGCTCCACCTCGCTCGCGGTCTGCTGCGCGCCGATCAAGATGATGCCGAGCGACCGGCCGCGCTCGGCGATGTCGAGCAGCACGTCCTTGATCGGCGAGCTGCCCTCGCGCGGCGCGTACTTGTTCAGCTCGTCGATCATCGTGAACAGCAGGCCGCCCGCGCCGGCTTCTTCCTTGCGCGCGGTCTCGGCCGCCAGCACCACGCCGACGACGAAGCGCTGCGCGCGCTCGTGCAGGTTGTGCAGGTCGACGACCGTGAGCTGCTGGTCCTGGGTGGAGATACGGCGGCGGGGGCCGCTGGGCACGTCGGCGCGGATGATGGCGTTCAGCGGCCGCAGCGACGACCGCAGGCGGCGGACGAACGCGTTGGCGGTGCCCGTCCCGGTGACCGGCCCCGCCCAGTCGGCCCTGGTGTCGTCGTCGGTGAGCCGGTCGACGATGAGGTTCACCAGGTCCTCGTAGGTCGTCAGCACCTTGCCTTCGAGCAGCACCGCCCCGTTGTCGCCGAACGGCTCGGCGTAGCGCCGCAGCCGGGCGGCGACCTGGTGGATGACGATCGTGTACTGCTGCCTGTCGTCTTCCGCGTCGGCGAACACGAACGGCAGCAGCTGCTGGTCGCAGAATTCCCGCAGCGTCCACCAGAAGGCCTCGACACCGCTGGTGCGGCCGGTGACGTTCGGCCGGCCGGTGGTGTCGTCGGGAACGGGGGGCGCCCAGAAGCCGGCCGACGCGAACGGCTCGGCGGGCAGGCCGAGCCCGGCGTACTCGCCGCGCAGGTCGTCGTCGAGGCGCGCGTTCGGCTGGTCGAGGAACAGCAGGTCCTCGCCCTTCACGCTGAAGACCAGCGCCTTGGCGTTGACCGCGCGGGCGCCGAGCGCCCCGGAGCGGAAGATCGAGTGCAGCAGGAACAGCGCGAAGCTGGTCTTCGTAGCGACGCCTGAGATGCCGCTGATCGACACGTGGGCGCCCCTGGTGCCGTCGAGGAACTCCATGTTGACGTAGATCGGCGCGCCGTCCCGGCCGCGGCCCACCGGGACCCGGTTGGCCATCTGGTCGAAGTACAGCGCCTGCGCGCGCTCGTTGCCGGTGGCACGCCTGACCACCTCGCCCGGGCGCGGCGGCACGTAGACCTCGGGCTCCACCCGGGTGGTGCTGACCTCGGCGATCTCCTGCGTCCTGGCCGGCAGCACGCCCTCGGCGATGAGGAAGACGTCAGAGCCGTAGCTCGCGCCCTCGTGCCTGGCGCGCACCTGGGTGACGATGCCGCTCGTCAGCACCGGCCCGATGCCCGGCACCTGCCGCAGCGTCACCACCACGTCATCGAGCTGCAGGTACGAGGTCTCGTCGAGCGCGACGGCGAACTGCAGCGGTGTCGAGTCCTCGGTCCCGGCGACCAGCCCGACCTCGTCCACTGGCCCGTCAGCGGCGGCCGGCGGCGCGGCGGCCGCCGGCGAGACGGCCGCGCCGGACGCGACAAGATCAGCCACAGCCTCAACCCCCCGCAGGTGAAACGGACAGGACTCCAGATGCCAGTGGGTTACACCCTAGAGGGTGCGGCCGACAATCGCGGCGGGTACGGCGCGCCGCGACGGCGTGAACGGGCCGCCCGGCTCCGTTGCCGGGTGACCCGTTCACCAGTCCTGCCCGCGCTAACGGTGAACCGCTAGCGGGCAGGGGCTAGCTGACCGGCGTGAGCTGCCGGGGCTTGGCCTGGTACTTGCGGATCCAGCTGTCGATGACGGGGCTGGACTCCCACGAGGTGATCAGCGCGTAGCGGGGCCGCGGGCCCGGGTGCCAGACCACGTGCCACAGCCGTTCGGTGTCGATCACCAGCTGCATGCCCGGGTGCAGCTTGATCCTGGTCTCGGTTCGCGGGTCGTCCTTGTCCTCCCGCAGGATGAAAACGGACTTGCCCGCCTTGTTGTCAAGTTCGAGCCACGACCTGATCACCCAGCCGGCGCCGTCCGGGTTGAGCCGGTTGTTGTCATCGCGGTGCAGCTGCCGCAGGGCGTCGGCCTCGCTGCTCGGGTTGAGCTTGATCACCCGGACGCGGCCGTAGTTGCCGCCGATGCCTTCCACGTAGCTGGTCAGGCTCGGCGAGATGTCGCGGTTGGCGGTCCACAGGCCGTCCTTGTCCGCCTTGCCGTGGTCCCAGAAACCGCGGCAGTCCATCTCGCCGGTGGCCGAGGCCAGCGGCGCGAAGTTGGTGTCGCCGCCGCTCTTCCAGTCAAGGTAGGTCAGTGCTTCCCACTCGGCCGGCGGGATGGCCGCGCCGTCATAGTCGCGGAGCACGGCAAAGCCAGTCTCGGCAAGGATGTCGAGCTTACGGTGCATGGATTCCCCCTTGTGTCCTACTGCCCCGTTGTGCGCGAGCTGCGATCTACCCATGATTACAAACAGTTAAGCTGAACTACTGTGTGTGACATTTTTTGGGTTTAGCGCGCGTGCGGCGCCCCCCGGCTGGGTAACCGCTACCCGGGGGGTACACGTGACAACTGAGAGCACGGCCGGCCGCAAGTCCGGCATTTACAACGACCCGTTGTTCAACTACGCGCAGTTCTGGTCGGGCCGCGAGTACGAGCACCAGGCCGAGATCGTCGCCCTGCGACGGCTGCTGGCGGGGCACCGCTACCAGGACGCGGCCGACATCGGCGGCGGCTTCGGCCGCCTCGCCATCATCTTGACCGAGTACGCAGACCGGGTCACCCTGGTCGACCCGAGCACTCAGCAGCTCAGCCTGTCCCGGGAGATCTTCCCCGGCCAGCCGTTTGAGCGCGAGCTCGCCGAGGCCGCCAAGCTGCCGTTCGCCGACGCCAGCATCGACCTCGCCGTCATGGTCAGGATCCTGCACCACATGCCCGACCCGGAGAACGAGCTCGCGGAACTCGCCCGCGTGCTGCGGCCGGGCGGGCAGGCCGTCGTCGAGGCGGCCAACTCCGCCCACGCGGGCCGCCGGGTCGCGGCGTTCCTGCGGCGGCAGCGCATCCCCGCCGAGCCGGTCGACATCCGCTCCGCGGAGTCGCGGGCCCGGGGCACCGCGCCCTACGTCAACCACCACCCGCGGACCATCACCCGCCAGCTGGCCGCCGTCGGGCTTGACGTCAGGCAGACGCTGTCGGTGTCCAACTTCCGCCACCCGCTGGCGAAGACGCTGGTACCGCCGCGCGCGCTGCTCGCCGCGGAACGCGCCGTGCAGCAGCCGCTGGCCGGCCTCACCTTCGGCCCGAGCCTCTTCCTGCTGCTCGAGAAGCGCGCGGTGCCGGCTCCGCGTCTCCCGGCCGCCTGACCGCTCAAGCCGCCGCCGCGCCCGGTGACCTTCGTCGCCAGGCGCGGCATGCGGCTGCCCGCACCCGGGACGCGGCGGTTACCCTGGCTGATGAGGCTGACACCGGAGGTGCGGATGAGCACGGAACCGATCGCCGCACGCATCGACACGCTGCAGCGACGGCTCGGCGAGGCGCTCTTCGCCCGGGTCGCGGGCCCGCAGGGCGCCGCCAACCGGGCCCGCTTCGCCGCGCCAGGCCCGCGCTGGTTCGAGGAAGGCCGGCCGATCAGGCAGGTACACGGGGACGCGGCGATGTTCGTCGGCGGCCTGCGGGCGCTGCTGCTGCAGTCACTGCACCCGCAGGCGATGTCCGCGGTCGCGCAGCACTCCGGTTACCGCAGCGACCCGTGGGGCCGGCTGCAGCGGACGAGCACCTTCCTCGCGGCGACCACGTTCGCGCCGGCTGACGACGCCCAGCGCGCCGTCGATCATGTCCGCCAGGTGCACCGTCACATCAACGGGACCGGGCCAGGCGGCGTGCCCTACCGGGCCGACGACCCGCACCTGCTGCGCTGGGTGCACGTGGCCGAGGCCGACAGCTTCCTGCGCTGCCACCAGCGCTACGGCGCGCGGCCGCTCGACCAGGCCGGCTGCGACGGCTACGTCGCCGACGCCGCCCGTATCGCGGAGGCCCTCGGGGTGACCGACCCGCCGCGCAGCCGGGCGGAGCTCGACGCGGCGCTGCGCGGCTACCGGCCCGAGCTGCACGCGATACCGGAAGCGCGCGAGGCGGCCAGGTTCCTGGTCTGGAACCCGCCGCTGCCGCTGCTCGCCCGCGGCCCCTACGCGCTGCTGGCGGCGACCGCCGTAGCGGAGCTGCCCGGCTGGGCCCGGCGGGAGCTGCGGCTGCCGCTGCCGCACCTGGCCGAGTCAGTGCTGGTGCCGCACGTCGGTCACGGCATCGTCGGCGCGGTGCGCTGGGCGATGACCGGCCGGCGCTAGACGGTTCACAGCGCTGCCCGGGGGAAGCGAGATCCCTGCGGGGACCGGAGATCTTCTCTGACGCCGCGCTAGGAAGGCGCCCGCTCGAGGCCGCGAAGGAGGAGGTCGAGCAGGCGGGGGCCAAGGTCGGCCGGGCCCGCCGGCTGACGGTCCCCGAGGCGGCCGGCAGAAGGGTTACGGTCCACGGAAAGGCCGGCCGCGGGGTCGCGGTCCACGCAAAGGCCGGCCGCGGGCTGACGATCCACGGAAAGGCCGGCCGCGGGCTGGTGGTCCCCGGATAGGCCGACGGCGGGCTGGTGGTCCATGACCAGGGCGAAGCCGCCGAGAGCGAGAAACACGTCGGCCGGGTCCAGGTCTGACCGCAGTTCCCCGCTTGCCTGCCCGGCCCGCAGCAGCAGCGCGACCGCGCCGGCCAGCCTTGCCCTGGTGTCCGCGCGCAGGCCCTCGTCTCCGCTCAGCACCAGGTGCAGCACCTCGGCCATCCCGTTCTTGGCCGCCATGAAGCTGAGGAAGCGGGCAGTCCAGGCGCGCAGCGCGGCGACGGGCGGCAGCTGGCCGAGCAGCTCAGGCGCGGCGTCGCAGAGCCGTTGGGTCTGCGACCGGTAGACGGCCTCGACCAGGGCCTCGCGGGTCGGGAAGTGGCGGTAGAGAGTGCCGATGCCCACGCCGGCCTGGGCCGCGACCGCCTTCAGCGTCACCTGCGCGCCGTCGCGGGCGAAGGCGGCCGCGGCGGTCTCCACCAGCTTGCTGTAGTTCTGCCGCGCGTCGGCGCGCGGCAGCCGCTCCGCTGTCATCCGCTGAGCTCCGTTCCCGCACTGCGGGACTCCCGCACTGAGACGACGTGCGCAAGTCATCCAGAATTGCCAACCGGAGCCAGCTCCGCTTAGACTGAGCAAGTAACCGGAGCCAGCTCCGGATAGTTTAGCGTCGTTTCCAGCGGAGGTCACCCATGCCCGCAGCCCTGATCACCACGCCTTTCGGCGCCACCTCGACCGCGGCCGACGTCATCGCGGGCACGGACCTGGCCGGCCGGCGGGCCGTGGTCACCGGGGCGTCGTCCGGCATCGGCCAGGAGACCGCCCGGGTGCTCGCGCTGGCCGGGGCGGAGGTCACCCTGGCGGTGCGCGACATCGCGGCCGGCCAGCGGGCCGCGGCCGTGATCGCCGCCGACGGCGGCCGCGACGCGCGGGTGGCCTGGCTTGACCTGACCGACCGCGAATCAGTGGCCGCGTTCGCGGCCGGCTGGCAGGGGCCGCTGCACATCCTGGTGAACAACGCCGGGATCATGGGCGTCCCCGAGCAGCGCACGGCCGAAGGCTGGGAGCTGCAGTTCGCCGCCAACCACCTCGGCCACTTCGCGCTGGCGACGGGGCTGCACCGTGCGCTGAAAGAAGGGGCACTGGAAGGAGGGGTACCGAACGAAGGGGTACCGAACGAAGGGGTACCGAACGAAGGCGCGCCGGCCCGGCCGGAAGGGGCGCTCAGCGAGGCAGCGGCCGCCGCGGGTGCCCGGGTGGTGTCGGTCAGCTCGGTCGGTCACGTCAACGGCGAAGTGCTGTTCGACGACGTGAACTTCGAGCGGCACCCGTATGACCCGTGGGCGGCCTACAGCCAGTCGAAGACCGCCAACGTGCTGTTCGCGGTCGAGGCGGCCCGGCGGTGGGCGGCGGACGGTATCGCGGTCAACGCGCTGAACCCGGGACGCATCGCCAGCACGGGCTTGACGCGGCACGTCGACCCGGCCGCGCTCGCCCCGCAGTCGTTCGATCCCGCGGGCGGCACCGGAGTTTCGGTCAAGGACATTCCGCAGGGCGCGGCGACGTCTGTGCTGCTCGCGGCGTCGCCGCTGGTCGCGGGCGTGACCGGCCGGTACTTCGAGGACTGCCAGGAGGCGGGCCCGTACGTGCCCGGTATCCGCCGCGGCGTCGCGGACTACGCCCTGGACCCGGCCAAGGCCGCCCGGCTTTGGCAGCTATCGCTCGACCTGCTGGCGGCCGCCTAGCCGGCGCCTTAACGCGACCGAGCGGAGCCGGAAAGCGGCCATCAGCTCCATGATCCCGAAGACGATCAGCCATATGCCGAGAATGACGGCCAGGCCGAGCAGGCTCAGCCCGGGATAGGCCAGCACGATGAGCCCCGCGATGATGCTCAGCACCCCCATCAAGGTCGTCCATCCGCGGCCCTGCATCTCCCGGTGCGCGAGCGCGGTGAAGATCTCGATGACGCCGTTGACGATCCAGAAGATGCCGAGGAAGACCGTCAGCGCCAGCAAGGTGATCAGCACGTGGCGGACCGCCCACAGGCCGATGATCACCGACAGCACGCCGAGCAGCGCGAGCAGCACCCGGCTGCCCGCCGTCTGGTCCTCGGACGCGAGCGCGGAGACGAAACGGAAGATCCCCGAGACGATGAGCTGCACGCCGAACAGCACGGCGATCACCAGCAGGGTCTCACCTGGCCAGGCGATCACGGCGATGCCCGCGAGCAGGGTGAGCACGCCGTAGGCGAGCACCCAGCCCCAGTGGCGCCCAAGCCGGGCGATAAGGTCAGCGGGTTCCTGAGCTTGCCAGGTCATGACAGATCCGGCGAAATGAAGCTAGCCACGGCGGCTATATCGTCACCCGGCCGCGGGATTAAACCCGGGCGACCGGGATGAGCCCGCTCCCGTTCTGTATCACTTTTTCTCTCAGCCTTGGTCGAGGCGGGCGAGCAGCTCGCCCAGGGTCTTGCGGTCCGCGTCAGAAAGCGGCGCGAACAGCGCTTCTGCGGCCTGCCGCCTGGCGTCCCGCAGCTGGTCGCGGACGGTGCCGCCCTCGGCGGTCAGGCGCAGCAGGATCGCGCGGCGGTTGCGCGGGTCGATCTCACGGTGCACCAGGCCGGCCTCCTCGAGCGCGTCGACCACGGTGGTGACCGACCGCGGTACGATCCCCAGCTGGTCGGCCAGCTCGGTCATCCGCAGCGGCTCCTCGCTGCGGGCGATCAGCCGCAGCGCGCGTCCCTGGGCGGGCGTGAGGCCGAGCGGTGCCATCCCGTCGGTCTGCGACCGGCGCAGCCGCCTGGTCAGCCCGTGCAGCAGGTCGGCCAGCCGCACCGCGCTCTCTGCCTGCACCGGGTCCTCGTCGCCCATGCTTCCACGGTACCAGGAGCCGTGCTCATACTGAGCCGGGAACAATTATGAGCTACACTCTGTTTGAGCGTATATCACTAATCTGTTTCAGGAGGCTTTATTGGGTACCGCCAATCCCCGTGTTCCGCTCCGCCGTATCGCGGCGCTCTTCCGCCCGTACCGCTGGAGCCTGCTCTTCGTCGCCGTGCTCGTCGGCGCCTCGTCTCTCGTATCCCTCGTTAACCCGTTCCTCATCCGCGCGGTCATCGATACCGCGCTCCCCCAGGGCAGGACCGGCCTGCTGAGCGTGCTCGCGATCGCGATGATCGTCGTCGCGGTCCTCAACAGCTCCTTCAGCGTGTCCCAGACGTACGTGTCGACCAGGATCGGCCAGCGGGTCATGCACGACCTCCGCACGGCCGTCTACTCGCACTTGCAGCGCATGTCGCTCGCCTTCTTCACCAGGACCCGGACCGGCGAGGTGCAGTCCCGCATCGCCAACGACATCGGCGGCATGCAGGCGACCGTCACCACCACCGCCACCACGCTCGTCTCCAACGCGACGACCGTGATCGCCACCGTCATCGCGATGGTCGTCCTCGACTGGCGGCTGACCATCGCATCGCTGGTCATGCTGCCCTTCTTCGTGTGGGTGAGCCGCAAGGTCGGCACCGAGCGCCGCCGTATCACCCGTGACCGGCAGCGCCAGCTGGCCGTGCTGTCGTCCATCGTCCAGGAGTCGCTGTCGGTCAGCGGCATCCTGCTCGGCCACACCATGGGCCGGTCCGCGTCGCTGGCCAGCTCTTTCTCCGGCGAGTCGGCCAAGCTGTCCGACCTCGAGGTCAGCTCAAGCATGGCCGGGCGCTGGCGCCAGTCGACGATCCAGATCGTCATGTCGGCCATGCCCGCGGTGATCTACTGGGTCACGGGCCTGACCGGCCACGGCGACCAGATGGCGATCTCGATCGGCACGCTGGTCGCGTTCACCACCCTGCAGTCGGCGCTGTTCCGGCCCGCCGTCCAGCTGCTGAGCACCGGGGTGGACATCCAGAGCTCGCTTGAGCTGTTCGGCCGCATCTTCGAGTACCTTGACCTGCCGGTCGACATCGCCGAGGCGCCCCACCCGGTCACGCCGGCCACGGTGCGCGGCGAGGTCAGGCTCAACGACGTGGGCTTCAGCTACGGCGGTCCCGCTTCCGCCGCTACCTTGCGGAATATCGATGTGACCGTCCCCGCCGGGCGCTCGCTCGCGATCGTCGGCGAGACCGGCTCGGGCAAGACCACCCTCAGCTACCTGATTCCGCGCCTGTACGACGTGACGGCGGGCAGCGTGACGATCGACGGCATCGACGTGCGCGACCTGTCCTTCGACGCCCTCGCCGGCGCGGTCGGCGTCGTCGCGCAGGAGACCTACCTGTTCCACGCCTCGGTGGCCGATAACCTGCGGTTCGCCAAGCCGTCCGCCACCGACGAGGAGATCGTCGCGGCGGCCAAGGTCGCGCACATCCACGAGCACCTGATGTCACTGCCGGACGGCTACGACACCGTGGTAGGCGAACGCGGCTACCGGTTCTCCGGCGGCGAGAAGCAGCGCCTGGCCATCGCCAGGGCCGTGCTGCGCGACCCGCCCGTCCTGGTGCTCGACGAGGCCACCAGCGCCCTCGACACGCAGACTGAGCAGGCCGTGCAGGAGGCCATCGACGCGGCCAGCGCGGGCCGCACCACGATCACCATCGCGCACCGGCTGTCGACCATCCGGGACGCCGACGAGATCCTCGTCCTCGACCACGGGCAGATCGCCGAGCGGGGCACGCACAGCGAACTGCTGGCCCTCGGCGGCCATTACGCCGCCCTGGTCAGCCGCGACGCCGACCTGGTCGAGGCTGCTGCCGCGTGACCTATGCGGCCGGCGTTAGACCACCCGTCCGGTGTGCATGGATCGGGAGGACGCGGGAAGAAGCCGGTCGGTGACCAACCCAATGCCGGGATGGTCCGCCGCCCGGCTGGTGCCGGGACGAGGAAGGAGCCTCATGAGGCTGCGATGGCGTGCCAGGCACGAGCCTGCCGCGGACGTCCCGCTGGCTGGTTACCTTCAGCTGCCCGCACCCGCCCAGCTCGCGCTAACGGCGGGCTGGAACCTCGCCGAGTCGCTCGGCCTGCCGGTCATCGGCTACCTCGCCGGCGAGCGGATCGGCGGCGGCCAGGGGGCGGGCATGATCGCCGCCACCGCGGTGATCTGGCTGACGGCCGTCGCCAGGAAGCTGCTGACCGGCAAGATTCCCGGCCTGCTGCTGATCTCCGGCCTGGTCCTCACGCTGCAGACGGTCCTGGTCATCGCCACCGGCAGCACGCTGCTCTTCCTGCTGCAGTTCCCGGTCGCCAACCTGGCCCTGTGCATCTTGTTCGCGCGGACCGCGCCGACCGGGCGGCCGCTGGTCGCGCAACTGGCGGCCGAGGTGGTGGCGCTGCGCCTGCCAGCGGCCGCGCATGCCGGCCTCGACAGCTTCTTCCGCGGGGTGACCTGGCTCTGGGCCGGGATCTTCGCGGCCTCGACGATCGGGCTCGGGGCGCTGCTTGTGCTGGAGCCCGCCACCGTCTTCCTCCTGCTCACCACCGTGGTGACCGTCGTCGGCGTGGCCGCGGGCACCGGCGCGTCCGTGCTGTGGTTCGTCAGGATGCTGCGCCGCTCCGGCCTGCGGGTGCGGTTCGGGCAGGCCTGACACGTCACCGGCCGCTTGCCCCGGTTTCGGCCGTGGCATGCTGGATGGGATCAGAAGGTAGACGAGCGGTAAAGGAGAGTGTGATGAGCCAGGACGACTTTCCCGCAGAGTTCCACCGGGACCGGCGCCAGCACGGCGGCGCCGCGCAGCGCCTCGACGACGACAAGCTCGCTGAGCTGGCCGAGGACGAGCGGGTCGAAGCCGGAATCGACGCCTACAACCCCGACGAGGTGCCGCCCGCGACCGACACGCCGCCGGAGACGGACCCGCGCAACGACGAGGCGTACGAAGAGGAACGGGCCGAGCTGCTGCGCCAGATCGACAAGGGCGAGTTCCGCCAGCCGAGCGAGAAGGACCCGTTCCCGCCGACCCGCTACGAGGACTAGGGTCGGCTTCGGACAGCAGCGCCGACGACGAGGGGCACGCGGATGCGACGGAGCACCGACAGGATCCTGACCACCCACGTCGGGGCGCTGCAGCGGCCGCCCGAACTGTCGAAGGCGATGGCCGCCCACGGCCAGTGGGCGGCCGGCGTGCCCGACGAGCTGCGGGCCGGCGTCGCCGGCGTGGTGCGGCAGCAGGTGGACACCGGGATCGACATCGTCGACGACGGCGAGTTCGGCAAGACCATGTGGAGCCGGTACGTCGTCGACCGGCTCGACGGCATCGAGGCCCGCGACAAGTCACTGTCGCGCAACCCGGTCTTCAAGGGCCGCGACCGCGAGCAGTTCCCCGGCTTCTACGCGTGGGCCGACGGCAACGCGACGCTGTTCGGTTACACGGAGGACAGCAACTTCTTCACCCCGATGCTGACCCAGCCGGTCGTCACCGGGCCGCTGTGCTACCGGCCGGAGACCGTCCAGCGGGACATCGCCAACCTGACGGCGGCGCTGGCCTCTCTTGGCGATCCCGGTGCGCCCGGTGCTCCCGGCCGGGAGGCGTTCCTGCCAGCCGTGGCCCCGGCCAGCATCGTGGTCGCGCTGGAGAACGAGTACTACGGCAGCGAGGACGAGCTGCTGCGGGCGCTGGCCGGCGTGCTGCGCGAGGAGTACCGGGCCATCGTCGACGCGGGGTTCATCCTGCAGGTAGACGACGCGTGGGTGCCGGCCAACTGGGACCGCAACCCTGCCTACGACATGGACTCCTACCGCCGCTACGCCGCCGCCAGCATCGACGTGCTCAACCACGCGCTCGACGGCCTGCCCGCCGACCGGGTCCGCTATCACCTGTGCTGGGGCAGCTGGCACGGCCCGCACGCCAACGACGTCCCGCTGGCGGACATCGCCGACATCATGCTGGACGTCAACGCCGGGGCGTACCTGGTCGAGGCGGCCAACTCGCGGCACGAGCACGAGTACCACCTGTGGGAGGACGTCAAGCTCCCGGACGGGAAGATCCTCATTCCCGGCGTGGTGACCCACTCGACCAACATCATCGAGCACCCGGAACTGGTCGCCGAGCGGATCACCCGCTACACCGACCGGCTCGGCGCGGAGAACGTGATCGCCGGAGCCGACTGCGGCTTCGGCTCCCGCATTCACCCCGAGCTCGGCTGGGCCAAGCTGGCGGCGCTGGCCGAGGGCGCCGCCCTGGCCTCGTCCCGCATCTGGCAGGCGTGACGGGGCGTTACGGGTTGCGGCGTTACGGCTTGCGGGCCACGCCGCCGTAAATGCTGACCTCGACCGGCGTCGGACGCGGCTGGTTGCCCGTCGGCCGCCACTCCGACACCAGCACCACACCCGGCGGAACGAGGTCAAGGCCGCTGAACGCGATGTCCGCGAAAACGTCGGAGTCATGCTTCTGCATGGTGATCCCGGCGTCGCGCATCACGGCCTGCCCGGCCGCCGTCCGTTCCCTGTCGTGCTCCATCGTCAGGTGCGAGGCGACGAGGTAGCTGCCCGACGGCAGGGCGCCCAGCAGCGTCGCGACGATCTCGGCCGGGTTGTCGGCATCGGCGAGCAGGTGCAAGATCCCGAGAAGGACATCCTCAAGGCGTCCCCGTCTGCGGTGATCGTTCAGACTGACACCAAGGCAGCTTCGGCCTCCAAAGGTGAGCAGGTTGACGCGATCGAGACCCTGACCGCGTCCCTTCGCCCAGGCGACACGGTCATCGTGACCGACTCTTCCCGCCTTGACCGCGATCCCGACCAGTGGGCGCAGATGGCTCGCCTGGTCGGCCCGTCACCGACCTGATCAGCGGAATGTTCGCCAGCGACACGACAGATGTTCTCGCGTTCCAGCGGGAAACGCTCACGAGCTGGACGCGCTGAACGCCGAGCTGCGCAAGATACAGGCGCGGCTTTCCGCCACCGAAGACGATGCCGAGCTGGACGCGCTAGTCGCGCAGCGCAAGGCCGTCAAGGCGCGCATCGGGGGATTCGCGGTCATTCCCGATTCCTTCGACTATGCGCCGACGGGGCAGACCGTGGCCCAGATGTGGAATGACGGGGACGACACCGTAAGGCGCGGGATGGCCCGCGCGGTCAAAGCGGCATGGGGAATGACCCTCACCCGCCACGACGGGCAATGGGCAATAACCATCGGGACGGCCGGCTCAAAAAGCGCAGGAGAGGCGGGCGGGATCGTGAACCTCGGCAACGGGCTGTGCTTCCGGCGCTAGCAAACGGGCAGAGGCTTACTGGCGGTTGCCCCGGATGAGCCTCGTCCCTTCGTCCCCCCGTCCCTCCCGTACGTGCAGACGCGCGCGAGGGAGGGATGAAGGGACGATCACGGGGGACGAGGCGCGCGCCCTGTTTCGGTCCGCAGTGCGGCTTACCCGGTGAACTCGTTTTCAAGGATGGAGGCGGTAGCGGAATCGTCCCACACCCCGTGGCGCGGTACGTGGCTGCGGATCGTCCCGTCTTCGGTCATTCCGGCCGCTGCCATGAGGCGGCCTGAGGCGTAGTTCCTGGGGCTGCGCGCGCCCCAGATACGGTGCAGGCCGAAGTCGCGGAATCCCAGTTGGAGCAGCAGTCGCACGGTTTCCGTGCCCCGGCCGTTTCCCCACTGGTCAGGCCGCAGGGCGATGCCGAACTGCGCGCTTTTCCACTCGCCGAGGCCGAGGCGCGCGGCCCCGATCAGCTCGGTGCCGTCCCCGCAGACAGCGAGCATGTAGACCTGCCGAGGGGCGGTTTCCGCGTCCTTGCGTGCCGCAGCGATAATCGCGGCGCACTGCTCGACAGTGCGCGGCGTGAATGACATGTACTGGCACACGTCGGGATTGCCGTACACGGCGTGCAGCGCGGGCGCGTCCGCGTCGTTCAGTTCCCGCAGGTTGACCAGCCGGCCGGACAGTTCTACCGGATTCACTGGGGCAGCGCCGCGGGCGCGTGACAGAACGCCTCGATTGCCTGCTGCGTCGCGGCTGCGACGGGTGACCCGGGCGCGGCCGACAGCGCGCGGTGGACGGAAGTCACGCACGACACCACGCCGTTGATCCGCATGGCCGGCGGAAGGGCCAGAACCGGCTTCAGCGCGTCGGCGGCCCCGTCCACGTCCCCGCTTCTGACTCGCGCGATGGCCAGCGCCGCGTGCGCGCCAGCCTGGTCCCCGAACTGAGCGCTGAACGCCGCGTGCTGCGTCAGGTGGCGAAGACGGAGAAGAGTCCGCAAAAGCGTCGCATCGCCGGCCATGCCTACCGCCCTCCCCGGCCCCTGATGATGTTTATCCCCAGCGTAAGCCCGGCTTTGAACCTATCCGGCGCAGATCGCGCTATACGGCGCAGCCGTGACACCCTCATGACCTCACGAGCACCAGATGGCACCGCCGTGACCGTTTCCGCGCCATGCCTTCCCGGCCGAATGTTGCCGTACGTCCCGCCAACCGCGCAGTCGGCGGGCGGGACACCCCGCAGCCGGACAACGGCGAAGAAGACACCCCGGAGCACAGAACCGGCGGCGCGGGCGACCATAGCCATCACAGCCGCACGGGACGGATATGGACACCCAAGCAACCCCCGACATCACGACTCTTGACGATCCGGCGTTCCTGGCCGAGCGCGCCCGCGTGCGCGATGCCCTGGGCGACGGGGCCAGCGCCGAGCTGGCCGCCCGCATGGCCGCCCTGAACGCGGAGTTCGACCGGCGCGCGTCGGCCGCCTGGCACGAGGGGGCGGCTTAGGTGGCCAGCGCGGCCCAGAGAGCGCGTAATCACCGCCTACAGTCCGCAAGCCTGATGAAAGCAAGTCACTGCCCATTGGCTACGCAGGCATGTCCATCAAGCCCCTGCGCAAAGCTCGGCGCCCCGTCGCAGCTCGAATTCCCCGACGCCTGCACCCAAATCTTCACTGCGATTATTCCAGCGGTCATTGCCAGCGGCGATGCCACAGAACGCGCCGACCGTGCCTCGCCCTTCAGGCCGGCTCAAGTGGCGCGCGGCCCGCTGGATGTGCGGGAGGCGGTTGGCAGCCCAAGGCGAACCCGACGGCCCTCGCCGACCGCGACGAGCGCCCAGCCTCAGCCGCCGTTACGTGGCCGCGTGCCCGTTCAGGCGGGCGAACCACGCCACGATCGACCGCTTATAGCCCTCCGGCATGACCAGGCCGGGTACCTCACCGGGACCGAACAGCCCGGCCCGCTTGTGCTCGTGACTGACCACGGGAGGGACGGTGCTGGCGACCGGGCAGCCGTAGGTGACGATCACCACGTCCTGCCCCTCGCCGATGTGGTACTGCCAGCAGTCCAGCAACGGCCCGGCCGCAACCTCCCAGCCGGACTCCTCGCTGATCTCGCGCACCACGCAGTCAGCCGGATCTTCCCCGAGTTCAAGCTTCCCGCCAGGCAGTTCCCACTCGGCCCGCTCGTTCTCCAGCAGCAGCACTCTGCCTGCCTGGACAGCCACGCCCTTGACCGACACCGGGAACCTGCGCCCGGCCTCAACGCCCCGCACCGCCGCGCTTACGCTCACCTGCCTGCCCAACCTCCTTCGGCCGCTGCAACTGAGCCGACCCTACAACGCAGCCCTCGGCACGCGCCGCCCGAACGTGACCTCTCGTCACCAGTCGTCACTGCCGCATCGCCGCGCCCTCGCGGCAACCGCTACCAAGACACCCCCAGGAGCAGTCATGGATATCTTCCGTACCCACCATGCCGACATCCTCAACCCCGCCCAGCAGCCGCGCGTGGTCGCGCTGCTGCGTCAGCACGGCCTGGTGACCTTCACCGGGATCACCGAGCGCGCCGCGCTGGCCAGCGCGGCCAGCACCATGATGAGCATACGCACGCACCGCGACGCCGGACCTGACGGCGTGACCGTGGTCACCGACACCCAGGCCACAGCATCCGGCTACGCCGCCTTCTCCGACGCCGAGCTGATCCCGCACACAGACGGCACCAGCTTGCCCGAACCGCCCGGCCTCCTCCTGCTCGCCTGTCAGCAGCCCGCCACCCAGGGCGGGGATACGCTCCTCGCCGACGCCTCCCGCATCACCGCGACCCTCGCAAGGCAGCACCCCGACACCCTCCGGGCGCTATCCGCACCGCGCGCCGCCCGCTTCGGCACAGCAGACGGATACCTCGGCCCCGTAATCGAGCCAACAGGCCCCGGCCGGCTAGGCATCCGGCTAAGGCTTGACGACCTGGCCACGTTCTCCGCCGACACCGACCGGGCTCTGCCGACGCTCCGCGCCGTCATCACCCAGCACATGAAAACCATCCATCTCCGCACCGGGGAAGGCATCCTGGTCAGTAATACCCGCTGGCTCCACGGCCGCGACCGCTACAGCGGCCCACGCGTCATGCTCCGCGTACTAGGCGACCCCCTCCCAGGCTCTGGCATCCTGACCGGATTCCCCGCGGCATGACTACTCCGGGCACCGCTGAGTCGCGTTCACCCGCCGTTGCACGCTGAGACCCAGCCACTCTTAGGCAGCTCCACCACTCAGCCGCGAGTGTGCACAACAAGGCTTGCAACGGTCGTTGTCGACGTAGACAATACGGGACGAGGGCGCGACCGCCTGCGCGACCTCGTGCACGTTGTTCACCGTCGGCAGGCCAGTGCCGATGTCGAGGAACTGCCGCAGGCCGGCCTCGGCCGTCAGGAACTTCACCGCCCGGCCGAGGAACGCCCGGTTCTCGCGCGGCGCGATACGCGCGTTCGGCGACTTGCGCAGCACGTTCGCGACCGTCTGGCGGTCCGCCGCGAAATTGTTCTTGCCGCCGATGAGACAGTCACAGACCCGCGCGGGGTGCGGCCGGCTGGTGTCGATCTCCGGCGGAAGGTCCGCCTCGCACGACTCTGGGGCGTCAGCCGCCGGGGGGACTTCCGACATATCCGAATGCTATCGTCCGCCGCTCGGGCCGGCCGCGTGGCCGGCCGCGCTGCGCGCCGCCGGGGCCGAGCAGGAGCCTCTCCGCGGTCACTGCCAGTTAGTCACTTCCGCGGATCCAGCGCCGGCAAGCTTCCGTAACACCGTCAAGCGGGAGGAGAAGGACGCCGCGGTCATCGCCCCGCCACTCGCTCCCGCAGCCGGGAACTACATATTGCGCGGGCTTTACGGCACGCCCATACTCAGCGCGGGGGAGGATCACCGCCGTAGGAATCTCAAGGAGGAGATATGCCGGACCGGATCCTGACCAGCCACGCGGGCAGCCTGCCGAGACCTGAGGACCTGATCGCGCTCAACGAACGGCGGGCGGCCGGAGAATTCACCGACGAGGCTGAATACCTGTCCAGGCTGCGCACCGCCGTGGCGGACGTCGTCGCGCGCCAGCGCGAAACCGGCATCGACCTTGCCAACGACGGCGAATTCGGCCATTCGATGGGTCAACGGTACGACTACGGCTCCTGGTGGACCTACGTGTTCCAGCGGCTGGCCAACGTCGAGCTGACCGACCGGACGATCGCGGAGATCGCGCAGCCCGAGGCCAAGGCGGGCGAGATCAGGCTGGCGTCGTTCGGCGAGCGCCGGGACTGGCAGGCGTTCCTTGACGCCTACCTGGACCCGACCGCGGGCGTAGGGCTGCCGAACCGGGCGTCAATCGCGCCGGTCTGCCGCGGGCCGATCACCTACCAGGGGCTGGCGGACGTGCGGCGGGACATCGCCGATATGAAGGCCGCGATGGCGGCGGCGGGCGTTGCCGACGGGTTCCTGAACGCGGTTGCGCCGGGCAGCTGCGCCCGGTTCGGCAACGAGTACTACGCCGATGACGAGGAGATGCTCTGGGCGTGCGCGGATGCGATGCGCGAGGAGTACGTGGCGATCGTCGAGGCAGGCCTGGTCCTGCAGCTCGACGACCCTGCGATCGCGGAGAACTGGGACCAGGTCAACCCCGCGCCGAGCGTCGAGGCCTACCGGCGCTTCACCCGCAAGCGCATCGAGGCGCTCAACTACGCGATCAGGGACCTGCCCGCCGAGCGGATCCGGTTCCACCTGTGCTGGGGCAGCTGGCACGGGCCGCACACCACCGATTTTCCCATGCGCGACCTCGTCGACATCATGCTGGAGATCAACGCGGGCGCCTACTCGTTCGAGGCGGCCAACGTGCGGCACGAGCACGAGTGGAAGGTATGGCGGGACGTGAAGCTGCCCGAGGGCAAGGTCATCCTGCCTGGCGTGGTCTCTCATTCCACCAACGTCATCGAGCATCCGGAGGTCGTCGCCGACCGGATCATGCGGTTCGCCGAGGCAGTCGGCCGGGAGAACGTCGTCGCGTCCACCGACTGCGGCCTTGGCGGGCGGGTCCACCCGCAGATCGCCTGGGCCAAGCTGGACACCCTGGCCAAGGGGGCGGAACTGGCGACCCGGCAGCTGTGGGGCTAGCCCCTAAAAGGGGATGACAGGCAGTGTCCGGGGGGCCATAGTGCTGCCCATGGAATCCACGATGGTCGAAGTCGACGGCGGTACGGTGTGGGCGGACGACAGCGGGGGCGACGGGCCGCCGCTCGTCCTGCTGCATCCCGGGGTCGGCGACTCGCGGATCTGGGAACCGGTGCTCGCTCCGCTCACCGCCCGGTACCGGGTGATCAGGTACGACGCGCGGGGCTTCGGCCAGTCCCCCGCGCCCGTGGTCAAGTTCTCGCTGCTGCGCGACCTGGACGCGGTACTCGGTCACTACGGCGTCGAGCGGGCGGCGTTCGTCGGCTGCAGCCAGGGCGGCGGCAGCGCGCTCGGCCTGGCGCTGGAACAGCCGGAGCGGGTGTCCGCGCTCGTGCTGCTGTGCCCGGGCGTCCCCGGGTTTCCGATGGACGAGGAAGAAGACGAGGACGACGAGCTGGGCGCCGAGTACGAGCGCGCGTTCGCGGCCGGCGACGTGCCGGCCCTGGCCGCGGTGATGGCGCAGGTGTGGGGCCGCTGCGGGGAAACCCCCGCGGTGACGGAGCAGCTGCGCTCGGCCGCGCGGGCGAACATCGTCTCCGGTGACCTGGAACAGGATGACCCGCCCGTCTTCGACCGGCTGGGCGAGATCGCGGTCCCGGCCGCGCTGATGGTCGGCGACGTCGACTACCCGCCGATCATCGAGGCCGACCGCCAGGCCGCCGCCCGCATCCCCGGGTGCGAGTTCACCTTCGTCCCCGGCATGGATCACCTGCCGCCGCTGCGCGAGCCGGCCCTCGTGCTCGACATGATCACCCGCACCCTGGACCGCGCCGGCTGGTAGGCGGGACTTTCAGTCCTTGAAGACCTCGTCCGCAGTCGCGGCTGTCAGGGAGCGGTCGAACCAGCGGTCGAGCGTCGCTATGTCACTGCATGCCGCAACACGACTGAGCTGTTTTTTGGTTGGATGAAGGTCCTGGCTCGCCAGAACTTTAAGCAGCGCCGTGATTTTCGCTTCGACGGCCGCCTCTGCCCTGCCTACGTCGACGTAGCGCTCGATGAAGTCGTCTTTCCACTCGACAGCCATCAGTTCCTCCAGGATCGGGCGAGCGGCCTCGGACGCTCGCTTCAGGATAATCGCGCTGAGCGTCTTCTGCTCTGCGCCGGAAGCGCCGGTGCGGCGGATTGCGTCCACGAGGCGCCGCGCTACGGGCTTCTGTGCCATGTCCAGGACGGGCAGGCACGCGAGGAAGAGCGTTAGGTAAGGATCCGCGTCGTCGTCGGCCGGGGCGTGCTTCGGGTCGATCACGATCGGCAGCAGGTCCCAACCGGGATGCCCCATCGCGATGACCTGGCGGCACTTCTCTGCCTCCGCTGGGTCGGGGCAGACGACGATCAGGACGGCCGTCGGGCACTTGGTCGCGCTGCGGACGTTGGCCAGAAGAAGGGCCTCATGAGTCACGGTGAGGTTGGGCATGGCATGACGATAAGCGAAGCATTTAATTAATGCGCGGAGAAACGCCAAATTCGGGAAAGTCGAGATCAAATGTTCATTTCGCAAAGCGTTGCGCAAAACGCGGCCGCCGTTAAGGCGCTACGCGGCCATGATCATTAAAGGCTGCGCACGTCAGCGGCATAAGCTCTTGCCAGATTACCTCCATTTGCTCCGCGCACATCTCGATTTCCCGCTGCGGGAACGACGGGAATGCCGCACCTTCCACTCGCCTCCGCAGCGACAGGAAGTTCATCAGGGAACGGGCGTTCATTGTCACGTACATTGACGAGTAGATGTTCAGCGGCAGCACCATCCGTGCCACCTCGCGGGCAATCCCCTCGGCCAGCATTTTCTGATAATCGGCGTACGCCCGTGCCGACGCCGCGCGCACAGTCTCCTCCACCAGGGTGTGCTGCCTTTTGTCACCGGGAAAGAACTCGTACGCGCCCGGCTTGCCCGCCTGGACCAGGTTGCGGTCTTTGCCAGGGACGTAGAAGACCGGGCGCAGCTCACGGTAGCGGCCGGACTCCTCGTTGTACGACGCGATGCGATGACGCATGAACTCGCGGAACACGAAGATCGGTGCCTGCACGTAGAAGGTCATCGAGTTGTGCTCGAACGGCGATCCGTGCCGGTCCCGCATGAGGTAGTTGACCAGCCCCCGGTCGCGGGCAGTCGCCTCGTTCTGCGCCGGGCCGAGCACCGCGGATTCCAGCGTCTGCTCACCGAGCGTCGAGACCCGGGCGGCGAACAGCACGTCGGCATCGGCCGCGCTCGCACGCACTAGCTCGACGGTGACGTCGCTGCGGAACTGGACCTCGGGCGCGGCTGAAGCACTCATGCCACCGGACGCTACCGCGCCGCACTGACAGGCCTGGGCGCTACCGCGCCGGGCTGCCTGGCTCGCGGAGCACGGCGCGGCGCTACGGCGCCGGACTGGCTGCGCGATGAGGCGCGGCGGCGCAACCTTCTCGCGGGCGGCGTTAAGCGAGCAGGCCGGCCTCGGCCAGGAGTGCCTCGCGGTTGGCGAGGATGAACTGCTTGATCTCCGGTGGCCGCAGGTCGATGGCCTCGAGTTCGTCACCGAGGAGGTCGAAGCGGTCGGGGTCGTAGGCGCCGCGGGACGGGTCGGCAAACTCCGGGCCTGACCGGGCCGCGAGGTCCATCCGGACCAGCCGGGCGACGAAGAAGTGCGCGATCGCGAGCCCTTCCCTGGCCGGGAAGCTGAACAGCAGAACCTGCGAGGCGCCGGTCACCTCAGCGCCGAGCTCTTCTCGCAGCTCGCGGTACATGGCCGCCTCGACCGAGTCGTCGCTGTCCTCGACTCCACCGCCCGCCGTCGTCCAGTACGGCGCCTGGCCGGATCTGGTCCGCCTGAGCAGCACCAGGCGCCCGTCGTCGTCGAACAGGAACGCCCTGGCCGAGATCCGCGCGACGGTTCGCCCCCGCTGACCGCCCGCCAGGCGCCGCAGGCTGTCCGCCATCTGCCTCGGGCTAGCGGTCGTGTGTCCGGGACTGTCGGTTGTGCGCCTATGGCTGTCGGTTGCGTCGCTGAGGCTGTCCGGCATGCGTTCCAGGCTACTGGCGGGCGGCGCGGACGCCGAGGCGTTCCAGGCGGCGGTTGCTGAACCGGCCCTCGGGGTCGAGCTTCTCAAACAGGGCCCGGGCATCGCCGAGCCGCGGATACAGCTCCGGCAGCCGGGCGGGGTCGACGTGGGAGACCTTGCCCCAGTGCGGGCGGGCCGCGAACGGCTCGAGGGCCGCTTCCACCGCACGGACGGCGGCATCGACCTCGGCCGGCCGGTTCTTCCAGGTGAAGTGCAGCGCCAGGGTCTCCCGGCCGTACGACCCGCTCAGCCACAGCCGGTCGGCCGCGGTCGCGCGGATCTCGGAGACCAGCAGCAGCGGCGCGAGCAGTTCGGCGCGGCCGCGCATCGCCTCCAGGGCCGCGGCGCCCTGGTCACGGCGGACGAAGTACTCCGACTGAATCTCGTCGCCGTTGCTCGGGGTGGAGTCCGGCCGGAAATGCGGGAGGCGTTCCGACCAGGGCCCGGGGGAACCGAGGACGGTGAGGTTGTCGGCAGGCGGGTCCATAAACGGCAGCTGGCCGGGGAACGGGGGCACCCCGCAGAACTCCGCCGCGGCCGCGGCGGCGGCATCCGGGCCCGCCTCCGCCCGGCGCTTGACCCACGCGGCCCTGATCGTGTCGCCGCTCCAGTTGGTGAACAGGCTCACGCTGTACCCGGCGGACATGGCCGCTTCCACGTCCGCCAGCACGGCCGCCCAGGGGACCTCCGGGTAGCCGTCCTGCCTGACCAGGTAGCTCGGCTGGATGTCGAGGGTGACCCGCACGATGATGCCGAACGCGCCAAGGCCGACCGCCATCCCGTCGAATTCCTCGTCTGTCCGCCCGGCATGGCGCAGTTCGCCGTCAGCGGCCACGTAGTCGAACCCGGCCAGCGCGGCGGACAGGATCTGGTTGCGGCTGCCGGAACCGTGGGTGCCGGTGGCGATGGCGCCCGCCACCGAGATGTGCGGCAGCGACCCCAGGTTGTGCAGGGCCCAGCCTTGGCCCTGGAGCCACAGCGCGAGCGCGCCGTAGGCGACGCCGGCGCCCACCGTCACCGTTCGCGCCGTCTCGTCGATGACCGGATCGGGGGCGATGCCGGTCACCGAGACGAGCACGGCCCCGTTGTCGGCCAGGTCGTTGAAGGAGTGACGGGTGCCGAGCGCGCGGACCCGCCCGCCGCCGGCGACGGCGCGCTTGACGTCCTCGACCGTCTGGGCGGCGATCACCTCGCGGGCGGTGAACTGGTAGGTGCCTGACCAGTTCCGGAGCTCAGACGTCACGTGTGTCCCTCTCGCCGCGCCGCGCTTGCGCACTCAGCTTACGGATCCCCGCGGCGATTGGAAGAGGGGCGCTGTCCGGGCAGAGCTGGCACTGAAGCCGGGGCGGCGCGTTGGAAGAGCGGCGCGATCCGGGCGGAGCGGGACATCGGAGCCGGGGCAGCGCAGCCGTGCTGCGCCGCGGTGCCTAGCATCGGAGTCATGCGAGCGATCGTCTACGCGGGCAAGGGCCCGTCAAGCCTGATGCGAGCGGCCGAGCGGCCGGTGCCAGAGCCCGGCCCGGGCCAGCTGCGGGTGCGGATGGTGCGGGCGGGCGTGAACCCGACCGACTGGAAGGCCCGGGCCGGCGCGTCCTCGCTGGCTGGGTTCGACGAGGTGACACCGGGACAGGACGGGGCCGGTGTTATCGACGCGCTCGGTCCTGGCATTCCCGCGGGCGAGGCGCCGTCGGCGGGCACCCGGGTCTGGCTTTACCTCGGTCAGCACGGCTCCCCGCACGGCACCGCGGCCGAGTACTGCATTCTCGACGCGCACAAGGCCGTGCGGCTGCCGGACGCCCTCTCGGACGAGGAGGCCTTCGACCTCGGCGCGTGCCTCGGCGTGCCCGCCATCACCGCGCACCGGGCGCTGACCTCGGCCTCGGGAGCCGGCCGGCTCGGGCCCGGCGCCATGGCCGGCCGGTGCGTGCTCGTGCACGGCGGCGCGGGCGCGGTCGGCAACGCGGCCATCCAGCTGGCCGTCTGGTCGGGCGCGACGGTGGTGACCACGGTCAGCAGCGCGGACAAGGCAGCGCTGGCGTCAGCCGCGGGGGCACACCACATCGTCAACTACCGGACCGAGGATGCCGCCGCCGCGATCCGCGCGTTCGCACCGGACGGCGTCGACCTCATCGCGGAGGTCTCCCCCGCCGTCAACAACGAGCTTGACCTGGCCGTGGCACGCAACGGCGCGACGATCGCCGTCTACGCCAACAACGGCGGTGACACGTTCCCTGTGGACATCCGCCGGACCTTCGGCTTGAACCTGCGGTATCAGTTCCTGCTGCTGTACACCCTCGACCGGGCCTTGCTGGCGACAGCGGCGCAAGACGTGACCTCGGCGGCGAGCACCGGGGCGCTGCGGGTGGGCGAGCGGGCCGGCCTGCCGCTGCACCATTACCCGCTCGAGGCGACCGACGCGGCCCACGACGCGGTGGAGCGCGGCGCGGTCGGCAAGGTGCTGATCGACATCGGCTGAGCGGCTCCGGGTTAACGGCAGACATCGTGCAGCTGGCCCACCCGGGCGGCGGCCCCTGTCGCCGACGGACCGCCCGGGACTGCCACCGCGGTGGCGCTACCGCCCCGCGCGTCGGCTCGCCCCAGGCGACAGGCCGCTCGGTACGATCGGCGCCATGGCCTACGACGACGTTCTCGCCCGCCGTATCAGGGACCTGATCGGTCCCGACCCTGAGCTGACGGAGAAGAAGATGTTCGGCGGCCTCGCGTTCCTGATCCGCGGACATATGGCGATCAGCGCCAGCGGGCAGGGTGGCGTTCTAGTGCACGTGGAGCCTGAGCGGACGGACGAGCTGGTGGCCGCCACGGCCGCCAGCATCGCGGTGATGCGGGGCCGCGAGATGCCGGGCTGGCTGCGGGTCAGCGCGGACGATCTCGCCAGTGACGACGACCTCTCCCCGTGGGTCGAGCTCGGCATCGAGCACGCCCGTTCCCTGCCGCCTAAGTAGACAGCCCTTGGCTCGCCCTTCGCGTCCCGCGGCGCGCCGTCTGGCGCCACCTTGACCTGGGCCATTACCTTGCCGATGGGGCGGTCGGCGGGCAGCGGCGCGAACTCCGCCCAGATCCGGCGGCTGGCCAGCCGTCCGTCCTGGGTCACGTCGAAGGCGGTGCAGCGGTTGCCGAACGTCTCGTTGACGATCAGCAGGTTGCCGGGACTCTGACTTCGGTATGAGGCGCGCCCCGCATTCGCCCGGACGTTGACTTAGGTAAGCCTTACCTAATTTAATGTCGGTATGGATTTTGACGTACTTCCCGGGCCCTCGCTGCCTGAGCGTGCCAGGACCGCGCTCGCCCGGGCCGCGACGGCGACCGTCAGCGACCCGCGCCTGCTCGGCGCCCCCGCCGCGGGGGGCCAGGTTCCCGTCCGGTCGACCAGGGACGGCAACCCGCTGCTGCTGCCCGCGAACGGGACTCTGCTGGCGGTGTGGCTGGCCGGCGGGCCGAACACGGTGCGGGTGTCGCTGCCGGCCGGGCCGCCGTTCTCCGCGCTGCGGCTCACCGGCACGGCCAGCCCGGTGGCCGGGGCAGGCGAATCCGGCGTCACCGCCTGCACCGTCAGCATCGACTCGATCGAGTTCACCGGCGCCAGCCAGGCGCGAGTCCCGGTCGAGGACTACCGGGCGGCGGCACCCGACCCGCTGTGGCGGGTCGCCCCCGGCGTGCTGCATCACCTGGAGCACGGCCACATGGGGGACCTGGTCCGGTGTGTCCGTGCGCACGGGATGAGCCGGGCCGAGTGGGTGGTACCGCGCGGCCTCGACCGCTACGGCCTCGAACTCCAGGTGCTGACCGCGGACGGGATCGCGGCGGTCCGGCTGTCGTTCCCGCACGGGCCGGTGACCTCGCTCGACGAGGTGCCGGTATCGCTGCGGGCGGCCCTCACCTGCCGGTGCCGCGACGAACCAGGTCACGGGCACGACCAGGAGCCCGGCGGCCGCACCGGCCGGCGCTGAGCCGATGCGACCGGCAGCCGGCCGCTGCCGCTGACCGCGGGGGTCAGCGGCGACCGTGCGGCTGAGCTGGGCTCGTCGTCAGCGACCGCCGACGGACGCGCGGAACCGGTCGCGGACCGCCGGGGTGAACGGCGCCGGCGCGACCGTCGCCCGGATGGCGGTCTGCTCGTGCCGCTCCACCTGGGGCTTGCGCGAGCCGCCGTCCGGTTCGCCCCAGGTGACCAGCACGCTCGTGCCGGGGACGGCGTGCTCCGCGTCCAGCATGGCCAGCGACAGCATCTCGCCGTCCGGGTTGATGTACCCCGCGTGGCACGAGACCCCGGCCAGCGCCCCTGACCGGTCGCGCACCTCGTCGAACTGGTTCCAGGCGTAGTAGGCGACGGGGAACTCAATCGACTTGTAGCGCGGGCCAGGGCCGAACTGCGACGCGTAGACACGCTGCACGTCAGCGTGGTCCCAGACGAGGACCACCTTCTGGCGGCGGCGGGCGGCGGGCAGGTCCTCAAGCGCCTGGCGGCCGATGAAGTCGTGGTCGAACTTCACCATGTGGCCGTAGCCGAGGTCGTAGGGGGTGACGTAGTAGTCCTCGATGTCGGGCGACACGAAGCTGCCGCCGAGCTCGGTGTGCGCCTCCCAGCCGGTCCCCGACAGCCAGTCGCGGTAGTCCCGCAGCTCCTCGCCGGTGAAGATGCCCGGCACCGGATAGGCCATCCACGCGTTGGAAAGCGGCGTGGAGAAGTACGCCTGCGTGCCGACGGGGCGGATACCGTACGGCTCGCCTGCCGTCAGGATCGCGTCGCGGACCTCGGTCTCGTCCTCGAACGGGCCGGAGATCTCCACGCCCTGGTGGCCGGCCATGCCGTGCCGCAGCACCAGCACGTCATGCCCCTTGATCATGACGTGCGCGGTGCGGAAGAACCCGATCTCCGGCAGGTCGCCGTCGACCGCGGCCGCGAAGATCTGCCCGGTGGCCGGGCCGTCGAGCTGGAAGCGGTACTTGGTCCTGCGGCCCGTCGGGTTGAGGTTGGACGGGGCGTCACGGGTGACCTTGACGTCGTAGCCGCCCCGCTCGGCGTTGTAGTGCACCCAGTTCTGCAGCGGCATCCCGCTGACCAGCTCGAAGCTTTGCTCTCCGAGCCGGTAGGCGATGCAGTCGCCGATCACGTTTCCGGCGGGTGTGCAAGTGACGAACTGCTTGGCCCGGTTGACGGTGAAGTTCCCGACGGTGTTGATCCCGAGCCGCTCAAGCAGCCGCAGCGCGTCGGGGCCGTCGAGGAACAGCTCCGGCATGTGGTGCGACTGGTGCAGCAGCGCGGCCGTCTCGGCCCAGGAGCGCTGCTCGTCGCGCCAGTTGGTGAAGGCAGGGGGGATGAACGGCGCCGTCTTCCCGGTCCCCGCACGGCTGAAGTGCGGCGCGGGGGCATCGTTGTAGAAGTGCTCCACCAGGTCGGGCAGCCGGTCGATCAGCTGCTGCAGCGACTCGCCGTTACCCTCTGACGTCATTGTCATGCCGCCCTCCCCGATACCCGGGCGGCCCGCGGAAGCCGCGGGCAGCCCGTCGCCATGGCAGCATCATGATACGAAATATCAACGCCCGTCAATAGGATGACACGCATTGAGCGGGACCGGGTTAGCCCCGCAGCCTGGCGATCTCGGCCCGGGCGGCCGCGACGAGTTCCTCGTTGGTGCTGGCGTGGCCGCGCAGGCCCCATCCGCCGGGCACCGCCTCGGTCAGCAGCACCCAGGTGCGGTCCGCGAGCGACGGGTCGCCTGCCGCCTCGGCGATGATCGCGGTGAACTGCTCGACGACCGCCAGCTGCTTGTCCCGGTCCAGCGCGCCCGCGTTGGTCAGGACCTGCACCCGGACGTAGTCGCCAGCGCCGTCGACGTTCGCGAGGGCGCCACCGGGCAGCTCGTGGACGAACCCGGCCGTGTTGGAGCGGAACAGCGGGATGTCGGGGACCTGCTCGATCTTCATGAGAGTGGCGGCGAGCGTGGCCGCCAGGGCGTGCTTGTCGGCGAAGGTGCCGGGGGCGCTGTACACGTCGATCATGGGCATGGCGGCGACTCCATCTCTTTGACCAGTCATTATGACGTTTGTCATATTCCTATGACGGTCATCATATCCTTAACGGGACGGGTCCTTGGAACGCTGGCGGTAAGTTGGCCAGGAAGTAGCGAGGGGAGGTAGGCGGCCATGGCGGGTGACGCGCCCGAGGCGATGATCGCGAGCGCCGTGAAGCTGCTCGCCGTGCACGGATTCCAGGCCACGACGTTCTCTTCCGTGCTCAAGGACTCCGGCGCACCGCGCGGGTCGATCTACTACCACTTCCCCGAGGGGAAGGACCAGCTGATCGCCGCCGCGATCGACCTGGCCGGAGAGCGGGCGCTGGCGCTCACCGAGTCTTTCTCCGGCCTGCCGGCGCCGGAGATCGTCGACGCGTTCGCCGGGTTGTGGCGGGCGGTGCTCGTCCGGTCAGGCTTCCGGGCAGGGTGCGCCGTGCTGGCCGTCACCGTCAGCGCGGACGTGCCGGCGCTCGTCGACCGGGCGGCCGCGATCTTCCGGGCCTGGCGCGAGCGCCTTGGGCGGGCCCTGGAGGCCTCCGGGATCGACGCCGGCCAGGCCCGGGCCCTCGCGCTGACGATCATCGCCGCCTGCGAGGGGGCCGTCGTCTTGTGCCGCGCCGAGCAGTCGCTTGAGCCGCTCGAGGTGGTGGCGGCCCAGCTGCGCGCGGCCGCGGCGACCGCCGCCTGCCAAGCAGGCGGAACGGAGCCGAGTTAGCCGCGCGGGGCCGCGGGACGCTGTGACCCGGCGGCGCGCGGGGCAGCGGGGACAGGCCTGGTGGTCTGGCGGACGATCAGCTCCGGCTCGAAGATCACCTGCTGGTGCTGGTGGGTCTCGCCGGCGGCGGCCTCCTCCAGCAGCATCCTGGCCGCGGTGCGGCCGAGCTGCTGGCGCGGCTGGCGGACCGAGGTGAGCGGGACGGCGGCGGCCGCCGCGAAGTCGATGTCGTCGTAGCCGACGATCGAGATGTCCTCCGGCACCCGGATCTTGTGCCTGGTCATCTCCTGCAGGACGCCAAGCGCGATCAGGTCGTTGGTGCAGAACACCGCGTCCGGCCGGACCGCGGCCGGCATCGCGGCGATCTCCGCCCCGGCCTTCTGCCCGGCGGCCACGTTGAGCGAGCCGACGTCGATTATATGCAGGTCGCCAGGCGCGCCGCCGGCCCGCTGAAGGGCGCGCAGCGCGCCCTCCAGCCGGTCGGCGACCTGACGGAAGGTCCGCGGGCCGCTGACGTAGGCGATGTGCTGGTGCCCTTCGGCCAGCAGGTGGGAGACCGCCAGGTCGCCGCCGAGCACGTCGTCGACCGCGACCGAGCACTGGCCGCGGGACGGCGAGCGGCTGTCCACCAGCACGACCGGGGTGCCGCGGCGCTGCAGCCGGCCGAGCCGCGAGCTGGCGCCGACCACCGGCGTGATCAGCACGCCCTGCACCCGGTGCTCTTCGAGCAGCTCCAGGTAGCGCTTCTCCTTGCGTTCCTGGTCGTCGCTGTTGCACAAGATGACCGCCAGGCCGGCCTTGTTGGCTTCGTCCTCCACCCCGCGCGCCAGGTCGGTGAAGAACGGGTTGGCCACGTCGAGCACGACCAGGCCGATCGTCCGGCTCCGGCCGGCCCGCAGCTGACGCGCGGACTCATTCCGGACGAAGCCGAGCTCTCTGATCGAGGCGTTGACCCGGTCACGGGTCGGCCTGGCGACGATATCGGGCCGGTTGAGCACGTTGGAAACCGTGGCGACGGAGACGCTGGCGTGCGCCGCGACGTCCCTGATGCTGACCGGCACGCTTACCCGCTTCTCGGTGGACTTGGCTTCAATATGAAACGATACATCCTGCCGAAGCACCAGGTAACAGCCCGACGGCGGCCTGCTCCCAGGCGCGGGCCTGGCCGGCGGCGGGCGCGAAGGGCCGCGGTGCGGCGCAGGCGCGCAGCAGCGCCCGCATTTCGGTGAGGGTGCCGTGCACGGCCCCGAGGGCGCGGCCCTGCACCAGCACGTTGCCGAGCGCCGTCGCCTCGGCCGGGCCTGCCAGCACCGGCAGGCCGGTCGCGTCGGCGGTGAGCTGGCACAGCAGGTCGTTGCGGGACCCGCCGCCGACGACGTGCACCACGTCGGCGTGCCGGCCGGACAGCGCCTGCGCGTCGATGAGGGCGCGCCGGTAGGCGAGCGCGAGGCTGTCGAGGATGCAGCGGGTGAACTCGGCCGGGCCGTCAGGCACCGGCCGGCCCCGGGCCGCCAGCCAGGCCGCGATCCGCCCGGGCATGTCGCCGGGTGGCAGGAACACCGGGTCGTCGGCGTCGATGACGAACCGCAGCGGCTCGATCCTGGCCGCCGCCTTGAGTAGCTCGCCGACGGGGCCGGCCGCCGTGCCCCAGTGCCGCTGGCACTCCTGCAGCAGCCAAAGCCCGCTGACGTTGCGCAGGTAGCGCACGGTCCCGTCGACGCCCGCCTCGTTGGTGAAGTTCGCCGCCCGGCTCGCCGCCGACAAGACCGGCGTGTCCAGCTCCAGCCCGACCAGCGACCAGGTGCCTGAGGAGATGTAGGCGAAGCCCGGTCCGTCGGCGGGGACCGCGACCACCGCCGAGGCGGTGTCGTGCGACCCGACGGCGACCAGCGGCAGCGGCGCGCCGCCGGCTCCGGTCAGCCTGTCGCCCGCCTCGCCAGCCGGGCGCACCACTCCGATCAGGTCACCCGGCTGCCGCAGGGGCGGGAACAGTGCCGCGGGTATCCCGGCCCGCTCCATGAGCCCCGTCGCCCAGGTCCGCGACGAGACGTCGAGCAGCGCCGTCGTCGACGCGTTGGTCACCTCGGCCCCCGTCGTGCCGGTCAGCCAGTACGCCAGCAGGTCGGGAATCAGCAGCAGGGTGCGCGCGGCCGTTAGGGCGGGAGTGCCGGCCGCGGCGCGCAGCTGGTAGATCGTGTTGAACGGCAGGTGCTGTATGCCGGTCACCGCGTACAGCTCCTCGGCCGGCACCCCGGCCGTGACCCCGTCGGTGCGCGCGTCGCGGTAGTGCACCGGGTTCCCGATCAGCGCGCCGCTGTCGTCGAGCAGCCCGTAGTCGATCGCCCAGGAGTCGATCCCGGCGCTGGCCAGCGGGAAGTCAGCCGCCGCCTGCCGCAGCCCGGCGGTCACGTCCGCGTACAGCCGCAGGATGTCCCAGTGCAGGGTGCCGCCCGCCCGGACCGGCTCGTTGGAGAACCGGCTGACCTCGTGCAGGGCCATGCCGTCGGGCGACACCCGCCCGGCGATGACCCGGCCGCCCGATGCCCCGAGGTCGACGGCGGCCACCACCGCGGTGCCGTCCCGCGCTGGTGCGTTCCGTTTCATCGCAGGAACGCGGCCGCCACGCCGGCGTCGACGGGGATAAGCAGCCCGGTCGTCAGCGGCAGGTCCCCGCCGGTAAGCGCGAAGACGGCGGCGGCGATGTGCTCGGGCAGCACCTCCTTCTTCAGCAGGGTGCGCTGCGCGTAGAAGGCGCCGAGCTCTTCCTCGGGCACCCCGTACACGGCCGCCCGCTGCGCTCCCCAGCCGCCGGCGAAGATGCCGGAGCCGCGGACCACGCCGTCCGGGTTGATGCCGTTGACCCGCACGCCGATGCCGCCGAGCTCGGCCGCGAGCAGCCGGACCTGGTGCGCCTGGTCGGCCTTGGCCGCGCCGTAGGCGATGTTGGCCGGGCCAGCGAACACGCCGTTCTTGCTGACGATGTAGACGATGTCGCCGCCCATCCCCTGCGCCGTCAGCAGCTTCGCGGCCTCCCTGGCGACCAGGAAAGAGCCGCGCGCCAGCACGTCGTGCAGCAGGTCCCAGTCGGCGGCGGTGGTCTCGGTCAGCGGCTTGGAGATAGACAGGCCCGCGTTGTTGACCACCAGGTCGACGCCGCCGAAGGCGAGGGCCGCGGCGGCGAACGACGCCGCGATGTCGGCTTCGCTGGTCACGTCGGCGGCGACCGCGACGGCGGTGTCAGCCGAGCCGAGGCTTTCCGCGACGCCCTTGGCCGCGCCGGCGTCGCGGTCGGCCACCACCACGCAGGCGCCCTCGGCCGCGAGCCGCTCGGCGGTCGCCCGGCCGATGCCAGAACCGCCCCCGGTGACCAGGGCGATCCGCCCGGCCAGGGGCTTGGACTTGGGCCGGCGGCGCAGCTTGGCCTCTTCGAGCTCCCAGTACTCGATCCGGAACTTCTCGCTTTCCGGTATCGGCGCGTAGCGGGAGATCGCCTCGGCGCCGCGCATCACGTTGATCGCGTTCAGGTAGAACTCGCCCGCCACCCGCGCCGTCTGCTTGTCCGCGCCGAAGCTGAACATGCCGACCCCGGGCACCAGCACGATGGCCGGGTCGGCGCCGCGCATCGGCGGCGAGTCCGGCGTCGCGTACCGCTCGTAGTAGGCCTGGTAATCGGCCCGGTAGGCGGCGTGCAGCGCGCGCAGCCGTTCGACCGCGTCCGCGAGCGGCACGTCAGGCGGCAGGTCGAGGACCAGCGGCCGCACCTTGGTGCGCAGGAAGTGGTCGGGGCAGGAGGTGCCGAGCGCAGCGAGCGCCGCCAGCTTCTCGCTGCCGGTGAACTCGAGCACCGCGGGGTGGTCGCTGAAGTGCCCCAGCTGCGGCTTGCCGGTGGAGGCGAGGCCGCGGATGTAGGGCGCCAGGGCGGCCGCCCGCGCGCGCCGCCCGGCCTCGGGCAGCGGCTCGGTCACCAGCGGCCCGAACGGCAGCGGCCTGCCCCGGTCTTCGATGAACTTCTGCGCGGCGGCGATGATCTCGAGCGAGCGGGCCTCGCACTCGTCGCTGGTCGCGCCCCACGCGGTGATCCCGTGGCCGCCCAGGATCACGCCGATGGCGTCCGGGTGCTCGCTCTTGATCGCGGCGATGTCCAGGCCGAGCCGGAAGCCGGGGCGCCGCCAGGGCACCCAGGCGACCCGGCCGCTGAAGCACTCGGCGGTCAGCGCCTCGCCGTCGGCGGCGGTCGCGAACGCGATGCCGGCGTCCGGGTGCAGGTGGTCGACGCAGGCCGCCTCCACCAGGCCGTGCATGGCGGTGTCGATCGACGGCGCGGCGCCGCCCGTGCCGAACGCGCAGAAGTCGAACGCGGCGACCATCTCGTCCTCGCGCTCGACCCCGGGGTAGACGTTCACCAGTTCCCGCAGCGGGCCGAGCCGGAGCACGGCCAGGCCTTCCCCGGTCAGCGTGCCGAGGTCGCCGCCTGAGCCCTTGACCCACATCAGCTCGACGGGCTGCCCGGTGACCGGGTCGGTCGCGGTGCCCTTCGCGGAGGTGTTGCCGCCGGCGTAGTTGGTGTTCTTCGGGTCGGCGCCGAGCCGGTTGCTCCGGTCCAGCAGCGCCGCCACGGCCTCGTCGCGCGGGGTCTGGTACGTCGCGTCACTCATACCGGTCAGGCTCCCCAGCCGGCGGCGGCCCCGCCCACGCGCTCGGACACGATCTTCTCCGCGTAGCCGGACGCGTGGTATGCGGCGACCGGATCGGGCGCGAGGCCCGTCTCCTCCCGCAGCTCCCGCAGCAGCGGCCGGACGTCGGTGTTGTACGCGTCCATCAGCGCGGCGTTGGCGGCCAGCACGTCGCCGGCCAGCTGCGCGGCCCGCAGCTCGTCAGGGTCGACCAGCAGCGCCTTGGCCACCGCCTCCTGGACGTTCATCACCGACCTGATCTGGGCGGGGATCTTCGGCTCGATGTTGTGACACTGGTCGAGCATGAACGCGATGCCCGGCCCGCTGGGTTGCGCTAGCGCGCTTGTTGCTGTTATCCCGTCGGAGGCCGCGGCTTCGCCGCTTGTTGCTGTTATCTCGGTGGCCTGTCCCGGATACAGCGCGCCGGCCTTGACGACCTCGTGCATGATGCGGAACAGCTGGAACGGGTCGGCCGAGCCGACCATGAGGTCGTCGTCGGCGTAGAACCGGCTGTTGAAGTCGAAGCCGCCGAGCTTGCCCGCCTTGATCAGCAGCGCGACGATGAACTCGATGTTCACCCCGGGCGCGTGGTGGCCGGTGTCGACCACGACCTGGGCCTTGTCGCCGAGCGCGGTGCAGTGCAGCAGGGCGGTGCCCCAGTCGGGCACGTCGGTGGTGTAGAACGACGGCTCGAACAGCTTGTACTCAAGCAGCATCCGCTGGCCCGATCCCAGCCGCTGGTACACCGCCGCCAAGGCCTCGGCGAGGCGGTCCTGGCGGGCGGCGATGTCATCCTGGCCCGGGTAGTTGGTGCCGTCGGCGAACCACAGTTTGAGGTCCCTGCTGCCGGTCGCGTCCATGATGTCGACGCACTCGAGCAGGTGCGCCAGGGCCTTGGCACGCGACCGCGGGTCCGGGTTGCACACGCTGCCCAGCTTGTAGTCGTCGTCTTGGAAGACGTTGGCGTTGACGGCGCCGATCTTGATGCCGTTGCCCTTGGCGTGCGCGGCCAGGGCCTCGTAGTCGTCCACCTTGTCCCAGGGGATGTGCACCGCCATGACGGGCGCGACCCCGGTGTACTTGTTTACCTGGGCGGCGTCGTCGGCTTTCTCGAACGGGTCACGTGGCACGCCGGGCTGGCCGAACACCTTGAACCGGGTACCGCTGTTGCCGAACGCCCAGGACGGCAGCTCGATCTGGTGGTGCTTCAGGGCGTCCTTGACCGCGGTCAGGTCACGCATCCGGTGTCATCTCCCTAATCAAGATGGCTGTGCTAGCCCGGGGGGACGACCCCCCGGAGCCCCCCGCTGCCGGGCACGCCCGGCGGTGAGCGGCCGCGCTAGTCCAGGTGAAATATTTCATTGACCCTCGCGAACGATTCGTCAGGCGGGCCGTCGGCTACGAAGAACCCGGCCATCTCGGCCTGCCAGCGCCGGTTGACGTCGGTGGCCGCCATCGCGTCGAGCGCGGCCAGGTAATCGGGCGTTTCCAGGTAGCCGACGAGCAGGCCGTCGCCGGCGAGGAAGAGCGAGTAGTTGCCCCAGCCGGCTTCGGCCAGCGCGGCCCGCATCTCCGGCCAGACGGACTCGTGCCGCTCGCGGTATTCGTCAAGCCGGTCAGGCCGGACCCGCGCGAGAAAGCAGACACGTTCCACTCGAAGCTCCTTCCCGGTTTTCCGGCTCCCGGCGCCCGCCCTGCTCTGCGGCGCAAGCGCTTCTTGCTGTTATCACGAGTGATGGATGATTGGGTGTCGTTAGCGCCCGTATTGGGCCTTAAGGACACCCAGTCTTTTGCGGCGAGACGGGTGAGGCTCGCGGGGTTGGGGCCAGCCCCGCTGCCCAGGTGAGGCTGGGCAGCGGGGGTCAGCCGCTTCCGTTCGGGATGACGGGGGTGGGGGTTGGGTTAGAAGTTGAACTTGGCGATGTTGGATGAGTCGAAGACGAAGGGCGGGCCGAGCAGCACGGTGCTGTCCGCGCCGACGGTGAAGCTGCCGAGCTTGCCGGCGGTGAAGGACTGGCCGGAGGCGCCGGTGACCTTGCCGGAGGCGAGTTCGACGGCGGCGTAGGCGGCCAGGTAGCCGAGGTCGGCCGGGTTCCACAGCTCGAAGGACTTGATCGTGCCGTCAGCGACGTACTTCTTCAGCTCGTCGGGGGTGCCCAGGCCGGTCAGCGCGATCTTGCCGCGGTACTTAGCGGTGTCGAGCACGGCGGCGGCCGCGGCGATGCCGACGGTGGTCGGCGAGATGATCCCCTTGAGGTTCGGGTACTGCTGGAGCAGGCCCTGGGTGACCTGGGTGGCAGTGGTGGGGTCGTCGTTACCGTAGACGGTCGAGACGAGCGTCATCTTCGGGTACTTCTTCAGCTCCGTCTTCATGTACCCGATCCAGGCGTTCTGGTTGGTCGCGCTGGCGGCGGCGGAGACGATCGCGATCTGGCCGCTGTCGCCGATCTGCTTGGCCAGCACGTCGACCTCGCTGGTGCCGATCTGCGCGGTGGACGCCTGGTTGATGAACATCGACCGGCAGGTGGGCGCGTCCGAGTCGTAGGTGACGACCGCGATGCCGCGCTTCATGGCCGACGAGAGCGTCGGGCACAGCGCGGTCGGGTCGGTCGCGGACACGATCAGCGCGTTGGCGCCCTTGGAGATGGCCGCCTGGAGCGCCGGGATCTGCGAGGACGCGGTGGCGGTGGTCCCGCTGGTCTCGGAGCCCGTCTCGCCGAGGGTGTCAAGCGCGGAGATCGCGCCGCCGGAGTTGGCGCTGTCAGCGGTGGTGAAGTAGGAGTTGCCGAGGTTCTTGGGGATGACGAAGACCTTGAGGCCGGTCTTCAGTCCGCCGGAGGCGGCGGCGGATGAGGAGCTGCCGGTCGCGGCGCTTGACGCGGCCGCCGTGGACGACGACGTGCTCGGAGAGCTTGGGGAACTCGTGGAACTTGAGCTGCAGGCCGCCGCGAGGGCGACCGTAGCGACGACCGGAAGCGCGAGCGCGAGCTTCCTTGCCCGTCTCAGATCCATATCCTTGTATCCTTTCAATTTGGTGCCGCAGGCCATTGGCTGGTCGGAACACGGATTGCTAGGGGCTGGTCAGGGGTGGACGAGCCGCCGGACCAGGCGGCCGGCGTTGGGCAGGAAGACGCTGGCGAGCAGCAGCGCGCCGGTGACGATGCCAGTCGCTTCCTGGTTGAAGTTGGTCAGCAGCAGGGCGTTCTGGATGCCGGCGAAGGCGAGTACCGCCAGTACCACGCCGGCCAGCGAGCCCTTGCCGCCGAAGATCGACACCCCGGCCAGCAGCACGATCGCGACCACGCTGAGCTCGAGGCCGAGGCCGTTGTTCTGCACGGCGGTGTCAAGGCGGAACGTGAGCAGCACGCCGGCCAGCGCGCAGATGAAGCCGGAGAGCATGAACAGGCCGGTCTTGATCCGCTTGACCCTGATGCCGGCGAACTGGGCGGCCTCGGCGCTCGCGCCCATCGCGTAGACGGACCGGCCGAGCGGGGTGGCGTGCAGGACGACGCCGAAGACGATCGCCAGCACGATGAAGACCAGCGTCGACCAGGTCATGTCGTTGCCGGTGAACGGGACCGCGTCGACGCCGAGGTTGGTGTAGCCAGCGGGGAAGCTGGACACCGTGCTCGGGCCGAGCAGGATCGTGGCGATGCCGCGGTAGAGGGCGAGCGTGCCGATCGTCACCGCCAGCGACGGCAGCCGCAGGCGGGTGATGAGCAGGCCGTTGACCGCCCCGGCGAGGATGCCGGTCACGCCGACGAAGACGAAGATGGCGGGCATCGGCCAGCCCTTGGACCACAGGTAGCCGAGCAGCGCGCTGCTCATGCCGAGGATCGACGCCACCGACAGGTCGATCTCGCCGCTGATGATGATCAGCGTCATCGGCAGGCACATGATCGCGATCTCGCCGTTGGACAGGCCCAGGTTGAACAGGTTGTTGCCGGTCAGGAAGTCCGGCGACGAGGCCGAGCCGATGATCAGGATGCCGGCGACGACCACGGCGAGGCCGGTCTCCCAGCGCAGCGCCGGGCGGAGTCGTTCGCTGAGGTTATTCATGGCAGGTCCCTCGTCCCGGTGCTGGTCTGCGGGGCGTTGCCGGGCGCGGCGGGTTTACGCGGGCCCGGATTGCGGGTGCGCGGCTTTCTCGACCGCAGCGCGTTCGTCAGCCGCTCGGTGATCGTCTGGTCGAGGGCGATGGCGACCAGCAGCAGGAAGCCCCAGATCGCCTGGTCCCAGAACGATGAGATGCCGAGCACGTACAGCGCGGAGCTGATCGTGGTGAGCAGCAGCGCGCCGATCGCGGCGCCCGTGACCGAGCCGCTGCCGCCGAAGATCGCCACTCCGCCGACCACCACCGCCGAGACCACCTGGAGCTCGTAGCCGGTGCCGGCGGTGGAGTTGATCGTGCCGTACTGGGCGCCCCACAGCACGCCGGCCACGCCCGCGATCGCCCCGCTGACCGCGAACGCGGTGAAGACCCGGCGGCCGACCGGCAGGCCGGCCAGCCGGGCCGCGTCCGGGTTGGAGCCGATCGCGTACAGGTCCCGGCCGGAGCGGAAGGTGCGCAGGTAGTACGCGCCGATCGCGATCACCACGGCGACCGCGATGGCGATGTCGGGGATGCCGCCGATCGTGTCCTTGGGAATGTCGAGGAACGCGTTGGGCAGCGAGGAGGCGTCCACCTCGTTGCCGCCGACGATCAGGATGTCGATGCCGCGGATGATGTACAGCGTGGCGAGGGTCACCACCAGGCTCGGCACCCGGCCCGCGGCGACCATGATCCCGTTGGCGACGCCGCAGGCGAGCCCGATGCCGAGGCCGGCGAGGAACACCACCGGGATCGGCAGTCCGGGATGCCCGGCGAACAGGTCGGCCGACAGGTAGGCGGAGAGGCCGACGACCGAGCCGACCGACAGGTCGACGTTGCGGCTGATCACGACCATCGTCTCGCCCAGGGCCAGCAGCGCGAACGTGGTCGTGTCGACCAGCACGAACTGGATGTTGGCGGTGTTCAGGAACCGGTGCTGCACTCCGGTGGTGACCAGGACGAAGACGACCAGGACGGCGAGGATGCCGGACTCGCGGATACGGAAGACCCGCTCGGCCAGGCCCGCGTCGCCGGCCCGCTTGACCTGCTGGTCGCTGCCCGGCAGGGTGGCGGCGCTCATACGGAAGCCTCGCTGGCGCTCGGCGTCCGCATTCGCGGACGCACAGTGCTTACTGACTCGCTCGCACGCTCGCTCATACGGAAGCCTCGTCACTGTGCTGGCCCATCGCGGCCGTCATGATCGCCTCTTCCGACGCCTCGGCGTGGCTGAACTCGGCCACCAGCGCTCCTTCGCGCATGACAAGCACCCGGTCGCTGACGCCGAGCACCTCGGGCAGCTCCGAGGAGATCATCAGCACGCCCACCCCGCCCCTGGCCAGCTCGATGAGCAGGTTGTGCACCTCGGCCTTGGTGCCGACGTCGATGCCGCGGGTCGGCTCGTCGACGATCAGCAGGCCCGGTTTACGGCCGAGCCACTTGGCCAGCACCACCTTCTGCTGGTTGCCACCGCTGAGCATGGACACCGGGTCGGTCAGCCGGCCGTACTTGATCTTCAGGCGGGCGGCCCAGTCGGTCGCCATCGCCCGCTCGGCGCTGACCCGGATCAGGCCGCCCTTCTCCAGGTTGCCGAGCGAGGCGAGGGCCACGTTCTGCTGCACCGACATGTCCATCACGAGGCCCTGCTGCCGGCGGTCTTCCGGCACGAAGCCGATGCCGGCCGCCATCGCGCTGACCGGCGACGCCTTCTTGAGCACGCGGCCGCTCACCGTGACCTGGCCGGCGTCGTAGCGGTCGATGCCGAAAACGGCCCTGGCGACCTCGCTGCGCCCAGACCCGACGAGGCCCGCCAGCGCGACGATCTCACCGGACCTGACCGTGAACGAGATGCCGGTGAAGACGCCTTCCCTGGTGAGCCGCTCGACGACCAGCACGGGGTCGCCCGGCTGGGCCCCCGCGGCCTCCGGCGGGCGCTCGGCCAGTTCCCGGCCGACCATGGCCCGTACCAGGTCGGCCGCCGTCAGCCCGGCCAGGTCGCTGGTGAGCACGTGGCTGCCGTCGCGCATCACGGTGACCCTGGTGCAGATCGCGAAGACCTCCTCAAGCCGGTGCGAGATGAACAGCACGGCGGCGCCCTGCGCCTGCAGGGTGCGGATCACCTCGAACAGCCGGCCGGTTTCGGCGGCGGACAGCGCGGCGGTGGGCTCGTCCATCACGATCACCCGCGCGTTCAGCGACAGCGCCTTACCGATCTCGACCACCTGCTGGTCGGCGATGGACAGCCCGCGCGCGGGCCTGGCCGGGTCGAGCGGCACGCCGAGGCGGGTGAAGATCGCGGCCGCCTCGTCGTGCATGGACCGACGGTCGATTCGGCGCCCGCTCAGTCCGTAGCCCTTCTTCAGGGGCTGGCGGCCGATGAACATGTTCTCCGCGACGGTCAGGTCGGGGAACAGCGTCGGCTCCTGGTAGATGACCGCGATGCCGGCTTCGCGCGCGGCGGCGGGCCCGTGCAGCGTGACCTCCCGGCCGCCGACGCTGAGCGTGCCGCTGTCCGGCTGGTGCACCCCGGCGAGGATCTTGACCAGGGTGGACTTGCCCGCCCCGTTCTCGCCGAGCAGCGCGTGGACCTCGCCTGGGCGCAGCTCCACCGACCCGTCAATCAACGCCCGCACGGCGCCGAACGACTTCGCGGCGTGCCTGAGTTCAAGGACGGGAAGCGCGCCGGCGGTATCCGGCTGGTCGTTCGGCCCGCTTCCTGCTGCCTCCACCGGGCGCACCTCCGCGTGCGTCGGGTCCCACCGCAGTGTCGCCACGTCGATGTGGAACGTTTCAACTTCCCTGTAGTCTCAGCGCGGTCCCCAGGGGTGTCAATACGGGGCAGAGCGGCCGAAATTGAATCGTTATAACCCGGTCGGGTGCGGCGGCGGGCGAAGCTCGCGACTCCGGCTTGGGTACCGTGAGGCCGGCCTGGGTACCGAGAGGCCGGCCTGGGTACCGAGAGGCCGGCCAGCCGCCGCCACCGCCCGAAACCCGGTTTCCGCCGAAAGCCAGGTACGGCAGAGTGGGAGACCTCAGGTCCGCGCGTGACGAAGGGAACCCCGGCATAGACATGGCGATCATTCACCACACCACCCTGGTCCCCACCAAGCTTGAGCTGCTGGCGGCGTGGCTGCCCGCGCAGCCGTGGTTCGCCGGCCGCGGAGGCGCGGCTGAGCTGGCCAAGGCGGGCGGGTTCCGGCTTGACGACCCGGTGGGCGAGGTTGGCATCGAGTTCATGGTGGTGACCGACGGGTCCGGCGGCGGGGCCGCCGCCTACCTGGTGCCAATGACCTACCGGGCGGCCGCGCTGGACGGCGCCGACGACGGGCTGATCGGGACGACGCAGCACGGTGTGCTCGGGCGCCGCTGGGTCTACGACGGGACGCACGACCCGGTCCTGGCCGCCCAGCTGGTCGCGCTCATCCAGGGCGGCGCGGAGCCGCAGGCGCAGAGCCAGACCGACACGCCCGACCCCACCGTCACCGCCAGTCCGGTGACCGCCGGGTCCCTGACTGTGGCCGAGGCGCGGGTCGCGAAGAACGGGCCCGACGGAACCGACCTGGTCGTCGGCACGTCCGGCGCGGACGGCAACGGCCGGCTCGTCATCCGGGTCAGGCGGGCACTCAAGGCCGGCGAAGACACCGCCGACGAGGCGGGCCAGCCGTGCGTGTCCGCCCCCTGGCGACGGCCTGACGGCACCGTGGTCCGCGGCACGCTGGCCGCCGCCCGGTACGAGCCGGCCGGCGCGACCGCGTAAGACGCGGCACAACCGACACGCCTGCCCCGCTCTTCTTGCTGTTATCGCGAGTCGTAGATGATTGGGTGTTGTTAGTGCCCGTATTTGGTCGGAACAACACCCAATCTTTGGCGTCGGGACTGGTGGGGCTCATGCAGCTCAGCTGAGTGCGGCGAGCGGATCTGCGGGCGGAAACGCGGTTTGCGCGGGGAGGCGGTTGCGGCAGAGTGGGGGCATGATGCCGGCCGTGACCCGTGACCGCCGCCAGACGACGAGCCCGGGGTTGCGCGCGGCCCAGGCCGCGTTCGTGGTCGGGCTGCTGTACGCCGCGATCAGCGTGTACTGGGCAGTCGGCGGGACCTGGCTGCTCGACACCGTCGGCGCGAGCCTCACGCAGGCGGGCCACGGCGCGAGCGCGGGCGTGCTGTTCGCGGTGTGGGCGGCGGCCGCGCTGAAGATCGTGGCGGCGGTGCTGCCGCTGCTGGCGGTGAACCCGGAACACGCGCCGCCTGGCGGTCGCGGGCGGCGCGTGTTCCGGGTTCTGACGTGGGTGGAGGCGGTGATCCTGGTCCTCTACGGCCTGGTGCTGACCGTCACCGGGCTGCTCGTCCAGTCCGGGCTGGTCACGGCCGCGGCCAACGCCGATCACCGGGCCCTGCGCTGGCACGCTTACCTGTGGGATCCGTGGTTCCTCGTCTGGGGCCTGCTGGTCACCGCGGCGCTGCTGCGGTCGCGCCGGCCGGCCCGCGAGCAGGCCTGACCGGGCGCCACAATCCCGGCGGCTAGACGCCGGCGGCGGTGAGCGGAGCGGGGTCGGCCGGCTGAGGCGCCCGCCTGGCCTTCAGCAGCCCCGACACGGACGTGACGTGCAGGGCGAGCAGGAGCGGCACGCCGACCGACGGGATCAGGGCGAGCGGCAGCTCGGTGATCAGCGCGGCCGACGGGGTGACGCTGACCAGCTGGAATCCGGTCAGCGCGCCGAGGGTCAGCGCCAGCACCAGGTCCGTCATCCCGAATCCGTTGAGCCACAGCGCGGCCCGGCGGCCCTTGCCCCTGGCAAGCCGGAACACCACGAACGGCGCGACCAGGCCGGTGGCGATGTCGCCGATGCCCGCGGGCAGTGCGAACAGCGCGGGCAGGTGCCCCAGGGCCATGGTGACCAGGAAGATCGCACCGCCCACGCGGAAGAAGTGCGGCACTTCCAGCCGGCTCGTCATGCCGGGCGCGGTCAGGGCGCGGTTCACCACCGGGATCCGGCGCAGTGCGAGCAGCAGGCCGAAGAAGCCGAGGGCCGCCACCGGCATCCACGGCACCCCGTGGCCGAGCTTCGTGTGGTACCAGCCGTGCCCGGCGATCACCGTGCTGGCGGCGAGCCAGCCGCCGAGCACGACGGCGGCGGCGCCGGCCAGCAGCGCTGAACCGCGGCGACCGAGACCGGAACGCAGAGCCCCGGCGTACAGGACCGCGCAGGTCGCGGCGGGAAAGGCGATGGCCTCGGCCAACGTGATCCCGTAGAGCCAGGCAGGCGGGTCGTACATGACATCCTCCATCGGTCGGAACCGTGTTTACTATCTACAAGTTAGTATGTTGCCGATAGTATCTGTCAACTAGTATTATCGAGAACGTGACGGGGAACGTGCACACCTACGACCACTTCTGCCTGGTCGCCCGCGCGCTTGAGCAGGTCGGCGACCGGTGGAGCCTGCTGGTGATCCGCGACCTGCTGACCGGGCCCAAGCGGTTCACCGACTTGATGGACCGGCTCGGCGGGATCACCCCCAAGACCCTCACCCAGCGCCTGCGCGACCTCGAGGACAGCGGCATCGTCGCGGCCGACCGCCAGCCGGGCAGGCGCGAGGTCTTCTACCAGCTGACACCCGCCGGCGCCGACCTGCTGCCCGTCGTCGACGCGCTCGGCTGGTGGGGGCTGCAGCACGCCTGGCGGCGGCCGCTTCCCGGCGAGCCGGTGCACGCCGAGCACCTGCTCCGCAACGCCGTCAGGGCCGTCGACCTGGGGGCGGGCGACCACGGGCCTGCCCGCTGGCACTTTCGCCTCGACGGCGCCGACTACCTGGCAGAAGCCGACGGGCAGCGCTGGTCGCTAACCGACGGGGCACCGGCCGGGCCGGCCGACGTGACCGTCACCGGGACCGCGCGGGCGCTGACCGCGCTGAGCTTCGGCGGCTCAGACGACGGGCTCGAGATCGCCGGCCAGCCCGCCGCGGTCGAACGGTTTCGGCAGCTGATCGGCGCGATGGCCGCCGTCGCGCAGCCGGCCTGAGGCGTCGCGAGCCTGACGGGCACCGCGGGCGCGGCAGACGCAGCGTCCAGGAGCGTCAGCCGAGCCAGCGGAGCCAGGTCCCGTGGCTGTCGGCGTACCCGAGGGCCTGGTCGTCGCGGGCGACCACGGTCAGCCCCTCGGCGACGAGGGCAGGCAGGCCGGTGAGCAGGTCGCCCTTGACGACCCGGGGCGGCGCCCGGCGGGCGGACGCGATCGCGGCCGCCAGGCGTTCGGCCCGGTCTCCTTCGTCCGGCCAGACCAGGCAGGACAGCCAGCGGACCAGGACGCGCAGCGAGCCGGGCTCAGCCGGGACGCCGAGCAGGTAGCGGGCCGCCGCGAACAGCAGGCTGGGCTGCCGCTTGGCCGGCGGCAGCGACGCGACGAAGCGCATGATGCCCGGATCGGCGGCGGCCGCTTCGGCCAGCGCCTCGTAGGCGGGCGACCGGCCGCGGGCCTCACGCCGGGCGAACACCTGGTAGGTCCGCACCACGTCCGCCGTCGCGTCTTGCCTGGCCGGGTCCATACCGCAACGGTAGGCAATCGCGGCGCGCCCGTTCCCCTTCCCGCGGCGGGGAAGGGGAACGGGCGTGGGCAGGGGCAGCCGCCCCCGTTCGGGATGATCTGGAGAATTTTCCCGAACGGAAGCGGCTTACCCCGGTTACCGCCGGTGGCTCGCCGCGGCCGGGACGGCCCGCGGGCCGGCGGTGTGCGGCTCCTCAGCCGACTCGACCGCCAGGTTGGGCAGGATGCGGTCCAGCCAGCGGGGCAGCGCCCAGTTGGCCCGGCCGAACAGGTGCATCAGCGCGGGCACCAGCAGGCCGCGGATCAGCAGGGCGTCGACCAGCACGGAGAACCCGAGCCCGAAGCCGAACTCCTGCAGCACCCGTTCGTCGCCGATCATGAACGACCCGAAGACCACGATCATGATGCCGGCCGCGGCCGCGATCACCCGGCCGCTCTTGGCCAGGCCCGCGGTGACGGCCAGCCGGTTGTCGCGGCGGTGTCCCCACTCCTCCTGGATCCGGCCGACCAGGTAGACCTCGTAGTCCATGGACAGCCCGAACAGCACCGAGAACATCAGCACGGGGATGAACGCGTCGACTGGCCCGGTGCCGGTCAGGCCGATGAGTGAGCTCCCCCAGCCCCAGTTGAACACCGCGTTCAGCGCCCCGAAGGCGGCGCCGACCGACAGCAGGTTCATCGCCGAGGCCGCCAGCGGGATCAGCAGGCTGCGGAACACCGCCATCAGCAGCAGGAACGCCAGGATGACGACCACGGCGATGAACAGCGGCAGTTTGTCCGTGAGCACGTGCGAGAAGTCGTTGTTGGTGGCGGTGACCCCGCCGACGTGCACGGCCAGGCTCGTGCCGTGCTCGGCTTGCGGTATCAGGCCGGCGCGCAGGTGGTTGACCAGCGTGACGGTCTCCCCCGCCTGCGGACTGGTCGTGGGATAGACGGTGGCAAGCACCACCTTCCCGTTGGGCGAGGTGACCGCGGGGGTCACCGAGGCCACCCCCGGCGTGCTGGCGGTGGCGGTCAGCAGCCGGCCGAAGGCGGTGACGTCCGCTTTCGAGTTGACGCTGGCCACGACCTCGAGCGGCCCGTTGAACCCGGGCCCGAAGCCCTGGGCGAGCGTGTCGTAGGCCTGGCGGGTGGTCCAGCCGGCCGGGTCGGTGCCCGCGTCCGAGGTCCCAAGCCGCAGGCCGAAGACCGGCAGCGCGATCGCGACCACGGCGGCCAGCGCGCCCAGCGCGACCACGATCTTGCGGGCCTCGACGAACCGGGCCCAGCGGAACCAGAAGCCGCGCGGCTCAGGCGAGGACGTGCGGCCGGCCGCGAGCGCCGCCCGTTCCCGTCGCGACAGCACCCGGGGACCGAGGAAGCCGAGCATCGCGGGCAGGAACGTCAGCGACGACGCCATCGTCAGCGCTACCGCGATAGCCGAGGAGACCGACAGTCCGTAGAGGAACGTCACGCCAAGTGCGAACTGGCCGAGCAGGGCGATCACCACGGTCAGGCCGGCCAGCAGCACCGTGCGGCCGGAGGTGCGCACCGCCAGCGCGGCGGCGTCCTCGTAAGACAGCCCGTCCTTGACCGCGTCGCGGTGCCGGCTGATGATGAACAGCCCGTAGTCGACCCCGACGCCGAGACCGATCAGCACCGCCAGCTCGGTCGACACGCTGGAAATGCCCATCGCGTGCGACAGCAGCCCCACCACCGAGATGCCGGTGACCAGCGCCAGGCCCGCGGTCACCAGCGGCATCACCGAGGACAGCAGCGCCCCGCCGAACACGATCAGCAAGATGACCAGGGCGGCGACGATGGCCACGCCGACCGAGAACCCGAGCGTCGGGCGCTCGGAGTTGCTGATCGACTGGCCTTCGAGGGAGACGCGGACGCTGCCGCTGTCGGCCGACTCCGCCGCCGTGATCAGCTTCCCGGCCTCGGCGCTGGTGACCTGCGCCGCGGGGACGTTCCAGGTCACCCGGGCGAAGGCGACGGTCCCGTCCTTGCTCACCTGGGCCGCGCCCGCCGCCGCGTAAGGGCTGACGACCGATCCCACGCCCGGGACGTCGGCGACCTTGTCCAGCGCCGCGCTCACCGCGGCCTTGACGGGAGCCGAGCGGATGGTGGCCCCGTTCGTGGCCTGGATCACGATCTGGTCGCCCTCGCCTGACGCGGCCGGGAAGTTCGTGGTCAGCAGCGTCGCCGCGTTCTGGGAGTCGGTCCCCGGCAGGCTGAAGTTGGTGTTGAAGCTGGTCCCGACCGCCTTGCCGACCCCGGTGACGACGACAAGCACCAGCAGCCAGCCGATCACCACCGTCCAGCGATGGGTAAAGCACCAGCGAGCCCACCGGGCCATGAGAACCTCCGCGTCGAACGGGCGGGAGCGTCTGTCACCCCCGGCGATCCCATGGTTCCGGCCGGGCGGCCGCGCGGCGTGGGCCTGCGGGCTCGACCTGCGGTCACCCCGCTGGGGTACCGAAGCGGCCGCGGCGGCCCCCGTACACCAGCTGGTGTAGTCGGCAATCACCCTGCGGGCGTATGGCGGAGTGTTCCATCTCGGTTACCGTCGAAGGCATGTACGACTCCGTGATCGACGCTGACCTGCATCTCCCGCTGGTCCGCCGGCTGGCCGCGCACCGCTTCACGCCCGCCCAGAAGGTAGCCACCGATGCCGTGGTGGTGGCGTTGATCCTGGTCGTCTTCCACATGGCGCCGATGCACGCGTCAACGCCGCGGGTCTCGGGCATCGCCTGGGACGTTATCGGCTGGGCGGCCTTCGTCGTGGCGGCGACGGCCACGCTGTTCCGGCGGCGGTTCCCGCGGACCGCGCTGGCGGTGGTGCTGCCGGTGGTTTCGGCCACGGTGACGCTGCGAGCCGGGGTCGGCGTGCCGATCTATGTCGCCATGGTCCTCTACTCGGTGGTCGCGGTCGCGTCCCGGCGGGCCGGGCTGGTCATCACCGGCGTCACCGCCTGCGTGTTCCTGGCCGCCTGCGTCGCCGGCGGCGGAGACTCGGTAGTGCTGGCCAGCATCGGCGGCGTGACGATGGTGGCGCTGGGCTGGCTGGCCGGAGAGAACACGCAGGCCAGCCGGGTGTACGCGCGGCAGCGGTCAGAGCGCGCGGCCGAGCAGGCGGCCGCCGCGGAAGCGGCGCAGGCCGAACAGGTACGGCTGGCGCTGGTGGAGGAGCGGGCGCAGATCGCGCGGGAGCTGCACGACATCGTGGCCCACGCGATGAGCGTCATCGCGGTGCGCTCGGGGGTCGCCCGGATGGTGATCGACAGCGACCCGGACGAGGCCCGCGAGGCGCTGTCGATCATCGAGACCACCACCCGCCGGTCCCTGCGCGAGATGCGCTTGCTGGTCAGCGTGCTGCGCGACCCGGACGGCCAGGACACCGAGCTGAGCCCGGCTCCCGGCGTGGCCGACATCGACCGGCTGGTGGCGGCCGCCGGCTCGGCCGGGGTGGCGGTCGAGCTGACCGTGGACGGCGCCGTCCGGCCGCTGCCGCCGGCGATCGACCTGTCCGCTTACCGCATCATGCAGGAGGCACTGACCAACGTCGTCAGGCATGCCGGGCCTACCCGGGCCAGGATCCGGCTCAGTTACCTGCCGGGCGAGGTGAGCATCGAGGTGACCGACGACGGGACGGGCGGCCCGCTGGCGCGGCTGTCCGGCCCCGCATCGCGGGCGCCGCGGGCCGGCGGCGGGCACGGGCTGATCGGGATGCGGGAACGGGCGGCGCTGTTCGGCGGCGAGCTGCGCGCCGGGCCGTACGCGGCCGGCTTCCGGGTCACCGCCAGCATCCCCGTCGCCGAGTTCAGGGCGGGCGAGGAACTGCCGGCTGGCGGCGGTGTCGCGTGAGCAGCGGCATCCCGGTGGCGGCCGCGACTATCAGCGTGGTCGTCGCCGATGACCAGGCGCTGGTCCGCGGCGGCTTCACGGTGATGGTCGGGGCGGTGGCCGACATGCGGGTGCTCGGCGAGGCCGGCAACGGGGCCGAGGCGGTGGCGCTGGTCCGCGAGCACCATCCCGACGTGGTCCTGATGGACATCAGGATGCCGTTCGTCGACGGGATCGAGGCGACCAGGACGATCACCACCGACCCGGACACCGCCGACACCCGGGTGCTGATGCTGACCACCTTCGACCTGGACGACTACGTGTACCGGGCGCTGCGGGCCGGCGCCAGCGGGTTCCTGCTGAAGGACACCGCGCCGGAGGAACTGCTGGCGGCGATCAGGACCCTGGCGGCGGGCGATGCCCTGATCGCCCCCGGGATCACCCGGCGCCTGATCCGCGAGTTCGCCGCCCGGCCGGAGCCGGGCGAGCGTTTCCCGCCCGAGGTGCTCACGTCGCTGTCGGTCAGGGAACGCGAGGTCCTCACGGAGGTGGCCGGCGGCTGGTCCAACGCCGAGATCGGCGAGCGGCTGCACATCTCCGCCGCGACCGCGAAGACCCACGTCAGCCGGCTGCTAATGAAACTGGACGTGCACGACCGGGCCCAGCTGGTGATGATCGCCTACGAGACCAGGCTGGTCGTTCCCGGCTGACTCGTTTTTTCGGGTTTTCGGGTTTTCGGGTTTTCGGGTTTTCGGGTTTTCGCTAGCGCGGCGGTAGCAGGCGGGCGAGGACGTCGCGGTGGGTGACGGCGGCCTCGGCCTGGCGGCGCTGGCCTTCCGCGGTCAGCACGACGAAGATGCCGCGCCGGTCGTTGTCGCACGCGCACCGCTCGACCAGGGCGTTCTTGAGCAGGCGGTCGACCAGCCTTGACAGCGCGCTCTGGCTCAGGTGCACCGACTCGGCCAGGTCCTGCGCGCGGAGCTTGCTCTCTGGACTCTCCGCTAGCCGGTCGAGCACCTCGAAGTCGCTGACGCCGAGGCCGTGCCTCAGCCCGAGCTCGTGCTCCAGCGTGGCGCAGATGGCCGCGTGGCAGGCCGTCATCTCGCGCCAGGCGGCGACCACGCCGTCCGGCGACTCGACCTCAGGGACCACGCTCACGGCCACATCCTAACGCGTGCCGAGGCTACTTGCAAGTACATTAATTGCGCTTGCAATCATTGCGTGTACATGCATACGGTTAAGCCATGCAGGCAACCGAACGGCCCGTGCCGTCCTCCGCAACTGCCAGTTCCCTGTCCCGCTCCCCCGCCGGGGGTTCCGCCGAACCGGGACTCCAATGGTCGCCGCGCCTGTGGGGCGTGCTGTTCGTACTCGGCGGCGCGCTGTGCCTCGACGCGCTCGACGTGTCCATGGTCGGCGTCGCCCTGCCGTCCATCAGGACGTCGCTCGGCCTGTCCACCTCGTCGCTCCAGTGGATCGTCAGCGGCTACGTCCTCGGCTACGGCGGGCTGCTGCTGCTCGGCGGGCGCGCCGCCGACCTGCTCGGCCGGCGCCGGGTCTTCCTGGCCGCGCTCGCCGCGTTCGCCCTCTTGTCCCTGCTCGGCGGGCTCACCAGCGTACCCGGGCTGCTGATCGGGGCGCGGTTCGTGAAGGGCATCGCCGCCGCGTTCACCGCGCCAGCGGGCATGTCGCTGCTGACCACCACGTTTCCCGAGGGACCGATGCGCAACCGGGCGTTCAGCGTCTACTCCGCCTTCGGTGGCTCCGGCTTCTCCCTCGGCCTGGTGCTGTCCGGCCTGCTCACGGCCGTGAGCTGGCGCTGGACGCTGCTGGTGCCCGCTCCGGTCGCACTGATCGTGCTCATCGCCGGCTGGCGGCTGATCCCGCGTGACGGGCGGTCGGCCGCCGCGCCCGCTGCCGCCAAGCGGCGCCCGTTCGACCTGCCGGGCGCGGCTGCGATCACCCTGTCCATGCTGCTGCTCGTCTACACCGTGGTCTCCGCGCAGCAGGCGGGCTGGGGCTCCGCGCGCACGACCGGCTCGTTCGCCGCGGTCGCGGCCGGGCTTGCCGCCTTCGTGCTGATCGAGTCGCGCAGCCGCGACCCGCTGATGCCGCTGCAGATCTTCCGGTCGGCCGCGCTGCGCCGGGCCAACATCGGCGCGGTCACCCTGTTCGGGTCCTACGTCTCCTTCCAGTTCCTCGCGACCCAGTACCTGCAGAGCCTGGCCGGCTGGTCTCCCATCACGACCGCGCTCGCCTTCCTGCCAGCCGGGGTCATGGTGGCCGTGCTGTCGGTGAGCATCGGCGGCATAATCAGCCGCATCGGCCCGGCTCCGCTGGCGGCGGCCGCGTTCGTGAGCCTCACGGCCGCCTACGCGGTGTTCCTGCGCGCCGGCGTCACTCCGGACTACCCGGGCGTGCTGCTGCCGACGATGCTGCTGGTCGGGCTGGCCTTCGGGCTCGGCTTCTCCGCGCTCACGGTGGCCGCCACCGACGGGATGCCCGACGACGAGCAGGGACTGGCCGCAAGCCTGTTCCAGACCTCGTTCCAAGTCGGCGGCGCGCTGGTGCTCGCGGTCGTCACCGCCGTGGTGGAGGCAGGCACCGGAGGTCACCTCGGTACGCCGGCGGCAACGCTCGCCGCCTACCGGCCGGCGCTGTTCCTCATCGCCGGCGTCGCGGTGGCCGGCGCGCTGGTCGCGTTCTCCGGCCTGCGGCGCGGCGCCGCGGCGGTACCGGTCGCCCAGGCGGCCGTGCCTGATTAGTCCCTGTATGGTGGTCCCACCGTGACTACCGGAGGTGCCGGAACACGGTTGGCGGCCGCTGCGTCTCCGGCGTCTATGACCCCTTCGTCGACCCCTTCGTCGCTGAGCGCGCGCCCGCATGCTGATGAGAGGATTTGGATGCGCGAGTACCAGCAGTACATCGGGGGCCACTGGACGCGGCCCGGGACGGACCGGATGTTCGACGACCTTGACCCCTACAGGGGAACGGTCATGGCTCACGTGCCTGCCGGCACCAGGGCCGACGCCGCCCGTGCGGTGGACGCGGCCGCCGCCGCGTTCCCCGCCTGGGCGGCCATGCCCCCGGCGCAGAAGCAGACGCTGTTCCTGAAGGCCGCGGACATCGTGGAGCGGCGCGCGGACGAGATCAAGGCGCTGCTGGCCGAGGAGACGGGGTGCGCGGGCGGCTTCGCCGGCTTCCAGATCCTGACCGCCACCCGGCTGCTGCGGCAGGCGTCCAACTGGGGCTACCTGCCGGCCGGCGAGGTTATCCGCTCGGACATCCCCGACACGTTCGCGCTCGCGCTGCGCAAGCCGATCGGCGTCGTCGCCGGGATCTCGCCCTGGAACGGCGCCCACGTGCTGGCGTGGCGGACGGTGGTGAACCCGCTGGCGTTCGGCAACACGATGGTGCTCAAGCCGTCGGAAGAGGCGCCGATCTCGGCTGGGCTGTTCGTCGCGGAGGTACTGGAAGAGGCCGGTTTCCCGGCTGGCGTGCTCAACGTCGTCACCCACGCCCCCGGTGAGGCGGTGCCGATCGCGGATGAGTTCTTCGAGCGGCCCGAGGTGCGCTGCATCAACTTCACCGGCTCCTCCGTCACCGGCCGCATCCTGGCCGAGCGGGCCGGGCGGGCGCTGAAGCGCTGCGTGCTCGAGCTCGGCGGGTACAACCCGCTGATCGTGCTGGCCGACGCCGACTTGGACTACGCGGTCGAGGCGGCCGCGTTCGCCGCCTTCTTCCACTCCGGGCAGATCTGCATGAACGCCCGCAAGGTGCTGGTCGAGGCCCCGGTCTACGACACGTTCATCGAGCGGCTCACCGCCCGGGCGCAGACGCTGCCGTCTGGCGACCCGGCCGTGGACGGCACGATCATCGGCCCGCTGATCACCCCGGCCGCCCTCGCGCGGGTCAGCCGCGAGGTCGACGAGGCGGTCGCGGCGGGCGCCAAGGTACTGGCCGGCGGTTCCGCCGACGGCCCCTGCTACCGGCCCACGATCCTGGCCGACGTGCCCGCCGGCGCCCGCATCCACTCGGAGGAGACCTTCGGTCCCGTCCTGGTGGCACAGCCGGTCGCGGACGCCGAGGAGGCGGTCGCCATCGCCAACTCCACCGCCTACGGACTGTCGGCCGGCCTGCTCACCAGCGACACCCAGCGCGGCTTCGCGCTCGCCCGGCGCATCGACGCCGGCGTCGTGCACGTCAACGACCAGACGATCGCCGACGAGCCGCAGCTCCCACTTGGCGGCGTCAAGGACAGCGGCTGGGGCCGGTCAGGCCCGCACTCCATGGCCGACTTCACCGAGCTGCAGTGGATCACCACCAGGGACGAGGCCGGCCACTACCCGATCTGAGATATTTGCGGCAGTTGGCCCGGGCGGCGTGCCGTCCGGGCCCGCTCGTTCCGCCTGTCGTTTCTCGCTCTTCGCTGTGATGCCGGGACAACCGCCGGGTCACAGTCCCGCCACCGTCCCGATCACGCCCAGGCCGGCCCACCAGGCGACGGTCCCGGCGAGGAGCAGCCACGCGGTCCGGTTGCCGAAGTTGAGCGTCCAGCCGACGCCGAAGCGGGCGCCGACCACGATGGCGGGATCGTCCCGGTTGACGTAGAGCAGCCCGGCCTTCCAGAACCGGTCGTCATCCCGGTCGGTCCCGGCCCCGCGGGCGAGGCCGCGCACGTTGCCGTTCAGGCGTGACCCGCCCTGCCCCGCTCGCAGGACGACGGCCCCCAGCAGCAGCACGCCCGCCACGAACGGGAGCAGCGGCAGGGCCCGGCCGATGCCCGGGAGCCGGTAGACCTGCCAGTCGGGCAGGGCGACCAGCAGCAGGCTGACGTCCATCAGCGCGGCCAGGGTCAGCAGTGCCCGGGTAACGGCGGCCAGGAAGCGGCGGTAGCGCAGCGCCGACGCCGCGGGGTCGGCCGCCTCGACGTCCGGCCGCGAGCGGAAGACGATCACCATCAGCCCGCCGTACACCGTGGTGAAGTACAGCTGGCCCGCCAGCACCAGGACGGTGACCGCCGCCTTCGGCACCCGGTGACCGGCCGCGTTGACGATGGAGGATGGCAGCGCGGGGTAACGCAGCGCGGCGACGGCGACGGTCGCCGCGATGACGGCCAGGCCGGGTATCAGCCAGCGCACCGGGAAGCGGGGCGGATCGGTGCGCCAGCTGGTATCGGCGACGACGGTCTGCCGCATTCCCGCGAACCAGTCACCCGCCTTCTTGACGGCGGCGATCTCGCGCCGCGCGACCCAGAAGCAGCCGAAGTCCGCGGCCAGCTCCGGCAGCAGGATGACCCTGGTGAGCCATGGCGGCCAGTGGCCTTGCACCGTCACCGCGACGATGGTGCAGCAGACGCCGATGGCCGCGGTCCGCCAGTAATAGGCCCGTCGTTCCCGCTTGACAACCGGCGCCCCCGCCCGCTCCGGGGGAACGCGGACCCCGAACTGCAGAGCCGGCCGCGTCACCGCGGGCAGCGAGCACGTCAGCGCCCCGACGACGAGCACCGGGGAAACCACGGCCAGGCTCACGCCGGGCTTACGCTTCCGTTCCACGGAGCGGCGGGAAAGGCGAAATCTGCGACGGCAGCCTCACACTCACCGACGATGCCGGCGGCGGGCATCCCCTGGGCGGCCGCCTCGGCGAGCAGCGTCTGCAGTCGCCCTGTCCAGTCCCGGGCCCAGCCGGGATCCGGCGGCCCGCTGCCGGCGTCGCGGCGCACCACCGCGCCGGACTTCCGGCCCAGCCGCAGCAGGCCCTCCTGACGCAGCAGGTCGTACCCCTTGTTCACGGTGTGGAAGTTGACACCCAGGTCGACCGCCAGCTGCCTGATGGGCGGCAGCGCGGAGCCGGCCGGCTGCCGTCCGCGGGCGATCGCTTCCACGATCCGGTCCCTGATCTGCTGGTAGATGGGCACGGGGCCGTCCGGTTCGATGCTCAGCAGCACCACGCCTCCAGGTCTCGCGGACCGCCGCGCTCTTCGCCGGCTTCCCTCGCGGCTGACGGTCAGACCCGGTCCGGTGGTCTGTGTGACAGCAGTTATAGAACAAACTACACTCTAGCGTCAAATGCTCGGCCGGCCGCCGGGCCTCATGCCGACCAGCCGGGGGCCGCTCCCCCGAGGCGGCACGGCAGCAGTCTGACTGCTACTCTGTCTGTTCTATAAGTCATATAACAAAAAGGGAGATCAACGATGTCGGCAACGCTGAAGCTGACGCACAAGTCGATCGGAGCGGAGGTCCGTCGCGGCCCGTACGACGTCGAGGTTGACGGTAAGCGTGTCGGGTCGCTCGCAATGAACGACACGATGGAGACGCCAGTCCAACCTGGGCGCCACACCCTCCAAGTACGCAGCGGCCGGAACTCAAGCCGGGCTAAGACCTTCGACGCCGCCGACGGCGAGACCGCCGCCTTCCGGTGCACCGGGAAGCGGTTCCTGCCGCTCTTTCTCGTGTCCTTCGTCGTTCCCAGCCTGGCCCTCGTACTGGTACGCGAGTAAATCTTCAGGGCACCAGGACGGTGCGCTCGCCGGGGATTTCCTTCCGGGTCCAGGCCTCCTCGACCTCGGACAGCGGCATGGTGCTGGTCCGGACGGCGATCGTGCCCGCGCTGATCTCGCCGACCAGGGACGGGAGCTCGGCCAGGTAGCCGCGCGGCGAGACGGAGCCCTGGCCGCTGCCCTGGAGGCGGAAGTTGGCCGAGCGCAGCGCCGCCGAGGGCAGCTCGATCGTCGGGCCGGTGATCGCGCCGATCTGAATCCAGTCGAGTGCGCGGCCGCGGTCGGACCTGGCGGTCAGCAGCGCCATCATCGTCTGCTGCGCCGGCTTGCCCCACAGGTAGTCGAGCACGATGTCGGTCTCGGCCGCCGCGGCGGCCAGGGCCGCGCTGGTCGCGTCGGCGTCGTCGGTCAGCTGCACCACGTCGTCGGCCCCGGCCGGGAGGAGCGCCCGCAGCCGGCCCGGGTCGCGGCCCGCGCCGATTACCCGGCCCGCCCCCAGCCGCTTGGCCACCTGCACCGCCATCGCGCCGGCGTTGCCAGTCGCGCCGAGGATGAGGACGCTCTGGCCTGGCTGCAACGGGACCCGGCGGCGGAGCGCCACCCAGGACGACATCGCCGGGTTCATCGCGGCGGCGATCCCGGCCACGTCGGTGCCCGCGGGAAGTTCGACCGTGCGGCGCGGGTCGACCAGCGCCTTGTCCGCCATCGTGCCGAGCACGTCGTTATCTGATGCGAAGTAGACGACCCTCCCGTCGGGCAGCCGCCCGACGCCGTCCACGCCGGGGATCATCGGCAGCGTGCCGCTGCTGGTGTAGTGGCTGCCCGCGGCCCCGCTCCGGACCCGCGGGTGCAGGCCGACCGCGAGCACGTCGGCCAGCACCTCGCCGTCGCCCGGCGCCGGCGCCTCGAACCGCTGATAGTGCGGCGGCTCGGCGAACGAGGTCACTACGGCGGCGTTCATCATCGTCATGCCCGCATCCTTCCCTGAGTCCATTTAGTTTGTGTCACCTACTAATTTAGTTGGTCTCACGTACTAAATCAACTAGCATGGCCCTATGCCGCACCGACCGGAAGCCGCCCGCGCGCAACTCGACCTTGTCGACGGGCTGACCCAGCTCTCGTTCGTGATCGCCGGCCTGCTTGAGCGCCGGGCCGCCGAGCACGACCTGTCACTGCCGGCCACGCGCCTGCTCGGCGTGCTGCGAGACCGCGAGCCGACGATGAACGAGCTTGCCCGGTTGCTCGACCTCGACAAGTCGAGCGTCACCGGCCTGGTGGACCGGGCCGAACGCCGCGGCCTGGTCGAACGCGTGCCGTCGCCCGCCGACCGGCGGTCGGTGCTGGTCAGGCTCACCGACTCGGGTCAGTCGGAGGTGGCCGCGACCCGGGCGCTGTTCGCCGCCGACGTCACCGCCATGCTCGCCCTGCTGCCCGGCCGGGACCGTGCGGCGCTCGCGCGGCTGGTCAGCAGGCTGCTGGTCACGCACGCGGCCAGTCACGGTATCGACTTGTTCGCGACGACGGACCCGCCGTCCAGCTGATCGCCGCGCGGGCGTAACGGGTCGCTCGGCCGGGCGCCGCACCACTCCCCCCGCGGCTCCGCTTGACGATGGCCGGCGGCCAGGCTGATCGCGTACCGTGTGCCCTGGTACCCGGCGTGGTGCGGAAGGATTGGGGTCGTGAGCGAGCTGACGAGAGCCCGGTTCACCCGGATGCAGGACGGCACGGCCGAGGAGTTCGCACTTATCGAGGCGGCCGAGACAGCGGCTGCCAGCACCCTGCATGTGCGGGTAGTCGACGCGGTGCGGGCTCTGGAGGACGGCGGCGCGGCTGGCTACGCGGTCAGCCGCCTTGAGCACAGCCTGCAGGCCGCCACCCGTGCGGAACGGGACGGCAAGTCAGTCGACTACGTGGTGGCCACCCTGATCCACGACATCGGCGACAGCCTCGCCCCGTACTCGCACGGCAGCTACGCCGCGGCGGTGCTGCGGCCGTTCGTCTCGGAAGAGCTGTGCTGGATCGTCTCCCACCACCCGCTCTTCCAGATGTTCTACTACGGGCCCAACATGGGCGGCGACAAGCACGCCAGGGACCAGTTCGCCGGGCACCCCTGGTACGGCGCCACGGTGGAGTTCTGCGAGCGCTACGACGAGAACTGCTTCGATCCCGGCTACGACTGGCTGCCGCTCGAGCACTTCGCCCCCGCCGTCGAGGAAGTCTTCAGCCGGGAGCCGTCCTTCCGCTGAGCCACGCGCGCCGCCGCCGCGTTGTCAGCCGGCTTGCCGGTCACGGAGCCAGCGCTCGAACTCGGTGGCGGTGATCCGCTCGTCGTGCACCCCGGCCGCCTCGGCCGAAGCAAGCCAGACGATCGGCGGTCCCATGACCTCCGGCTCCAGCAGGTTCCTGACCCCGGCCGCGTGCCCGGCGGGAACCATGCCGGTGCGGGTCGCGCCGCCGGGCAGCAGGTTGTTGACCGTGACCGGGGTGCCGCGCAGGTCGGCCGCCATCACCCGGGACAGCGCTTCCGCGCCCGCCCGGGACGGGCCGTAGGGCACGAAGCCGCCGCGGGTCATCGTCGCGTAGTTCATCGAGATGTTCACGATGCGGCCGCCGCCGGACGCGAGCATCCGCGGCGTCACCTCCCTGGCGACCAGGAAATACCCGGTCAGGTTGGTGTTGACCACGTCGCGGAAGCCGTCGGCGGGCACCGTCCAGAACGCGGCGGGCTCGGTCAGGAACTCCGGGTTGACCGTGCGCATGCCGATGCCCGCGTTGTTGACCAGCAGGTCGATGCTCTCCAGGCGCTCCCAGGCCTGGTCGACCGCGTAGGCCACCGACTCCTCGTCACGCACGTCAAGCTCGACACCGAACGCGCCTGGCAGGCGGGCCGCCACGGCCGCCACCCGGTCGGCCGACCTCGCGGCCACCGCGACCCGCAGCCCCGCCCCGGCCAGGGCGCCGGCCATCGCGAGCCCGAGGCCGCTGGTCGCGCCCGTCACCAGTGCCGTGCGGCAGGCCGGCGCAGGCGAGCCGGTGCTGTGGGTCATGAGCCCGAGCCTAGACCGGCCCACCCGGCACGGTGGCCGACGGCCGGGGCCGGGGCCGGGTGGGCCGGGGCCGACGACCGGATACAGCGGAATCACGACCGGAAACACAGGAATTACGGACGCGCCCGGAAGCCGCGCCCGCTAACGGTTGTTGTTGGCGTCATGCGGTTTCAGCTGCTTGACATCCTGCCCAATATCCAGAACCCGGTGACCGGCCGGCTTGTCAGTACGGCCGACCGGCTTGAGCAGGCGGTGGCCTCGGCTCGCCAGGCGGAGAAGCTCGGCTTCGACGCGGTCGCCGTCGGCGAACGGCACGCCGGCCCGTTCCTGTCGGCCGGCGTCACCGTGGTCCTCGGCGCCATCGCGGCCAGCACCACCCGGGTCAGAATCCAGACCGGAGTGTGCGTGCTTTCCGTCCTTGACCCGCTGCGAGTGGCCGAGGACTACGCCACCGTCGACCAGTTGTCGCGCGGGCGGGTCGAGCTGGTCATCGGAAAGGGCAACGAGCAGCGCCAGCTGCCGATGTTCGGGGTCGCGGCGGGCGAGCAGTGGGACCAGCTCGCGGAGAAGTACGAGCTGCTGCGCCGCCTGTGGCGGGAGGAGAACGTCACCTGGGAGGGCAAGTTCCGGCCGCCGCTCAATGCGGTGACCAGCCTGCCGCGGCCGTTCGCGGGCGCGCCCCGGGTCTGGCACGGCTCCGCCACGACCCTGACCTCCGCGGCGCTCGCCGCGCAGTGGGGCGACCCGCTGTTCAGCGCCAACGCGATCCAGCCACGCGACAACTACACGGTGCTCATCGACCACTACCGCGCCGAGTACGCACGGCACGGGCACGATCCCCGGTACGCGTTCGTCGGCGCCGGCGCCGGGTTCCTCTTCCTCGCGGACACCACCCAGGAGGCCCGCGAGCGCTACGGGCCGGTCTACGAGCAGATGGTGGCGTTCTTCAACCGGCCGGGCAATCACACCCCCGGCAATGAGATGACCTTCACGGACATCGACGACGCGATCGCGCGCGGCCCGGTCCTGGTCGGCAGCCCGCAGCAGGTCATCGACAAGATCATGTACTTCCACGAGGCATTCGGGCACGACCTGCAGTCGTTCAGCTTGCCCACCATGATCCCGCATGAGCAGCAGATGGACATGCTCGCCCGGCTGGCCGCCGAGGTCATTCCCGTCGTGCGCAAGCAGGCGCCGACGAATCTGTGGACTGACGAGGACCCGTACGGCGGCCGGCCGGCTTTCGCTGGCCGTACCGTCCCCGACGCCGCCGCGGTGATCGAGAAGGCGGCCGTGAGCTGACGGCCCGGCGATCCCTCGTCACGGCGAAGCGGTTCCCGCCTGCGTCATGAGGCCGCGTCGTAGGCCGTGCGGTTGGCGAGCACGTCGTCCATGTGGCTCTCGGCCCAGGTTTTTAGGCCACGCATCATCTCGTGCAGCGACAGGCCGAGGTCGGTCAGCTCGTACGAGACCGTGACCGGCACGGTCGGCAGCACCGTGCGGGTGACGAGACAGTCGCGCTCCAGCGAGCGCAGCGTCTGGGTGAGCATTTTCTGGCTGACGCCCGCCAGCAGGCGGGCCAGCTCCGAGTAACGCATCGACCGGGGCTCGCCGGCACAGCCGGCCACGGACTGGTGCGAGCCGTCGCTGCCGAGCGCGGACAGGACCAGCGTCACCCATTTGTCGGAGATCCGGTTGAGCAGCTTGGCGAGTGCGTGAGACGCAGCAACTGCCATAATCGCTGGCTGGCCTAAAGATAATGGAGTCTTTTCGTGCCCTGGTACATGAAAGTTTCCACTTAGACAAAAGTTTCCACAACAATATCCTGACCAGTCACTTCAGCAACCGGAGAAGCGTCAGCACGCGGCCAGCTCCGCCGCGGTCGATGCATGGGAAGCTGCCGATCGAGCCTCGGCATGCGCGGCGCGGCTGGGGTGTGAGTGGGGTGGAGCCAGGGCTGCGGGTAGCTAGCGGGGCTGGTGGGAGTGGGGTGCCGGCGGGGTGCGGGGGGGCCGGCGGAGTGCGGGTGGAGGTGCCCGCGGAGTGCGGGTGGAGGTGCCGGCGGAGTGCGGGTGGAGGTGCTGGCACCTCAGGGGGTGCTGGCGGGGTGCTGGCAGGGGTGGTACGCGGTTTGAGAGCGCGGCTGCGACTGGGGTGGGGCGCGGGTTGCAGTTGGGATGCTGGCGCGTCTGGGGGGCTAGAGGCGAGGTGGGCGGGGTTAGGGGTGCAGTTGGGGTTCTAGCTCGGTTAGCGAGCGGATGGTGGTCAGGCCGGGGACGGGGGTGACCTCGGCGCCGCGGGCGATGCGGAGCGCGGTCAGGCCCACGGTCTGCGCCCCGGCGCAGAACCCGGCGTTGTCGTCGACGAACACGGCTTGCCCGGGGCGGACCCGCAGGCGGTGCAGCGCGGCGGCGTAGATCTTCTTGTCCGGCTTAGCGGCGTGCACCTCGCACGACAGGGCGAAGGCGTCGACCAGCGGTGTCACCCCGAGCTCGGTGAGCAGCGCGCGGAGGTTCTCGTCGCAGTTGCTCACGATCGCGGTCTTGACCCCGGCCGCCCGGGCGGAGCGCAGGAAAGGCAGCACGTCGTCGTACAGGTGGCCCGCCTTGAGCAGCGCCTCACGGTGCTTGGCGGCCAGCGCACGCTCCAGCTCGGGCCGCGGCACGATGCCGTTCATCTCGAGTACCTCGCCGAACGCCTGGGCCACGGTCGTCTTGCCCACCGTGACCAGCGGAGCCACCCGCGCGTAGGAGCGGAACAGGGACTCGGCAGGCACGCCAGCCAGCCGGGGCAGCTCGTCGCCGTAGGAGCCGAAGTCGGTGTACAGGAGCGTCTGGTAGGCGTCAAGCAAGAATGCCGCGGGCTGGACCACCGGGCAAGCCTAGTGCACGCGTCCCGCACCGCACCGGGGTCAGCCGGCGGGATGCCTGCTCCGCGCGCCCCCGCGAGCGAGTCCCCGCGCGCGGCCGCTAGCCGCTGACCGGGCGGATGCGCCCGGTGCTGACGGTGTCGATGACGTGCCTGCGGAACAGTTCGGCCGCCGGCAGCAGGATCTTGTCGGCGGCCCAGGTCAGGTAGATCTCCCGCTCGGCGCCGTCGTCGAGGATCGGCGGGTAGAGCACCGGGCCAGGCCCCGCCACCGGGGAGCCGGCCCGCGGCGCCGGGAGGATGGCGACGCCGAGGCCCGCCGCCACCAGGCCGCGGACGTTGGAGATGTCGTCACCCTCGAAGACCACCTTCGGCCGGAACCCGGCCGCCGCGCACAGTTCGTCGCCGAGGTGGCGTAGCGCCGAGGTGGTGCGCAGCGCGATGAACGGCTCCCCCGCCACCTCGGCCAGCCGGATACCCGGCTTGCCCGAGTCGCCGAGGCCGCCGTCACCGTGCCCGGCCCCGCTGTCCCGCCAGGTGCCGTCGTCCTGGCGGGCGGCGAGCGGATGCGCGGCCGGGAGGGCGAGACGCAGCGGCTCGACGCCGATCCGCTCCGTCCGCACCGCCAGGTCACCCGGACGGACCGCCTCAGGGCCGGTCCTGAAGCGGCGGGTGCCGATCTCCAAGTCGGCCGCGCCGCCGTCGAGCGGCAGCCCGTGCAGCTCGTCGCTGACGTGCGTCAGCCGGAAGCCGACCCCCGGGTGGGCCGCCCGGAAGCTGCCGAGCAGGTCGGGCACCAGCCAGGAGCCGAGGGACTGCGGGAACGCGACCGCCACCGTGCCGGTCTCAGGCGACACCGACTGCGCCACCGCGTCCAGTCCGGCGCGCAGCTCCTCGAGCATCCGGTCGACGTGCGGCTTGAACACCTCACCGGTCCTGGTCAGCCGCAGGGTACGGCCCGCGCGCTCGAGCAGCGGCACCCCGACCTGCGCCTCCAGCCGGGCCAGGGCCCGCGACACGCCGGACTGGGTGACCATCTCGACCTCGCTGACCTCGGTCACGGTCGCGCCCTCGGCCACCATCGTGAACCAGCGAAGCACTTCGGTATCCATATCCCATGACCCTAACGCATGGGTTGGTTGCGATTAAGTCATTGGACGCATGAATCAGAACCGGATTCACTGGAGGGGTCAGCAGTTCCGCAACGACAGGCAAGGAAGAACCCATATGAGGACCGCAGTCCTGACCCGCCTCAGCGAGATCCGGGAGGCGTACGCCCGGCGCCAGACCATGTGGCGCGAGCTGTCGGCGTACACCACCGCCAACGACCTGAACGACATCGAGGCCGCCATCGCCCGCACCGACGGCGCCGAGGCTGACCCGGAGACCCAGGAAGTCCGCCGCATCCTCGCGGCCCAGCGTTTCACGATGGCCGGCCAGCGCTAACCGCGCTCCGGCCCGTGGTCAAGGCCCTCAACGCTGAGGTGCCGCCTCCACCCGGCCCGCCCGCTTGACCGTGCCGATGACCGGGGCGCTCTCCACGGACTGCAAGCCAGGCAGATCGGCCAGCCGGGTCGTCAGGTAGTCGTACATCTGACGGGTGTTCCTGAAGACGGCGCTGACCGCGAGGTTGGTGGGCCCGGTCGTCGCGGCGGCGAACGGTATCTCCGGGTGAGCCGCCACCGCCCGCCCGGCCGCCTCAAGCGAGGCCGGCTCGATTTTCAGCCACAGCATCACGTTCGTTCTGACTCCGAGCACCTGATCGTCGATGTCAATGTCGAAGTAGAGCAGCCCCGCCCGCCGCAGCTCTTCGATCCGCCGCCGCACGGTCGACTCGTGCCAGTGCGTCGCCGCCGCCAGGTCGGCCACCGGGGCCCGGCCGTCCATGGCCAGCTCGGTGAGCAGCGGGTCGTCTTCGGCGCGCAGCACCGTCGCGCCGGACGGCACCCAGGCGTTCCCCGTCCCCGGCGCCGGCGTCGCGCCAGACAGCTCCTGCGGGGGCTCGGGTTCGTTTTCCCGCAGTGCCGTCAGCTGGGCGGCCGACAGGGCGCTGGCGTATTCCTGGTAGGCGACGGGCGTGAACACGTTCAGGATCATCTGCGCGGTGATCGCGCTGACGTGCCGGCTGCCAGGCAGTCCTTGCAGGAACAGGGCGTTGCGCTGCTCCGGGCTGCGCGCCTGCAGCGTGCAGACGATTTCCGTGCCGCCCGAGTACAGCCGCACCCAGCGGGTATCCGGGCGGCTGGCGAGCGTGTCGGCGATCCGCTGGGCACTGCCGGGGGCGGCCGACAGCCGGACCAGCCAGTCCACCCACCCCGCGCGCTGCCCGTCGACCAGGCCGAACACCCGCAGGCCGTTGGTCTCCGACAGGCGCCGGTAGCGGCGCGCTATCGTCTGGTCGGACACCCCGAGCACGGCCGCGAACTGGCGGAACGGCGCCCGGGGAGCCACCATGAGCGCGTGGAGAAGCTGGCGGTCAACGTCGTCGAGCTGACTGGTTCTCACGGATACCAGCCTAGCGATGTCGAGATCCGGCGCGATAGCCACTGAATCCGGGTCAGCAGCAGCATCGCGTGCACGATAGATGCTGAATAGCCAAGAGATGAGGATAAGTCAGTGGACAAGAAATGGTGGACGCTCGTCGCGGTCTGCGCGGGGATGTTCATGCTGCTGCTGGACGTGACGATCGTCATCGTGGCGCAGCCGTCGATTCAGTCGGGACTGCACGCCGACTTCAGCGACGTGCAGTGGACACTTGACGCTTACGCGCTGACCCTGGCGTCGCTGCTGCTGACGTCGGGGGTGCTGGCCGACCGCTACGGGCGCAAGCGGCTGTTTACCATCGGGCTGACGATCTTCACGCTCGGCTCGCTGCTGTGCGGCCTCGCCGTCAACCCGCTGATGCTCATCCTGTCGCGCAGCGGCCAGGGCATCGGCGGGGCGATGATGATGGCGACCTCGCTGGCGCTGCTCGGGCACAGTTTCCGCGGCAAGGAGCGCGGCGTCGCCTTCGGCGTGTGGGGCGCGGTCGTCGGCATCGCCACCGCGGCCGGCCCGGTGCTCGGCGGGATCATCGTCACCGGATGGGACTGGCGCGGCATCTTCCTGGTCAACATACCGATCGGCGTGTTCGCGCTGGCGGTGACGGTCTTGCGGATCGAGGAATCGCGCTCGCCGCACCCGACGGCGCCCGACTGGGCCGGCTTCGTGACGCTGACGGCCGGCCTGATCAGCTTCGTGTACGGCCTCATCAGGGCCGGCGAGAGCACCTGGTCAGACGCCGGGGTGATCGCCTGCCTAGCGGCCGGCGTAGCGCTGCTGGCCGCGTTCGGCGTGGTCGAGAGCCGGGTCGCGCACCCGATGTTCGACTTGTCGCTGCTGCGCGTCCCCACGTTCAGCGGCGGCGCGATCGCGGCCTTCGCGATGAACGGGTCGCTGTACGCGGTCCTGCTGTACTTCGTGATCTACCTGCAGGACGTGCTCGGTTACTCCGCCCTTGACGCCGGGCTGCGGATCGCGGTGCTCAGCCTGGCGCAGCTGGCCACGTCGGTGGTGGCCGGGCGCCTCAGCTCCAAGGTACCGACGCGCTGGCTGATCGGCCCTGGCCTGTTGCTGGTCGGCGTCGGGCTGCTGGTGATGACCGGGCTGAACGGCGACTCGAACTGGACGCACCTGGTCCCCGGCTTCATCGTCGCCGGGCTGGGCGGCGGGCTGGTGAACCCGCCGCTCGCGTCCACCGCGATCGGCGTCGTCTCGCCGGAGAAGGCCGGCATGGCCTCAGGCGTCAACTCGACCTTCCGTCAGGTCGGCATCGCGACCGGCATCGCCGCGCTCGGCTCGATCTTCACCTCGGCGATCCAGAGCCACCTGACCGCCGCGCTGCCGCCGTCACTGGCCGGGTCGGCGGGCAGCATGGTCAACGCGATCCGCCAGGGCTCGGTCGGCCAGCTGATCAGCTCGGTGCCCGCGTCGAACCGCGCGGCCGTCGCCCTGGCGCTGCGGTCGAGCTTCGCCTCCGCGCTGAACGAGCTGATGTTCGTCACCGCGGGCGTCGCCCTGGTCGGCGCGGTATGCGCGATGGTGCTGATCCGCGCCAAGGACTTCCACCAGCCCGGCGGCTCGTCGCCAGCGGGGCAGGCTTCGGCGAAGGAGCCCGCCGCGCAGGAAGCCGCCTGACCGCGGCGGCACGGGGAGACAGCGGACGCGCCAGGCCACCCGGCCTGGCGCGTTTTCGCGTTAGCGCTCGCCGAGGACGCGTTACCGCTCGCCGAGGAAGGCGAGCACGGCCAGCACGCGGCGGTGGTCAGAGTCGGACGGCGGCAGGCCGAGCTTGCTGAAGATGTTGCCCACGTGCTTCTCCACCGCGCGCTCGGAGACGCCGTAGCGGCCGGCGATGGCGCTGTTGGACCGGCCTTCGGCCATCAGCGCGAGCACGTCGCGCTCGCGCGGGGTGAGCGCGTCGAGCGCGTCCGCGTGGCGGGTGGCGCTGAGCAGGCCGGTGACGACCTCGGGGTCGAGGGCGGTGCCGCCCGCCGCGACCCGGCTGATCGCGTCGGCGAACTCGGCGACGTCGGCGACGCGGTCCTTGAGCAGGTAGCCGACCCCGCCTGCGCGCATCCGCAGCAGGTCGGCCGCGTACCTGGTCTCGACGTACTGGGAGAAGACCAGGATGCCGACACCGGGGTAGGCCCGGCGGATGTCGATCGCGGCGCGCAGTCCCTCGTCGGTGTGGTCAGGCGGCATCCGGACATCGACGATCGCGACATCGGGCTGGTCGGCGGCGACGGCGGCGATCAGCGCGTCGGCGTCACCGACCGCGGCGGTGATCTCGTGGCCGCGGTCGGCCAGCAGCTCTCTCAGGCCCGCCCTGATGACGGCGGAGTCCTCGGCGATGACGATGCGCATGACGGCCGCGTGCTCAGGCGCGGGACGGGAGTTCGACGGTGACGGTGGTGGGTCCGCCCTGCGGGCTGTCGACCTCGATTCGGCCGTCGACGGTGCGGACGCGCTCGGCCAGCCCGCGCAGGCCGCCGCCAGGTACCGGGCGCGCGCCGCCGGCGCCGTCGTCGGTCACGCGGACCCGCAGCAGGCCTGGGACGTGCACGGCTTCGAGGGTAGCGTGCCTGGCGCCGCTGTGCCTGGCCACGTTGGCGAGCAGCTCGGCGGCGGAGAAGTAGGCGATGGTTTCGATCGCGGCCGACGGGCGGTCGGGGACATCGGTGACGAGCTCGACCGGGACCGCGCTGCGGTTCGCGAGGGTGGCGAGCGCGTCAGGCAGTCCGTTGTCGAGCACCGGCGGGTGGATGCCGCGGGCCAGCGTGCGCAGGTCGGTGATCGCCTCCACCGCGCCGCGGTGCGCGTCCTCGACCAGCTGAGTGACCCGGGTCAGGTCGACCCCGGCCGCGTCGTGCAGCTTCTCCCTCGCCAGGCCCAGCTTCATCGCCAGGGCGACGAGCTGCGCCTGGGTGCCGTCGTGGAGGTCGCGCTCGATGGCGCGCAGCCGGGCGGCGGAGTCGTCGACCGCCCGGGCCCGGCTCTGCTCGAGCACCTGGATGCGGGCCGCCGACGAACCGGGCCCGAGCAGGGCGCGCATCAGCCAGCGGTCGGTCTCGGTGAGACCGTGCGTCGCCTGCGGCCCGGCCAGCAGCAGGAAGACGCCAAGCGGCAGCAGGACGAACGCCCCGGGCTGGGTCGAGAACCACGAGGCGTGGACGCCGAGGGCCCACCAGGCGGGATAGGTCAGGCAGTACAGCCCGCCGAACCAGGTCGCGGCGATGACGGCCAGGCCGACGGCGGCCAGCGGCAGCTTCAGCGCGAAGTAGCCGCGGGCCCGCCAGGCGACCGGGTCCAGGGTGCGCGCGCCCATCCAGCTAGCGAACGCGTTCTGCGGTTGCACCGTGCTGGTAGCGATGCCCGCGCCGGCGGCCAGCTCGGCGACCCGCGCCTGCGGCAGCCGCTTGACGGTGACTCCCGGCTTCGACTCCCACTCGCGCGCTTTGCCGCCGGCCGTGACGGCGGCACTGGCGAGGCGGCTGGCGGCCGCGGCATCACGGGTCGCCACCTTGGTCAGCAGCACCGGCCGCAGCGGCGGCGGGGCGGGGATGTCCTCGCCGAGCAGTGCGAGGGCGAGGTAGCGGGCGCCCCGGTTGAACCAGCGCAGGACCGGTGTGGAGGCCGCCCACAGCAGCCCGTTTTCTAGCATCGGCAGGCTGAATGCGACGGCCACGACTGCCAGCCAGAAGGTCGCGAGGGTGTAGCCGACCTCAGCCCAGGCACGCCGGGTGAAGGGCGCCTCGATGACGTGCCGCAGCGGGGAGGCGGCCGATTCGCTCATGCTGTGATTGTCGTCCGTGATGACGGTGCTGCGACCGACTGCCGAGCGAGTTTGTGTTCTCATGCCTCGATGCTGCGGCCGGACCCGCATCCGCCGCGATCGTGCCAGCCGAGGCGCGAAAGTACGGCTAGCACGACCAGCGGGCGGCCGTTAATGCCAGCGGAAGCGCCAGGCGGCCACGGTGCAGCCCGCCGCGGTCCAGGCGAGCAGCACGAACAGGTCGGTAACGGGGGCGTGCTCGACCGGGGTGTAGGCCTGCTGGAGGATCTGGGCGAGCGCGCGGACGGGGAAGAAGCCGACCGCCGCCGACAGCCAGCCAGGCACCGGGAAGGTCGGGTCGAAGATGCCTGACATGATCGCGAGCGGCAGGTAGCTGGCGTTGGCGATCGGCGCGGCCGACTCGCCGCTGCCGGCCACTGAGCCGAGCGCGACGCCAAGCGCGCCGAAGCAGGCGACGCCGAGCAGCAGGCCGCCGGCGAGCTCGGGCAGGCCGCTCGCCCGCGGCACGGCGCCGAAGGCGGCCGCCCCGATGGCGATGATGCAGGCGGTGATCGCCAGCGTGGTGGCGGCCGTGCTGCCAAGCACCCCGGACAGGTAGGCGCCGGCCGGCAGCGGCGTGGTCCGCATCCGCTTGAGCACGCCGTCGTGCCGCAGGGTGGCCAGCTTGCCGCCGAGGTTCACGTAGGCGGCCACGATGACGCCGAACGCGATGATCGACGGCACGAAGATCATCTGGCCCTCGACGTGCGTGCCCGGCAGGTAGCCGGTGGCGGTGGTCGACCCGATCAGCAGCAGCAGCGCGAGCGGGAGGGCGAAGGTGAACAGCGCGTACTCGGCGCTGCGCCAGAACGAGCGCTGCTCGAGCAGCGCCTGGCGGAAGGCGAGGCTGACGGTGCGGCCGGGTACCAGCCGCGGATTCAGTGCCTGGGCGGTGTTCAGCGGGTGCCTCCGGTAACGAGCTGGAGGTACGCGTCCTCCAGCGTGGGCGATTCGACCGACAAGTCCTCGAGTTCGCCCAGGTCGTTGGCGGCGGCCCAGCTCAGCAGGTCGCGCAGGGCGGACGCGGGGCTGGGGACGGCGCAGACGGCGACCTCGCCGCTGACCGTGACGGCGAGCGAGGCGGGCGGCGGGACCGTGCCATCGCGCATCCGTTCTGGCGCGGTGAACTTGATCTTGGTTCTTACCCCGGCCTGCCGGGCGACGTGCCGCACGGTGCCCGCGACCTGGATGCGGCCGTCGGCGAGGATCGCCACCCGGTCGGCCAGCCGTTCCGCCTCGTCAAGGTAGTGGGTGGTGAGCACGATGGTCTTGCCGAGCGCGCGCAGGTTCTCGATCGCCGCCCAGCAGCGGCGCCGCGACTCCGGGTCGAACCCGGTCGTCGGCTCGTCGAGGAAGATCAGATCCGGGTCGCCGGCCAGTGCGAGGGCCAGGTCAAGGCGCCGCCGCTGCCCGCCGGACAGCTTCTTCACCTGGGTGTTCCTGTCCTGGGTCAGCTCCACCACCTGCAGCAGCTCGGCCAGCGGGCGCGGGCTCTGGTAGTAACCGCGCCAGCTGTCGATCAGCTCCGCCACCCGTGCCTGCCGGGGGAAACCGCACTCCTGCAGCACCATGCCGATCCTCATCCGGAGCCTGGACGACTGGGTCTGCGGGTCGAGGCCGAGCACGCGGACGCTGCCGCCGCCGCGCTGCCGGAAGCCTTCGAGGATCTCGACGGTGGTGGTCTTGCCCGCGCCGTTCGGGCCGAGGAGACAGAAGACCTCGCCCGTCTGGACCTCGAAGTCGACACCGCGCAGCACCGCGCGGTCGCCGTAGCTCATGGTCAGGCCGGACACCTCGATGGCAGCGGTCACTGGGACTCCCCCGGGTTGCGGTCAGTCTGGTCGCGGTTGTCCAGGTGGCGGGGCGGCACCAGCGCGTGCAGCAGCGCGTCGATCGCGGTCTCCTGGGCCAGCGACGGCGGGATGGCGGCGCCGTAGGGGTCGGAGTGCCGGTGCCTGGCGAACCAGGTCAGCGTCTCGAGCACCAGGCGGGCGGTCGCCGCGGTGTCCGGGGTCTGCCGCAGCAGCCCGGTGTTGGCCCGCCCGTCCAGGTACTGCGCGAGCGCGTCGAGTACCGGCCGCCGCAGCCCGGAGTTGAGCAGGTCGGCCAGTCCAGGCAGCTCGCGGGCCGAGCGCTCGATCATGTCGGCCGCCCGCGCGGTCTGCTCTTCCAGCGTGAACAGCTCGCGCATGATCAGCTCGAGCTCCGCCGCCGGGTCGGCCGGGTCGTCGCTGTCCAGCGCCCGCGCCAGCGAGCCGAACGGCACCTCGGCGGCCACGAACTCGCGGGCCTGGCGGATCATCTCATCCAGCGACGGCACCGACACGGGGAACTGGCCGGCCGGGTCGTCCGCCCCCGGCAGCGGCTCAAGCAGCAGCGCGTGCCTGATCGCCAGCACGAACAGGCCTTCCTTGCCGTCGACGTAGCGGTAGAGGGCGGCCTCGGACAGGCCCGCCTCCTTGGCCACGTCGCTCATGTGCGCCGAGCGGTAGCCGTCCCTGGCGAACACCCGCACGGCGGCGTCGATCACCTCGGGAAACCGCTCGTGGGCGCTGCGTTTGCCAGTCACATTGACGACTGTATGCGGTAAGTGAGCCGTTCACTCACATTCGCCCGCTTCCCGGCGGTTAAGAACTGGAATGTTCAGAACGGGGGCGGCATGACCCCGGTACCCGCCGTTGTTGTGCGTGGCGGGCCGGGCATACGGCTGGTGAGAGGTGGCGGCGGAGATGGCACAAGACGGGCACCGGCAGGTGAGCATCGCGCGCGACGCGGCGGGCCAGTACACGGTCACGAACGAACGCGGCGGGACGATCTCGGTCGGCACCGGCGCTCACGGGGAGTTCACTCCGGTCGAGCTGCTGCTGGCCGCGATCGGGTCGTGCACGTCGGTCGACGTGGACGTGCTGACGTCGCGCCGGGCCGAGCCGGACGCGTTCACCGTCGAGGTCGCGGCGGAGAAGGTCCGCGACGCCGGCGGGAGCCACCTGGCCGACATCGCGGTGCGGTTCCACGTGTCGTTCCCCGAAGGCGAGGGCGGCGACGCGGCGCGGGCGCTGCTGCCGGGCGCGGTGCGGCGGTCACACGACTCGCTGTGCACGGTGAGCAGGACCGTGGAACTGGGCACGCCCGTCACCGCCGAGATCGTCTGAGCGAACCGGTTGACGCCGCCGGGCGGCGAACCGCGCCAGGCCGTTTTATTGGGTGTGATTCCGACCATATACGGGCGGAAATCACACCCAGTCTTTGGCGGTGCGACGGGTGAGGCTCACGGGATTGGCAGCCGGGGGGTTGTCGAGTCGGCAGCGGGGCTGAACTGGGTGAGCGAGAGGTTGTTGCCGTCGGGGTCCTTGAACCAGGCGACCCGGTCGCCGCTCGGCGCGGTCCAGACGCCGAGGCCGTCCTGCATCATCCCGTCGTAGCGGGTGAACTCCACGCCGTTGCGCGCCAGCGCGGTGACCTCGGCCCCGATGTCGGCGACCGACCAGCCGGCCACGGTGAAGGCCTGCGCGGTGTGCCCGGGGACGGGGGTGACCCGCAGCATCGTGCCGCCCGCGTCGAAGACCAGCGCGTAGGGGGTGTCGGCGACGACCCGCAGCCCGAGCATCGCCGAGTAGAAGACGCGGGCGGTGGCCAGGTCGCGTACCGGGATGAAGCCGATGAACGGCGCGTCAGGTAGCACCCGGCGAATGTATCACGACTTGATAACAACGCCTGGTAAAGCCGCTCGGCGACGTCGCTGGGGACCGCCGCGATCCCGTCGGGCCTGGCGGCGGCGACGGCGCCGAGCGCGCCGAGGACCGCGGCGGTGCCCGGGTCCAGCTCAGTCCCGGCCCGGACGAGCGCGTAGAGCAGCCGCGAGGCGGGCGCGCCGACGACCGGCAGCACGGCCAGCCGCGGACGCAGCGGCTGGGCCGAGCGCGGTATGAGGGAGACGCCCACGCCGGCCGCCACCAGCGCCGCGACGGCGTCCCATTCACGGCAGTAGTGCTGGATGTCCGGCGCGAACCCGGCGGCGGCGCAGATGCCGGTGACGATGTGCCTGCAGGCGTCGCTTTCGGCCGCGCCGACCCAGACTTCGCCCGCCAGCTCGGTCAGGTCGACGGCGGTCCTGCTGGCGAGGGGGTGCCCGAGCGGGACGGCCGCGTCCATCACGTCGGCGATAAGGTCCACCCGCCGGTACCGCGCGTCCTGCCGGGCCGGCGCGCCGGGGAAGTCGACCGTCACCGCGATCTCGAGCTCGCCCGAGTCGAGCAGGTCGAGCGCGTCGCCTGGCTCCTGCTCGCTGACCCGGACGGCCAGCCCGGGGCGGTCGCCCGCCAGCCGCACGATGGCGGGCGCCACCAGCGCGGTGATCCCGGTGGAGAGCGAGCCGACCCGCACGTGCCCGACGGTGCCGTCCGCCCAGGCGTCCAGCGCGGCCCGGGCCCGCTCGGCTAGCTCGCGCATGCCTTCGGCGTGATCGAGCAGGAGGCGGGCCTGACCGGTGAGCACGACGGTGCGGCCGCGCCGCTCGAGCAGCGGCACCCCGATGTCCCTGGCCAGGCCCGCCAGCTGCTGGGAGACCGCGGACGGGGTCAGGTGCATCGCCTCGGCGGTGGCCGCGATCGTGCCGCGGCGGTCAAGCTCGTGGAGCAGCCGAAGCTTGCGCCAGTCAACCGTGAAGTCCCAGCTAATGCTTTTCACGAAAATACTCTAGCTGGACAGCATGAGTCAGCGCGAAGAACGATAGCAGGGTGACACGGCGAGGCCTGATCTTGTTCATCCTGCTCGGCGTGGCCTGGGGCATCCCCTACCTGCTGATCAAGATCGCGGTGGGCGAGCTCAGCCCGGCGATGCTGGTGTTCTCCCGGACGGCGCTGGCCGCCGTAGTGCTGCTGCCCGTCGCGGCCGCCCGCGGCGAGCTCAGTCCGGCGCTGCGCCGCTGGCGGCCGCTGCTCGCCTACACGCTGGCCGAGATCATCGTGCCGCAGTTCCTGCTCGGCTCCGCTGAGCAGCGGCTGCCGAGCTCGACGACGGGACTGCTGATCGCGGCGGTGCCGCTGGCCGGCGTGGGGGTGGCCTTCCTGCTCGGGCAGCCGGAGCGGCTCACGCCTGGCAACTGGCTCGGTATCGCCCTCGGCATGACCGGGGTCGCCACGCTGGCCGGCTTCGCCGTGGCGGGCGCCGACCTCGGCGCGGCCGGGCAGGTGCTGGTCGTCGTGGTCTGCTACGCGCTCGGGCCGGCGATCCTGGCCAAGTGGGTGCCCGGCCTGCCAGCGACCGGCGTCACCGCTATCGGGGTGACGGTCTCGGCCGTGGTCTACGGGCCCGTCGTCGCGCTGACGCACGGCTGGCCGTCCGCGTGGCCGTCGCCGTCGGTGCTCGCGAGCGTGGCGGTGCTCGGCGTCGTGTGCAGCGCCGCGGCCCTGACGATGATGGCCGCGCTGGTCGCGGAGGCCGGGCCGGTGCGCGCCACCGCCGTCACCTACGTCAACCCGGCGGTGGCGCTGGCGGCGGGCGCGATCGTGCTCGGCGAGCCCGTCACCGGCTGGTCGCTGGCCGGCTTCGCGCTGATCCTGGCGGGCTGCTGCTTCGTCGCCGTCCACGGCCGGGCGGACGACCCGGCCGGCGCCGACGGCCGGCGGGCCGGCACGGCGGCCGCGCGACCCGCACGGGCGGGACCCGCGCCGGCGCTGCCCGCGGCGGTGCTGCCCGCCCCGGCTAGCCAGGACTGCGTGTCCTGAGACTGGGGCCACGTTGACGGCCGGCCGGCCCGGGCCCTATGTTGGCGGGCAGCGCATGTTAGCGCTAACTGACGCACGCACCGGAGAGCAGATGCCGCGGACACCGAACATCCTGTTCATCATGACCGACCAGCACCGAACCGACACGCTTGGCTGCTACGGCAACCCGCACGTGCGCACCCCGGCCCTTGACGGCCTGGCGGCCGAGGGCACGGTCTTCGGCTCGTGCTTCACCCCGACGGCGATCTGCTCGCCGGCCCGGGCGAGCCTGCTGACGGGCGTCATGCCGTTCAGGCACCGGCTGCTGGCCAATTACGAGCGCAACGTCGGCTACATCGAGGAGCTGTCCGACGCGTTCACCCCGTTCTCCCAGCGCCTGCGCGAGGCCGGGTACAACGTGGGGCTCACCGGCAAGTGGCACGTCGGGCGCCGCCGCGGACCCGACGACTTCGGGTTCGACGGCACCCACTTCCCCGGCTGGCACAACCCGGTATACCACCCGAAGTACACCGGGTGGCTCGCCAAGCGCGGCCTGCGGGCGCCCGCGCTGCGCGATCCCGTCCGCGGCACGTTTCCCAACGGCCAGCCGGGCAACCTGCTCGCCGGACGGCTCGACCTGCCCGCCGACGCGACGTTCGAGGCGTTCCTCGCGGCCGAGACCGTCTCCTGGCTTGCGGACTACGCGGCCGATTATCACGAGCACCAGCGACCGTTCTTCATGGCCACGCACTTCTTCGGCCCGCACCTGCCCTACCTGCTGCCGCCCGATTACCTGGAAATGTACAGCAAGGACCTGGTCACGTTGCCCGCCTCGATGAGCGAGACGTTCGAGCGCAAGCCGACGGTCCAGAAGCGCTACTCGCAGCACTGGACGTTCGACACACTATCGGCCGACACCTGGCGCTGGCTGATCGCGGCCTACTGGGGCTACGTCACGCTGATCGACCAGCAGGTCGGCCGCATCCTCGACGCGCTGCGCACCCTCGGCCTCGCTGACACCACCAACGTGGTGTTCACCGCCGACCACGGCGAGTTCACCGGTTCGCACCGGCTGCACGACAAGGGTCCGGCGATGTACGACGACATCTACCGGATCCCCGCGATCTTGCGCGTGCCCGGCCAGTCCCCCCGCCGTGAGGAGCGGTTCGCCAGCCTGCTCGACTACACGGCGACGATTCTCGACATCGCCGGCCTCGAGCCCGACCCGGACGCGGACGGCACGAGCCTGCTGCCGCTGGCCAGAGGCGAGGACCCGGGCGGTCAGTGGCGCGACGCCGTGCTGGCCGAGTTCCACGGGCACCACTTCCCGTACCCGCAGCGGATGATCCGCACGGCGACCGCGAAGCTCATCGTCAACCCGGAAAGCCTCAACGAGCTCTACGATCTTGACCATGACCCCGATGAGCTCAGCAACGTCTACGACGACCCGGCGTACGCCGGCATCCGCGACGACCTGCTGCACCGCCTCTATACCGAGCTGCGGGACCGTGGCGACAACTTCCACCACTGGATGACCACGATGTACCCGGTCGGCGGCAAGGACTACGACACCTCGCTGAGCGACTTCGAGGGCACCCGCCACCAGGAGACCGGGCCGGGCGCCGGCGAGTAGCCGCCGCGACCAGATGCCATCGCAGCGTAAGGGGTAACCGTCATGCCGCGCCGTCCCGGGGAATGGCAGTCCGGGCAGCCGTCCCTGGTGGACGTGGCCGCCCTTGCCGGGGTCTCCACGCAGACCGTGTCGCGCGTCGTCAACGGCAGCGGCAACGTGCTTCCCGCGACCCGCCAGCGCGTCGAGCAGGTTCTCGCACAGCTCGGCTACCGGGCCCACTCGGGTGCCCGCGCGCTGGCCACCGGAAAGTACGGCTCGCTCGGCGTGCTGTGCTTTGACCTGACCCAGTTCGGCAACCTGCTGATCGTTGACGAGGCGATCCGCCTGGCCCAGGACTGCGGCTACGCGGTCTTCGTGGGCAGCGTGCCCGACGCGACCGACGCCGACCTGCAGGCCGCGATCCGCGGGCTCACCGACCACGCGGTGGACGGTCTGCTTGTCATCGAGGCCAGGATCCTGGACACCCCGAACCTGCGGCTGCCGCGTGAGCTGCCGGTGGTGGTCGCCGAGGGCGCGCAGGACGTGCCCTACGCGACCGTCGGGGTCGATCACGCCGCGGGCAGCAGGCTCGTCACCAAGCACCTGCTCGGGCTCGGGCACGCGACCGTGCACCATATCTCGGGCCTGCCGAGCTCCTACCCCGCCGCGGCGCGGGTCAGCGCGTGGCGGGAGGCGCTGGCCGAGGACGGGCGCACGGTCCCCGAGCCGGCCGTCGGCGACTGGAGCATGGCGTCGGGCTACCGGGCGGCCACCGGGCTGCTGACCGCTGACGACCGGGACGGGGCGGCCCCGGTGACGGCCATTTTCGCGGCCAACGACCAGATGGCGGCCGGCGCGCTGCGCGCGGCGGCGGACCTCGGCCGGCGGGTGCCCGAAGAGCTCAGCGTGGCCGGGTACGACGACAGCGAGATGGCCGGGTACCTGGTCCCGACGCTGACCAGCGTGCGCCAGGACCTGCGGGAGGTCGCCAGGCGCTGCATGGACCTGCTGCTCCCGGCGGTGCGGGGTGAGGCCCGGCTCTCCGCCGTCGTCGACCTGGTGCAGCCCAGGCTTGTGGTCCGGGCGAGCACGGGCCCGCCCGGACCGTCGCGCTAGCCGGCGTAGACCTCGCCGTAAGCCTGCTTGAACAGCGCGGTGTTGTTGTAGCTGGCCGGCGCCGCCACCGTGGTCGCCTGGCCGGTGGTGACGAACAGGTTGTTCAGCGCGGTGAACCACTTGTCGGTGGTGCCCGCCGCGTTGTCGGCCGCGATGGCGGCCGAGCTGAGCCAGGTGGTCTTCGACGACAGGTACTGCTGCGCCGCTGTCGTGCTGTCGGCCGCCTTCGCGGCCAGGCTGACGGCGGCCGCCAGGTGCGCCCGGCGGTAGTCGCTGGCCATGATGAACGCCTTGAGGAAGGCCAGCACTGACTGCGGGTGGTTCTTGACCAGAGCCGGGCTGGCCACCCACACCTCGGGGAAGACATACTGCGGGGCGAAGCTGGAGTCGCTGACAAGCACCTTCGCCGTGCTGCTCTTCGCCAGGATCTGCTGGGTGCCGGCCGGGAACGGCGAAGCGACCTGGATCTGCCCGGACAGGAAGGCGGTCGGGATCAGCGTCTGCGTCATCGGCACCAGGTCAACGTCCTTGGTGGTCAGCCCGGCCTTCGCGAGCGCGAGGTCGAGGATCATCTGCGACGAGGTCCCCGTCGCGTAGCCGATCTTCTTGCCCTTGAGCGCACTCAGGCTCGGCACCTGCGACGGGTCGGCGACCAGGGCGTCGGCGCTGGACACCGAGTCAATGGCGATCACGTCCACCTTGCCCGCCATCGCCGAGTAGAGGGCGCCGGGGCCGATGTAGGCGATGTCAAGCTTGCCGGCTTCGATCGCGGTGATCTCGGCCGGGCCGGCCGAGAACACCGACGTCTGCGCGTTCACCCCCGCCTTGCTCCAGTAGCCCTGCGCATCGGCCGTCTTCACCAGCCCGGCGCCGTGCACGTCGGCGATGTAGCCGATGCGCAGCGAAACGGCCGGAGTGCCGCTGCTGTTAGCGCTACCACTGCTGCCGCACGCGGCCAGGACGCCCCCTGAGGCGGCCCCGAGGGCGGCGAGTCCGGCCGCGCGCAGCGCGGATCGTCTGGTCAGTTCCATCATTCGGTCACTCCCGGGTAATTGCTCTCATGCGCTTTACTGACTGGGTGATTCACCGGCCGGACTGGCCGGACTAGGCGGACTACGCGGTCCGCTGGCCGGCTCCGCGCCCGGGGACCGCGACGGCCCCGGGGAGTGCGTTCTGGTGGACGGCGTCCCACACCCGCCTGCGCAGCTCGTTGAACTCCGGCTTGGTACGCAGCTCGAACGTCCGCGGGTACGGCAGGCCGACGTCGATCACAGTGGCGATACATCCGGGGCGCGGTGTCATCACCACGATCCTGTTCGCCAGGTACACCGCCTCGTCGACGTCGTGGGTGATGAAGAAGACCGTGCGCGGCTCGGCTCCCCACGCTTGCAGCAGCTGGTCCTGCAGGGTGGTCTTGGTCAGCGCGTCGAGCGCACCGAACGGCTCGTCCATCAGCAGCACCCGGGGCTGCGCGGCGTAGGCGCGGGCGATAGCGCAGCGCTGCTTCATACCGCCTGACAGCTCCCGCGGCAGCTGGTTCGCCGCCTGCTCCAGGCCGACCAGCCCGATGTAGTGCGCCGCGATCCGCCGCCGCTCGGCGGCCGGCAAGTGCCGCAGCGACGGGCCGAACTCGACGTTCTCGCGCACGGTGAGCCAGGGGAACAGCGCGTACTGCTGGAAGATCACCCCGCGCTCCGGGCTCGGCCCGGTCACCGCCTGGCCGCCCACTTCCACCGTCCCCGCCGACGCGGTCTCCAGCCCGGCCACGATGTTGAGCAGGGTGGTCTTGCCGCACCCGCTGGCCCCCACCACGCAGACGATCTCGTTCTCGGCGATCGACAGGTCGACCGGGCCGAGGGCCGGGACCGGCGGGACCCCGCGCGCCCGGGGGCGGAAGACCTTCTCCACGTCCTTGATTTCGATCCGCATCAGGCTTCCCGCCTCTCCTGCCAGCCGGTGAGCCGGGACTCCGCGACGAGCAGGATCCGGTCCATGACGAACCCGAGCACGCCGATGCAGATGATCGCGACCACGATGGCCCCGGTGTCGTAGTACTGCTCCTCGGTCTGCATCAGGTAGCCGAGGCCGGAGCCGCCCGCGACCAGCTCGGCCGCGACCAGCGTGGCCCAGGAGCTGCCAAGGCCGATCCTGGCTCCGGTGAAGATGTAAGGCAGCGAGGCGGGCACCGCCACGCGGCGGAAGATCACCCAGTCGTTGGCCCCGAGCACCCGGGCCGCCTTGATCAGCGTCACGTCGACACCGCGCACGCCCTGGAAGGTGGCGATCACGGTGGACAGGAACGCGGCCAGGAAGATCAGCAGCACCTTGGCCGTCTCCCCGATGCCGAAAAAGACGATCACCATCGGCGTCAGGGCCAGCGGCGGGATCGTGCGGAAGAACTGGATCCACGGCTCGACCACGCCCCTGGCCAGCCAGTACCAGCCGGTCAGGAAGCCGACCGGGATGGCCACGAGGACACCGAGCACGAACCCGGCCAGCACGCGGAAGAAGCTCGCCGCGATGTTGCCCCACAGCTCGCCTGAGCCGGCCAGCTGGCGGGCGGCGGACAGCACCTGGGGCGGGGTCGGCAGGGTGTGCTGCGACGCGTACACGGTCGCGGCCAGCAGCCACCAGATGGCGATGCCTGCCACCAGCGACACGGCGTAGGTGAGGTGCAGCCTGGACAGCCGGCCGCGGCCTGGCGCCGGCCCCGCCGAGGACACTGCCGCTAGATCCGCGGTGTCCACCGCGGCGGCCTGGGTGGCGTCGGCGTGCCCGGCGCCGGCCCGCGCGGCCCCCCGCGTGAGCTCCGTCGTATCCGCCGCAGGCTGCGCCGCATTCCCCGCTGGCTCCGCCGGCGTGGTGACACGGTGCGAAGTCATCGCGCCCTCCTGGTGGCCGAGTCCGGTCGATCGCTGTGTTAGCGCTAACTTGTGCGACGGCCACACAGGCGGTGACCGGGCACTCGAGACATCATTCACGACCGTCTACCCAATGTCAATTAACTCGGTAGTAAATATGGATAACACCACCTCGGCGGGCTCTCAGGGAGCCGCTGGGTTCTGAGAATCCCATGAGGCGGCTGGGACACGCCGCTCAGCCGGAGTGGCGAGGATGACCAGTAACGAACCGGTCCCCGACCGAACGGAGCCTGATCATGAACTCATCGACGGCGACGGGCGAGCAAGCGTGGCTGACCACGGTGCTGCGCCCGGCCGGGCCGCTCGAGGCGGCGGCGGTGCGCAAGCTCGGTGCGGCGCTGGATCAGCTAGCCGCGGCTAGCGACCTGGTGCTGCTCGACCTCACCGCGGCCGTCGTCCGCGATCCGCGCGCGCTGGCCCGGGCGCTGCGTGCGCCCGCCACCGGGTTCGAGCGGGCCGGCCGCTGCCTACTGGTAGTCGGCGCCCCAGGGCGGCTGGTGGCCGAGCTTGACCGCGCCGCCGTTCCCATCGTCGTGCTGCCCGGCGACGCGCGGCCCGCCCAGGTCCCCGCGCTGCCCGCCTGCGTCCCCGCGCTGCCCGCCCAGGTCGCCGCCTAGCGGCCGGGCACCCCAGGCGCCGGCCGGCTGCTGGCGCTGGGTTGCGGGGAAGGCCTCCTGCTGCTGATACGCCGGCGGCGGCGCGGGCGACGCCGCCGGCTGCCCGCCGTACTCGCTGGCGGTGGCCCGCAGGTACCGCCTGACCGCGGCCCCGGCCAGGCAGAAGGCCAGCGCGATGACCCTGACGGTGCCCTCGCTCGGCCACGGCGCCAGGTGCGAGAGCTGCACTGGCAGCGTCCACGGGTGCATGGCCGCGTTCACCGACAGGTAAAGGACGAGGCCGGTGCCGAGGAGCAGGCCGGTGTCGGTCACCGACTGCAGCGCGTGGACGCCGGCTGGGCGGCTGGCTGGCTGGGCGGGCCCCCGGCCGCCCCGCCTGAGCTGCAGGTACCTGCTGAGCACGAGGGTGACGATGGCGACCGCGAACGCGAGCGCGCCCGCGGTGTCGGTCCGCAGGTGCGGAATGGCGGGCCAGTACGGGTAAGCGTCGTCGAAATCGCCGAAGCTGCCGACAAAGGCCGACCCGACCCAGATCAGCACCGCGGCGTAGCCAAGGCCCAGGGCCACCGACTCGACTATCAGCTTCCGGTTCCCCGGCCTCCTGGTACGCACGCGGTTCACTATAGGCGACGCCCGTTTCCTGCCCGGGTCGCCAGGCCCGGGTCAGACGTAACGTTAAGGTTCGCTTACCCGCCAGGTGACCCGGTTCACCATCGACTACATCGTCCACTCAGACGGGTCGATCTCGATTTCGCTGGACTTCGGGGGCCTGTCCGGCTTCAAGCTCAAGTCAGGCGGCATCGGCTGGCCGAGCCCGGCCCAGCTCGCCTCCGGGCAGCCGACCGACGACACGATTGTGATGACCGGCTCCGTCGGCGGCACGAGCATGACGATCACGTCGAAGGCCGTGGTCAAGGGCGAGGGCACGCAGAGCGTCAGCGTGCCGGCCGGCCGTTACAGCGCGACGGTCGTCGACGAGCAGGAAACGAAAAAGATCGAGGGCACCCCGGTCACCACAGACGACAAGACCTGGCTGGTCAACGGGTAAGGACCGGTCAAGGTAGAGATGACGGACGGCACCGGCACCGTGTCCGAGCTCGAGCAGCTGACGTCCTTCACCGAGGGCTGAGCCTGCGGCGCGCCGCCGGCAGTGCCAGAATTGAGCACGTGGACTATCCGCACGCACCAGTGCCTACCTTCTTGTTCGATCTGGACGGGACGCTGATCGACAGCGTCTACCAGCACGTGATCGCCTGGCGCGCGGCGCTGAGCGCGATCGACATCGACCTGTCCGTCTGGCGGATTCACCGGCGGATCGGGATGAGCGGCGGCCTGTTCGTGCAGGCCCTGCTGCGGGAGACCGACCGGTCGCTGTCGCCGGCCGATATCGAGCTGCTGCAGCAGGCGCACGCCGAGGAGTACCGCAAGCAGTACAGCACCGTGACCGCGCTGCCCGGCGCGCGGGAGCTGCTCGCGGCGCTCACCGGGGCGGGCGTCCGCTGGGGCATCGCGACCAGCGGGTACGCCGCCACCGCGCGCCCCGCGCTTGAGCTGCTCGGGCTGCCGGAGGAGACCCCGATGGTGACCAGGGACCTGGTGCGGCACGCCAAGCCCGACCCGGACCTGTTCCTGGCCGCCGCCGCGCTGCTCGGGGTCGACCCGCGGCACACGATGGTGGTCGGCGACAGCGTCTGGGACCTGCTGGCCGAACGCCGGGCCGGCGCCCTCGGCATCGGGCTGCAGTCCGGCGGCTACGGCCGGGAAGAACTCGAGCGGGCCGGCGCCTACCGCGTGTACGCCGACCCGGCCGAGATGCTCGCCCGGCTCGACGAGGCGGGCGTCAGGCTCGGCGAGGCCGCCGGGTACTGACCCCGGATCGCCCGCGCCCGGATTGCCCGCACCCGGATTGTCCGCCCCCGGCCTCGCCTACCAGCTGCTCGACGGCGCCGCCGCCGCCGAGCGCGAAGACGGCCTGCTCGCGCTGACCGCCGAGGTCTACGGAACAGGCGACGACCCGGCCGCCGCCCGGCGGGCCCGGGTCTGGCGGCGCCAGCCCGGCTTCGCCCTGGCCGAGGTCCGGCACGGCGGCTACCTGGTCGGCTACGCGTCGGGCATGCCGCTGCGCCCGGCCACCTCCTGGTGGCGCGGGCTGACCGCACCGCTGCCGGCCGAGGTCACCACCGAGCACCCCGGCCGCACCTTCGCGCTGACCGAGCTGCTGGTCCGCGCGTCCTGGCGGCGCCAGGGTATCGGCCGGGACCTGCACGACCTGCTGCTCGACGGGCGGCCTGAGGAACGTGCGACGCTGACGGTGCCGCCCGACGCCGCCCCGGCGCAGCACGCCTTCCGCGCCTGGGGGTGGCGGAAGGTGGCCCGCACCCGCGGCGACGGCCAGGACGGCCCCGTCCTCGATGTGCTGGTATTCAGCCTGCGATCTGGTCGAGCGCGGCGAATATCTGCTCGCTGACGGCGTCGACCGGCGGCGCGGCGTCGACCGTCAGCACCAGCCCGCGGCTGGTGTAGTAGTCAAGCAGCGGCTTGGTGTGCTCGGTGTAGACCTCAAGGCGGTGCCGCGCGATCGCTTCCGAGTCGTCCGCGCGGTCCTCGCCGCGGCCGGCGATCCGCGTGATGAGCACCTCGGGCGGCGCGTCGAGGTACAGCACCGCCTGCGCGCTGGTCTTCGTCTCGCTGGCGATCTTGGCGGCCGCCTCGGCCTGCGGCAACGTGCGGGGGAATCCGTCGAGCACGTAGCCGCCGCTCGTCTGGGCCGCCTTGACCACCCGGTCCATGACCAGGCTCAGCACCAGGTCGTCGGGAACCAGGTCGCCCGCCTCGATATAACCGCGCAGCGTCGCCCCGAGGTCCGTCTGGCGCGCGACTTCCTCGCGGAAGAGATCACCGCTGGCGATGTGCGGCACCCCGTACCGGCCGGCGATCCGCTCGCCTTGCGTTCCCTTCCCCGCACCTGGCGGAGCGAGCATGATGACGCGCATCGGGTGCTGGCCCTCCCGTTTCCTCCGAGATTTCTGTTGTTCCTGATTATTCATGCCTTGCCCGGCGGCGCAGGCACCAGGCCGCCCCCGTCCGCCGACTATGCTTTTCCGGTGGCTCACCGTGACGCGCTCGAGGCCGTCGCCGGGTCCCTGCGCTGCCCGGTCTGCGCCGGCCGGGTCCGGGTGGGCGACGGCCAGGTCAGCTGCGAGCGCGGGCACCGCTTCGATATCGCCAGGCAGGGCTACGTCATGCTGACCGGGGGCGCCGCGGGCCCCGGCACCGGCGACAGCGCGGCGATGGTGATGGCCCGCGAGGCATTCCTCGGCGGCGGCCACTACGCGCCGGTGGCCGAGGCCGTCACGGCGGCCGCGTCGGCCCTCGGCCCCGGCCTGCCCGGCCTGGTGATCGACCTGGCCGGCGGCACCGGCTACTACCTCGCCCACGTTCTCGACCGCCTGTCAGCCCGAACGGGAGCGTGCGTCGACCGGTCCGCCCCCGCGCTCCGCCGGGCCGCCAGGGCGCATCCCCGTGCGGCCGCGCTCGGGGCCGACGCGTGGCAGCCGCTGCCGCTAGCTGACGGGTCGGCGGCGCTGGCGCTGAGCGTCTTCGGTCCGCGCAACGCGGCCGAGACCCGCCGGGTGCTGGCGCCCGGCGGCCTGCTGATCGTCGCCAGCCCCGGCGCTGAGCACCACCGCGAACTGCGCCAGGCAGTGGGGCTCATCGGCATCGACGAGCACAAGGCGGGCAGGCTCGCCGCCGCGCACCGGGATTTCTCCGGCGGCGCGCTGACCCCCGTGCGCTACGAGGTGCGCCTTGGCCACCAGGACGTGACCGCCCTGGTCGCGATGGGCCCGAGCGCCCGGCACATCAGCCCTGACGCGCTGGCCGGCCGGGTAGCCGCGCTGCCCGACCCCGTCACGGTCACCGTCGACGTCGAGATCAGGACCTACCAGGCCTGAGACGTCTACCACGGAATCATCTATTTGTAGACGTAGCATGGCGGCATGACGTTCGCAGCGGAGCCGCACAACGGCCGGCAGGTGCTGGACCTCAGTTACCTGCTCGCCCACACCTCGCACGTGCTGGCGACCAGGATGACGGCCGCCTTCGCCGAGCTTGGCATCACGCCGCGGGAGTACTGCGTACTCGCACACGCACAGGAGGGCCAGTACACCCAGATCGAGCTGGCCAAGCTGGCTGACCTGGACAAGACGACGATGCTCAACACCATGGACTACCTCGAAGGGGCGGGTTTCGCCGAGCGGACGCCGTCCCCGGCCGACCGGCGGGCCCGGATCATCACCGTCACCGAGACCGGGGCCGGCCTGGTCGCCGCGGGTCACGAGATCGCCGACCGGGTGCATCGCGAGGTGCTCGAAGCGCTGCCGCCCGGCGCCCGCGAGGTGTTCACCGGCGCCCTGGCCAGTCTAGCGACCGGCCTGCTGTCCGAGCCGACGGCGTGCGAGCGGCCGGTCCGGCGTGCACGCGCCTCCGTTCGGTAAGCCATTTTTAGATTGTCTACTTTTAGATTATCTGTTACGGTCCTTCCAAGGATTTACTCTCCCTGGAGGCCGCATGTTCCGCAGTCGCTGGCTGGCGCTGGTGATCTTGTGCACCGCGTCGCTGATGATCATCCTGGACGGCACGATCGTGACCGTCGCCCTGCCCACGATCCAGGCGGACCTGGGCTTCAGCGCCAGCCGCCTGAGCTGGGTGATGAACGCCTACCTAATCGCCTTCGGCGGCCTGCTGCTGCTCAGTGGCCGGCTAGGCGACCTCGTCGGGCGCAAGCGGATGTTCCTGCTCGGCATCACCGTGTTCGTGCTCGCCTCGCTGGCGTGCGGGCTGGCGGCCGGCCCGGCCATGCTGATCACCGCGCGGTTCGTGCAAGGAGCCGGCGCGGCGATGGTCTCCGCCGTGAGCCTCGGGATGATCGCCCGGCTGTTCGACCAGCCGGCCGGGCGGAACCGGGCGATCGGCGGGTTCGCGTTCACTGGCGCGGTCGGCGCGTCCGCCGGCCTGGTCGCCGGCGGACTGCTCGTGCAGTACGCCAGCTGGCACTGGATCTTCTTCGTGAACCTGCCCGTCGGGCTGGCGACCGGGCTGGCCGGCTGGCAGGTGCTCGCCGCTGACCGGGGGCTCGGCCTGCGGGCAGGCGCCGACGTGCTCGGCGCGCTGCTCGCGACCGCGGCGGTCATGCTCGGCGTGTTCGCCATCGCCGACCGCGGCTACTGGTGGGCCGGGCTGATCGCGGCCGCTTTGCTCGCCGGGTTCGCCGTACGCCAGGCCACCGCGCAAACGCCGCTGCTGCCGCCGCGGGTGCTCGCCTCCCGCACCGTGTCGGGCGCGAACCTGGCTCAGCTGCTGGTCATCGGCGCCGCGATCGGCTTCCAGGTGATCGTGACCTTGTACATGCAGCGCGCGCTTGGCTACCGCCCGGCCGAGGCGGGCCTTGGCCTGTTCCCTGTCGCCGGGGTGATCGCGGCCGTGTCACTGGGCCTGTCGGCCCGGCTCACCAGCCGCTTCGGGGCCCGGCGGCTGCTGCTCGGCGGCCTGCTCTTGATCACCGCGGCGCTCGCCCTGCTGACCCGGATCCCGGCCCACGCGGGGTACATGACGTGGCTGCTGCCGGTGCTGGTCCTGTTCGGCGCCGGCGGCGGCCTGACGCTGCCCGCGGTGACGGCGCTCGGCATGTCCGAGGCCACCGACGCCGACGCGGGCGTGATCTCCGGCATGTTCAACACCGCCCAGCAAGTCGGCGGCGCGCTCGGCCTGGCGCTGCTCACCAGCCTGGCCGCCTGGCGGACCGGGAGCGGCGCTTCCGCACAGGCGCTGACCAGCGGCTACCAGCTGGCGTTCGGCGCGGGGGCCGGGCTCGCGGCGGCCTCGATCGTGGTGGCGGCGGTCGCGCTGCGCCCGCGCCCGGCCCGGCGTGCCGGCCGCGTCAGCCCGGCCGGCGGCATCAGCCCGTCAGGCGACGTGACGCCGTCAGTCGGCCTCAGTCATGCCGGCCGTCCCGGTCACGCCGACACCGTCAGTCACGCCGACACCGTCAGCATGGACGGTGCGGCGGCGGTGCCGGTGACTGGCGACGTTGACCTGGTTGGCGCAGCGGACCGCGCAGAAGACGCGCCTGCCGTTGCGTGAGGTGTCCAGGAAGACGACGCCGCAGCCGGCTCGCGCGCAGGCGCGCAGCCTGCTGCCTTCGCCCTCGTCGATCACGTGCGCGAGCCCGCCGGCGGTCAGCGCCATGACCCGCCCCGCCAGGTGCGTACCCGCGGGCGCGTAGTGCAGGTGGAACGGCAGCCCGGGACCGTGGCGGGCCAGCCGCGGACGGCAGTCAGCGGCGATGAGCAGGGCGTCGACGAGACGGGCCACCGTCTCGTCGGCGCCGCCCGCTTCGAAGACCTGGCGCAGCCGCGCGCCCCAGGGCCGCAGCGCCGCCACGTCCGGCGCGGTCGCGACGGGATCGTGCACGTCGTGTTCGTCCAGCAGTGACGTGAGCTCGTCAGGGCCCGCGGCCGGGTGGTTGGCCAGCCACACGGCGACCTGCGCACCTGCCACCGTGTAAGTGTTGAACTGCATAAGACCATTACAGCAGACTGGACCCGGAGACCGGCGGGAACACCGCCGTCTGACCGTCTAGCCACCGGGAGGCTCAGTGCGGCGCGACGCGCTCACGGCCGGACTGGTCGCGGTCTGCTTCTGGGGGCTCGCCCCCGTCGCCACCAGCGCCGTCGTCGCCCACGTGGCGCCGCTGCCGCTGCTCCTGGTCCGGATGTCGGCCGCGTCGCTGGTGCTCCTGCCGTGGGCGGTCCCCGTCTTCCGGCGGCTGCGGGCGCGGTCGGCCGGCCGGCTCACCGCCGCGGGTCTGCTCGGCCTGGTCGGCTACACCCTGCCGGTCACCGCCGGGCTGCGCTGGCTGCCCGCCGCCACCGCCGGGCTGCTGCTGGCCACCGAGCCGGTCTGGGTGCTGCTGCTCGGCCGCCTGTTCCTCGGCCAGCGCGGCGGCGCGCGGTCCTGGCTCGGCAGCGCCGCCGCCCTGGCGGGGGTAGCGGTCCTGGCCGGCCCTTCCGTCATCACCGGCAGCGGCGGACTCCGCACCCTGGCGGGCGCCGGGCTGGTTCTCGCGGGCACGCTCGCGTTCGCCGCCTACACGATCGTGCTCGGACCGCTCAGCACCGAGTTCGGCGCCGTGCCGGCGGCCGCCGCGGCGACCGTCGCCGGGTCGGTCCCCTACCTTCTGGCTGCCGGGACGCTGCCCGGGTCGGGGCTCGCCGGGCTCGGCGCCTCGGGCTGGGGCGAGCTCGCGTTCCTTGCCTTCGGCTGCACCGCCGCCGGGCTGCTGCTGTGGAACGTGGCGGTCACCGCCGGCGGGATCGCCCGCGTCAGCCTGCTGCTCTACCTAGAACCCGTGGTGAGCGTGCTCGGCTCCGTGGCCTTCCTTGGCGAGGAGGTGACCCTGGTGATGGCGGGCGGCGGCCTGCTGATCCTGGCCGGCGTCGCCGTCGCGGGCAGCGCCAGGTCGGCCCGCTCCCCCACCCCAGCAGCGGGGAGCCTGTTACGAGCAGCGAATCTGTGACGAGCGGTGAACCTGCCAGGACCAGGAGCCCGCCGGGAGTCAGGAAGCCACGGGGAGCCTGGCGCCCACCGGGAGCCAGGAAACCACGGGGAGCCTGGCGCCCACCGGGAGCCAGGACGCCACCGGGAGCCAGGACGCCACCGGAAGCCTAGAGGCCAATGGAAGCCTAGAGGCCATTGGGAGCGGTGAGCCCGTCGGGGTCGCCAGCGGCAGCGGAAATGCCCGCGGAGTCGGCATTGGTGCTGGCAGACTCGAAGATCATGGTAACTTTTCGGGCTCTGGTACATATTGGTTTCCACTTAGCCAAAAGTTTCCATCTCAGGGGCCTGACCAGTTACATCAGTCGCTTGCGCTGCCGTCGCGCTGGCCCTGTCCGCCAGCACGCGGTCCTCGTTGCCGGCATCGCGCCAGAGCGCCGCCAAAAGCGCCTCGATAGTCGCGTTCCCTGTGGCTGTAGCGCGCCGAAGGTGCTGGCGAGGGCGCGGCGGCGCTGCGGGCCGTGCCATTGGGCCCGTTAGGCTGGGGGCCCGTGAGCGTGAGAGAGCCAGCGGTGCACCGTTACGGCAGCGACCCGGCCCAGTTCGGCGAGCTGTCCCTGCCCGACGGGGTGCCGCTCGGCACCGTGGTGGTGATCCACGGCGGCTTCTGGCGGGCCAGGTACGACCTGAGCCTTGGCCGGCCACTCGCCGCCGACCTGGCCGCCCGCGGCTATGCCGCCTGGAACCTGGAGTACCGGCGGGCCCTGGCGGGCGGCGGCTGGCCGGCCACGTTCGAGGACGTGGCGGCCGGCATCGACCTGCTCGCGACGCTGCCGGTGGACACCTCGCGGGTGGTCGCGGTCGGGCACAGCGCCGGGGGCCACCTCGCGGCCTGGGCCGCGGGCCGGGCCGCCCTGCCACCGGGCACGCCGGGTGCTCCCGCCGCAGCCGACGCCTCCGCCTCCTCGGGTAACGCCACTGCCTCCGGGAGCGCCTTCACCCCGGGTAACGCCACCGCCTCCGGTGCCGCCACCGCCCCGAGCGGTGCCGCAGCTTCGGGTAACGCCACCGCCGCGGACAACAGCTCCGCTTCTGGCGGTGGGGGGCGGGCACGGTTCACTCCGGTGACGGCAGTGGTCGCGCAGGCCGGCGTGCTCGCGCTGGCCGACTGCGCCCGTGAGAACACCGGCGGCACGGCCGCGCTCCACCTGATGGGCGGCGGACCGGACGAACTGCCCGGGGAGTACCGGCTGGCCGACCCCATCGCCGCCGTGCCGGTTCCGGCGCCGGTGCTCTGCCTGCACTCGCGCGGCGATACCAACGTGCCGTTCTCCTACAGCGAGCGCTACGTGGCCGCCGCGACCGCCGCCGGCGGCACCGCCAGCCTGGTGGAGCTGCACGGCGACCACTTCACGCTCATCGACCCGGCCGCGCGCGACTGGGCGGTGGTCGTCGAAGCCCTGCCAGGCCTGTTCGCCCAGCTTGGCTCGACCCGGTAACCGCCGCCAGAACCGGGACCGGAGCTAGAGCCGTAAGCGGAGCTAGAGCCGTAAGCGGAGCTAGAGCCGTAAGCGGAGCTAGAGCCGTGAGCGGATCTCCCACAGGTCGGGGAAGGCGGAGTGGAACAAGGTGGACCGCAGGTAGGCCGAACCCGCCGACCCGCCGGTGCCCGTTCTGAGCCCGATGATCCGCTCCACCATCTTCACGTGCCGGTAGCGCCACTCCTGAACGCCCTCGTCGATGTCCACCAGGGCCTCGCACACCTCGGCGGCCGCCCCCTCCTCGGCGTAGACCTCGATCAGCAGCTCCTGCACGGCCGGGTCGCCAGGCCACGGCTCGCGCGGGTCGTGCCCGAGGGCCGCCGCCGGCACCGCCCAGCCGACCGCGCTCAGGAAGCGCAGCAGCGAGGCGAACAGCGGACGGCGGCCCACGATCGCGGCCAGCACCGGGTCGATGACGCCCTGACCGAAGTCGCGGCGGCCGAGCACCCCCTCCAGGTAGCGGAACTGGGCCGACTGGAAGCCGCTTGAGCTGCCGAGCTCCGGCCGGAACGCGGCGAACTCCCGCGGCGTCATCGTCTCCAGGATGTCCAGCTGCCCGACCACGGTCTTAAGGATCTTGGCGATCCGCCGGGCGGTGGCCAGCGCGCCGGCGCTGTCGCCGCCCTCGAGCCGGGTCTGCAGCAGCTCCGCCTCGTGCAGTATCTGCTTGAACCACAGCTCGTACACCTGGTGGATGATGACGAACAGCAGCTCGTCGTGTGACTCGGTGAGCGGCGCCTGACTGCTCAGCAGGTCGTCGAGGCGCAGGTAGCTGCCGTAGGTCAGGTCGGCGGGAGTGTTCACCGGCCCGTCCTACCCGATCTCGGCCAGCGGCTTGACGATCTTCTCGCCGAGCATGGTCACGTAACCGGCCGGGTCCGGCTGCGTCGGCGCGACCTCGACGAGGTCGATGCCGATCGCTGCGTACTGCTCCATCTCGCGCAGGAACGCGGCCGGGTCCTCGGGGTCCAGCCGGCCGATGATCGTCTTCTCGATGGCGTCGTAGTCGCGGCCCTCGGCGTCGCAGTGCCCGCGCAGCACGTCGAGCTTGTGCTGGACCTCGGCCACCGACGTGCTGAACAGGTTGCAGGCGTCGGCGTACCTGGCCACCAGGCGCAGCGTCTTCTTCTCGCCGCTGCCGCCGATCAAGATGGGCGGGCGGGGCGACTGCAGCGGGCGCGGCGAGCAGATCGTCTCGGCCAGCTGGTAGTACTTCCCGTCGTACGGCCCGTCGTTGTCGCTCCACATCTGCTCGCAGATCTGGATGGTCTCCTCAAGGCGCTCGAACCGCTCGGCCACCGGCGGGTAGGGCACCCCGAGCGCGCGGTGCTCGCGCTCGTACCAGGCCGCGCCGATGCCGAGCAGCGCCCGGCCGCCTGACAGCACGTCAAGCGTGGTCACGGTCTTGGCCAGCAGGCCGGGGTGGCGGTAGGTGACGCCGGTGACCAGCAGGCTGAGCCGCAGCCGCTCGGTCTTCGCGGCGACGAAGCTCAGCACCGAGTAGCCCTCGAGCATCGGCTCGTGGGCGGTCTGGAAGTGCTCCATCTGGAACCAGTGGTCCATCGCGGTGAACAAGTCGATACCCGCCTGGTCCGCCACGACCGCGGTGTCGCCGATCGCCGTCCGCAGGGGCGCCGCGCCCTCGGGGTGGGTGAAGTTCATGAAGTGAATGCCGAGCTTCATTTCGCGTCCTCTTCTCTCATGTGTCCAAGGGCATTGTCTCGGGCGGCCAGCTCCAGGTCAGCACGGGGCCACGGTACGTGCATGCACCTGTACCGCGTCGTGCTTGCCGAAGGTCAGCGTAACGACGTGGCCAGTTACCTCAATCGCGACTTGCTCGTCAGGCAGTGGCCGGTCCTGCGCAATCTGGTCAGCGGCACGGTCAGGAAGGTCTGGGAAGCCGCCTTCCCCGAACTAACCGAAGGGCAGCCAGCCACGCCATGAACCTGACCGTCCTGCACAGGAGACTGCTGCGGGACGTTCTGGAAATTGGCAACGCGTTCCCACTTGTGCTCACTGGTGGCTACGCGGTTCAGGCCCACCGCATAGTCGACCGTTTCAGTCGCGACATTGACATGGCCGCCGACAGCGCGGTCACGATGGACGTCATCGGCACCAAGGTCAGAGCGCTAGCAGGCCGAGGACTGCCACGGGATCTCATCGACATTTCATGCCGCTTCCCGCCTTCGGACGACCTCAACCGGCGCCTGTACGGGGGCGCTTACAGCGGTGACGATGACGAGGGTGACGAGGATGAGGGGCCCGGGTAGAACGCTTCGAGGAAGCCCTGGACGCTGTCGTAGCCGCGCTCGGTCGCGTCCGGGGCGTGGCCTGCGCGGACCTCGCGCAGCTGGTCGGCCGCCAGCAGGATCGCTTCCAGGCGCCGGTCGCGGACCGCGCCTGGCCCGTCGAGGACCGCGATCAGCAGCACGGTGCCGGCCGGCTCGAACGCGAACAGGAGGCGGACCTCGCTGTCGGCGGATCCCGCGGGCCCCAGCTCCAGCAGCCCGTCCGGCCAGGGTCCCTGGTCTAGCTCGCGTTGCATGTCGGCGATGGCGTCGCGCAGCAGCCTGGCCTCGACGCCGCCCGCCTCGACGCCGCCCGCCTCCCCGCTAGCCGCCTCGCCGCTACGACCGTCGAGGGCGAGGCCGAGCTCGGCGGTGGCATAGCTCGCCTTCAGGATTTCTTTCCTGGCGCCGAAGGCGGTGTTGGACGTCTGCAGCCGCCGCATTTCCTCGCCGAGCTTGAGACCGGTCCTGGCGACTTTCGTGCGCAGTTCCCGCAGCTGAGCCACCATCGGCTGGACTTCGGCCAGCACGGACGCGGTCCGGTCCGCTTCGGCGATCTTGCCCGCGTCGGGCAGCCGGCGCTGCCCGTCCTGCAAGGCCGCCAGCGCGGATTCGAGCTCGTCGGCGTGCTCGCCGATGTCGTTGAACAGGTCGGCGGCCTCGGACACGCCCCGCCGCACGAGTTCCAGCCGGTGCAGCCGCTCCTGGTAGGACCGGTCAAGCCCGGCGCAGAGCGCCGCGGGCCAGGACGCGGCGGTGGAGGCGACCAGCGGCTCCGCGAGGGGTGCGCCGCCGCTGAGCAGCACCGCCAGGGCCCGGGCGACGCCCCTGACGGCGGCCGGGTCGCTGTCGCGCAGGCCGGCCAGCCAGTTGTGAATCTCGGCTGACATCAGCACCGCCCGGTGCGGACGCGGCCGCATGGCCGCGCCGTACTCCGCCAGCACCGCGCGCCGGGCGGCGGCGTACGACTCCCCGGTCCGCGCCATGCGCTCGCGGGCGGCCGCCCTGATCTTGTCGTGCGACATCGCGTCCTCGATCCGGCGGCCTGTCCCGGCGCCTGGCCACCGTGCAAGGAAGTCACGATGGGCGAAGGAGGACCCACGCAAGGGCTGTGCCGCTCTTGTCCTCGTCACCGCCGCAGCGCCGGGCTTCAGCGGTTCGGATCGGGCAGGCGTGGCTGCCGAAGCCATCATAAGCAGCCGGAGCGTGCGTTGTCTTGACGGAGTAAGCCGCATCCGTTCTGGCAAATCTAATTTTTCATCCCGAACGGATGCGGCTTCCCCTCCCGGGGCCGGCCCCCTCATTCCCAGCGGAACAGGCGCCAGGCGCCGAGGCTGAGCACGACGGCATAGGCCGCGAGCACGCCGAGGCTGGCGGCCGACGGCCACTGGCCGGCCATGCTGTGCTGCAGGGCGGCCACGGCCGCGCCGAGCGGCGTGTCGTCGCCGGCCTGGCGCAGCCCGGCGGGCATGGTCGCCTGCGGGATCCACAGGCCGGCGAAGAACATCAGCGGCAGGAACAGCATGGTGCCCGCCGCGGCCGCGACCCGCCCGGTGCGGGCCACGGAGGCGACAAGCAGGCCGAGGCTGAGCATGGCGGCGGCGGTGAGCAGCAGCGCCAGGCAGAAGCCGGCCGCCTGGCGCGGGAGCGCGACCCCGAACGCGAGCCGGCCGACGACGAGGATGGCGGCCGTGGCGACCAGCGCGACGGCCAGGTTGACGCTCAGCTGCGCGCCGAGCAGGCGGCCCGCGCCGACCGGGGTGGCGTTGAGCCTGCGCAGGATGCCGCGCTCGCGGTAGCCGGCCAGCACGGCCGGCAGTCCCTGCAGGGCGAAGGTCGCGCAGGTGAACGCGATCAGGATCGGCTCGTAGGCGGCGACCAGGCTGAAGCCGCCGAGCGCCTGGTCGGGTCCGTGCGAGGCGATGCCCATGATGCACAGCAGGATGACGGGGAAACCCGCGCCCCACAGCAGCGGGACGACCTCGCGGACCAGCAGCAGGGACTCGGTGCGGACCAGGTTGGCGAAGGCGGAGCGCCGGCGGCGGGTGCCCGCCCGGGCCGGCCCGGTCACAGCGGCGGCGGTCATGATGCTTCTCCTGTCGTGAGGGCGACGATCGCGTCGTCGAGGGTGGGGCGGACGGCGTGCCCGCCCGCGCTGACTGGTCCGGCCGCGCTGATGAGGTCGGCCGGGCGGCCGCAGGCGGCGACGCGGCCGTGCTTGATCAGCGCGACCCGGTCGCAGAGCCGCTCCGCCTCATCGGCGTAGTGGGTAACGAGCAGGACCGTCACGCCGTCGTCGCGCAGTTCCTCGACCAGCCGCCAGCTGTCCCGCCGGGCGGCGGGGTCGAGGCCGGTCGTCAGCTCGTCGAAGACGACCAGGCGAGGCTCGCCGACCAGTGCGAGGGCGATCGACAGGCGCTGCTTCTGGCCGCCTGACAGTCTCCGGTAGCGGGTGCCGCGTTTCTCGGTCAGGCCGAGCCGGTGCAGCAGCGCCTCGGTGTCGGCGTGCGCCGGGTAGAACGAGGCGTAGAGCTCAAGCGCCTCGGCGACGGTCAGCTTGTCGGGCAGCTGACTCTCCTGGAGCTGGACGCCGACCATGGTCCTGGCCTGGCTGCGCTCGGCGTAGGGGTCGATGCCGAAGACCCGGACGGTGCCCCTGTCGGGGCGGCGCAGTCCCTCGGCGCATTCGACGGTGGTGGTCTTGCCAGCGCCGTTCGGGCCGAGGAGGCCGAAGATCTCCCCCTCATGGACGCGCAGGCTGAGGTCGTCGACCGCGGTCTTGCGGCCGTAGGCCTTGGTCAGGTGCGCGATGTCGAGGGCGGCAGTACCCGGTGTCATGACTGTCGCTCCGTTCCCCGCGGCGGTACCCGGTCTGCCTTGATGTCGAGGTCGACCGTGAGCCGGCGCGCGGCGAGGCCGCGGTAGGCGGTGATGCCGAAGTCGTAGCGGTCCACGCTGAGGCTGGCTCTTACGCGCACGCTGCTTGCGTCGTCCGCCGACACCGCGCTGACGCGCACCTCGACCGGGCGGCCGACGCCGCGGACCTCGAGCTCGCCGCACAGCAGCCACTGTCCGGCCGTCGGGCCTGGTTCGCTGATCAGCGCGGTGGAGACGAAGACGAGGCTCGGGTAGGTCGCGGCGTCGAGCAGCCGCGGTGACAGGACGGCGGCGTCGCGCGCCGGGTTGCCGCTGGTGAAACTCGACGCCGCGACCCGCGCACGGACCACGCAGCCGGTGACAGGCTCGGCGACGTCGATGGTCCCGTCGCGCAGGGCGAGCGTGCCGTGCACGGGCGCCAGCCCGAAGAAGTGCCTGGTGCTGAAGGTGACGGTGGAGTTGGCGGGGTTGATCAGGTAGCGGCCGGCCGGGGGGACCGCCGCCGTCTGGCTGGAGAGCGATGATTCGGTCATGGCAGCCATCGTCGGCGCCGGGCGGCAGGGCCCGCATCGGCCCGCGGTCGGCGCCGGGGCCGGCCAAGGTAGCCGCGGCTCATACTTTGGTCGGTAGCCGGCCACGGAGCGCGATCCTAGACTTGGCAGCTATGCAGGCCGTCGCAACCGGGCGAGTGCCCCCCGCTGCCAGGGACAACGCGGACGTCGTCCGCCGCCGCCTGCTGGAACGGGTGATCTGGGCGTCCGCGATGGCCGTGCTGACCGGGGCGGTGATCGCCGGCGAGGCCGGCAGCGTTCCGGGCTCGTACCTGGCGCTCGACATCGCCGTGGGCGTCACCAGCGTCGCGCTTGTCCCGCTGCTCGGACGCTGGCCGGTGCCGGTGGCGGTGCTGCTTTCGCTGCTGGCGGCCGTGTCGCCCGCGGCCACGCCCTCGGCGACGATGGCGGTCCTGCTCGTGGCCGCATGGCAGCCGCTTGCGGTCTCGCTGGCGGTGGCGGGCACCGGGATCGCGGCCCACCTGATCCGCGGCGCCTGGCGGCCGGTGGACAGCCTGCCGTACATCTGGTGGGTCGTCCTGGTGTGCGCCGCCTACGCGGCGCTGGCGGGCTGGGGCATGCTGGTGCGGGCTCACGGCGCGCTGATCTCCTCGCTGCGCGAACGGGCCGAACAGGCCGAGGCCGACCAGGCCAGGCGGGTAGCCGAGGCACGGGCGGCCGAGCGGACGCGGATCGCGCGGGAAATGCACGATGTGCTCGCGCACCGGCTGTCGCTGCTTTCCACCTACGCCGGGGCGCTCGCCTACCGGCCCGACGCGCCGCCCGAGCAGCTGTCGCGCGCCGCCGAGGTGGTCAGGTCAGGCGCGCACCAGGCGCTTGAGGAGCTGCGCGAGGTCATCGGGGTGCTGCGGGACGACGAGCTGCCTGACCTGACGGCGGGCAACTCGCCGCTGCCGGGCGTCGGCGAGCTGCCGCAGCTGATCGACGAGTCCCGGGCGGCCGGCCTCCGCGTCGAGGTCAGCGGTGAGACGTGGGACGCGGCCCTGGTCCCCGGTGCTCTCGGACGGACGGTCTACCGGGTGCTGCAGGAGGGCCTGACCAACGTCCGCAAGCACGCACCAGACGAGACCGCCCGGGTCGCGCTGTCCGGCGGACCAGGGGAAGGACTCGGCGTCGCGGTGGTCAGCCGGCTGCCTTCGGCGCCCCCGGCCGGGTTCGCGGCGGGCGCCGTGCCCGGTTCCGCTCCTGCTCCGGGCGGTGGTTCGGTGCCGGGTGGCGTTCCCGTTCGGGGCGGCGTGCCGGTGGGGGGCGGCGTGCCGGTGCCGGGCGGCGTGCCGGTGCCGGGCGGCGTGCCGGTGCCGGGCGGCGTTCCGGTGCCGGGGACCGGGACGGGGCTGATCGGGCTGGCCGAGCGGGTTGAGCTGGCCCGCGGCACGCTGGAGACCGGTCCCCGCGACGGCGAGTTCGTGCTGCGCGCCTGGCTGCCGTGGCCGCCGTGAGGCCGGCATGACGGGCGTGCCCGAGGCGGACGGCGAGATCCGGGTGCTGCTGGTGGACGACGACGCCCTGGTGCGGGCCGGGCTGTCGATGATGCTGCACGGGGCCGGCGGCCTGGTCGTCGTCGGGGAGGCAGGCGACGGCGACCAGGTGCCGTCCGCGGTGGCCAGGCACCGGCCCGACGTGGTGCTGATGGACCTGCGGATGCCCAGGGTGGACGGGGTCACGGCGACCCGCAGGCTGCGCGGTGCTCCGTCACCGCCCGAGGTCATCGTGCTGACCACGTTCGACGCGGACGAGAACGTGCTGGCCGCGCTGCGGGCCGGCGCCAGCGGCTTCCTGCTGAAAGACTCTCCGCCCGCGCAGATCGCGGAAGCGATCAGGCGCGTCGCGGCGGGCGACCCGATCCTGTCGCCGGCCGTCACCCGGCGGCTGATGCGCCGCGCGGTGCTCCAGGAGACCGCCCGCGAACGGGCAGACAGCCAGTTGTCCGCGCTCAGCCCCCGGGAACTCGATGTCGTCAAGGCCATCGCGGCAGGGCAGAGTAACGCGGAGATCGCCGCCGCCCTGCTGATGAGCGTGCCCACCGTCAAGGCCCACGTGACCCACATCCTGACTAAGGCGGCCCTGGCCAACCGGACCCAGATCGCGCTGCTCGCCCACGACGCGGGCCTGGCCTGAGCCTGGCCGGGTTTCGGCTTGGGCGTGGCCATGCTTGGGCCTGGGCTGCGCTCGGGCTGGGTCTGGCCGGTCAGTTGCCGTCCGGCGGGCGGAGCCACAGCACTCCCCCGTGCCTCGACGCCGGGTGCCCCGTCGCGGCCGCTTCCAGCGCGCTGACCATGCGCGACACGTAGGCCCTGGTGCGCGGGAAGGTGAAGTCCGACGTGTAGACAAGTGCAGGCAGCTGACCGCCCGCGGCGTCGCGCGCCCGGCGCAGGCTCTCGAAGTCCGCCACGTTATTGGTCACGATGACCCGGTTCTCCAGCAGCCCGGCTTCGAAGATCTCCAAGTCAGACAGCGCCCGCAGCAAGGTGTCCGCGGCGACGGCCCGGCAGTCGATGCCGCGCGCGGCAAGCTCGGCGGCGATCGCAGGCGAGAACATCTCGTCGAGCAGGATCATGTCGGGCTTATCCCCGCAGGCGGTCCGCCGGCAGGCTGCCCGCCGCGGCCGCTCACTGGCCCAGGCCGAGCAGCTCCTGCTGCCGCTCCCACCCGGCCTGCGCCTGGACCGCTTCGGCCCGCGCGCGGTCGAGGAAGGCGTCGACCTCGTCCGGGTAGTCACCCCAGTAGGCAAGCGCTGCCCGGATAAAAGGCATCGGCACGCCCGAGGTTTCCGCGACGACCGCGAGCGCTTCGTCGCCCGCGAGTCCCGGCTCCGCCTCCCGGACGGACCGCACCGCGCCGACGACTTCCCAGACGTCGGGGCCGCCGACCAGCCGCGCGCGCCGGCCGGCCGGCCCGTCCTTGAACGTGACCAGCGGGTGCTCGCGGGCCCGCAGCGCCTCGTCGACGAGCCGGCTGGTGGCACTGGACAGGCTCATCTCGCGGTGAACGGCAACGAACGCCGTCAGCCGCTCGAGCACGCGCGGCTCGAACCTGACCGAGGAAGGGCTGAGAGCTACCATGGAATACATTGTAGGCGAATGTAGGCGAGAAGGGCTAGCGCGGAACGCTAGGCTGAACGCGCCGGGTTAGGTACTGGCCGCTGAGGCGGCGAGGCGGGCGGCCAGGGCGAGGACCAGGGCGCGCAGCTCGTCGGGCCGCTCGATGACGAACGGCAGGTCGAGCGAGGCCAGCAGCGGCGGCAGCCAGTCGAGGCGCTCGGCTCGCAGCTCTACCCGCAGCCAGGGGACTGCCCCTGGTTCGGCGTCCGCCGCGAGCGGCAGCACGGTCACGGTCGCGACGCTGGCGGGGATCCGGGCGCGCACCTGCTCGACGGTCCCGTTGACCCGCAGCGCTACCTGATGCCGGTAGGGGGCGCTCGCCAGCGAAGAGAGCAGGCGGCCGGCCGGGTCGAGTCCGGCCGGCGGCTCGAACGCGCCGGGCAGCGTTCTCGCGTCGGTGATGCGGTCGAGGCGGAAGGTGCGGTCCTCGTCGATTCCCGGGTCGACGCCGGTGACGTACCAGCGGCCTGAGTGCGCGACAAGCCCGTACGGGTGCAGCACCCGCTCGCTGCGCCGGCCGTCGGCGGCCGTGTACCTGATCGACACCGGCCGCCGGTGGCGCACTGCGTCGGCCACGGTGAGCAGCGTCGCCGTTTCCGGTTCGGCGGGCTCCGCCGGCGACGTCGTGAAGGAGAGGGAGCCGAGCACGGAGTCGAGCCGGCTGGCGAGCCTGCCTGGCAGCACCCGCCTGATCTTGGCGGCCGCCGTCTCGCCGGCCGTGCCGGCGGCGCTCATCAGTCCCGCCCGGCGCCCGGCGACCAGGCCGAGCAGCACGGCCAGGGCCTCGTCGTCGCTCAGCATCAGCGGGGGCAGCCGGTACCCGGCCGCCAGCCGGTACCCGCCGTAGCGGCCGCGCACTGACTCGACAGGAACGTCGAGGTCGAGCAGGTGGTCCACGTACCGCCGCACGGTGCGCTCGTCGACGCCTAGCCGCCCGGCGAGCTCGGCGGCCGTGCGAGTGCCGCCCGACTGCAGCAGCTCAAGCAGGGAGAGCACGTGGGCGGTGGGCCTGGCCATGGAAAAAATCTAACGCTAATACCGGACTGAATCTGTCCTGTTTCAGTCCTAGCGTGGCGTGCGGAACGGTCCACCGAGCTAGGAGAACACCATGAACTTCGTCTCTGTCCGGATGATCACCGGGGACATCAAGCGCCTCGTCAGCTTCTACGAGCGCGTCACGGGAGTGCGCGCGACCTGGCACACCGAAGATTTCGCCGAGCTCAGCACCGCGGGCGCGACGCTCGCGATCGGCAGCACCCGCACCGCCGCGCTGTTCGCGCTCGACGCCGGCCAGCCGGCGGCCAGCGCCCCGGTGATCGTCGAGTTTCTCGTCGACGACGTTGACGCCGCGTTCAGGGAACTGGCCGGCGTGCTCGGCACCGTCGTCCAGGAGCCTGTCACGATGCCCTGGGGCAACCGGTCGCTGCTGTTCCGCGATCCGGACGGGAACCTGGTCAATTTCTTCACGCCGGTCACCCCGGCCGCGGTGGAAAAGTTCGCCCGCCACGCGCGGTAGCGCCGCCGGAACCGCGCGGTAGCGCAGCCGGAACCGCGCGATAGCGCCACCGGAGCGGGAAAACGATGTCCAACGCGTCGTATACGGCACGCCTGCCGTCCTGCGAGGCCTTGGTTACCGCATACTTAAGCCATGGCAGACGACTGGGAGGAGGACGCGACACGCCGGGCGAAAGCTGCGCTCATCAGCACCACGGTGCCGAACGCGGCGCGCGTCGCTGACTACCTGTACGGCGGCCAGGCCAACTTCGAGGCCGACCGCAGGGCGGCCCGCACCCTGGCCGCTGCCTCACCCGGGGTGCCCGCCATCGGGCCGGCCGTGCGCGCGTTCCAGCAGCGGATGATCCGCTACCTGGTGGCCGACGAGGGCATCAGGCAGTTCGTCGACATCGGCACCGGCCTCCCGATCACGGGCAGCACCCACGAGGTCGCCCAGTCGCTGGCGGCCGAGTCCCGGATCTCCTACGTGGACAACGACCCCATGGTGCTGTCGCACGCCCGGGCGCTGATGAAGTCCGCGCCAGGCGGTGCCGTCAGCTACGTCGACGCGGACGTCCGCGATCCGGACGCGATCGTGGCGGGTGCGCGCGGGATCCTGGACTTCACCCGCCCGCTCGGCGTACTCCTGCTGTTCACGCTCGCCTACGTGCAAGACGACATCGAGGCCGCGGAGGTCGTGTCGTCGCTGATGGCGGCCGTACCTTCCGGCAGCTTTGTCGCGATCTACCACCTGGCCAGCGACATCGACCCGACGCTCGAAGAGGCGGCCAGGCAGTGGAACAAGATGATGCCCGCGCAGCCCATCACGCTCCGCTCGGCTAAGCAGGTCGCCCGGTTCACGGCCGACCTCGAGCTGCTGCCGCCTGGTCTAGTGCCGGTCACCGAATGGCGCCCGGACGACGACGTCGCGCCCCGCTTCGGGCCGACCGTCCCCGTATACGGCCTGGTCGCCCGCAAACCCTGACCGCCGTTCGCTGGCCCGGGTAAAAAATTCGCGAAAGCGGCAAACCGCGGCGGCGAGGGCTACGTATCACTGGTGTGGGGCCGGCACTGGCTGGAGACAGGTGCGGGTCGGCCCGGGTGACGGCGGCGAAGGCCTGATGACGCTGCGCACCCGGCAGCCGGCGCCGGGCGGGAATCCACGGGGAGGCGGGCACCGGGAACCTCGGGGGAGGTTCCCGGTTACCGTCCGTCCGCGGCCGCTACTCGCCGATCCGGCCGTCGATACGCTCGCGCAGCAGGTCGGCGTGCCCGTTATGCCGGGCGTACTCCTCGATCATGTGCACGACAAGCTCGCGCAGCGAGACCGGCTCGCCCTCGGAGTCCTTGCCCACGAAGTCGAAGTCGTGGTCGCCGACGAACGCGTCGGCGAAGGCGATCTCCTCGCGCCAGGCTGCCCAGGCATTGTCGACGACCGCCTGGTCGGCGACGGCGCCGTTGAAGTCACCGTCAGGATCCTCGAGGCTCTGGTAGAGCTTGGGCAGCTCGCGCTCGGCGAAGCGGATCCTGAACCAGCTGCGCTCGACTTCCGCCATGTGCCTGACCAGGCCGAGCAGCGACATCGTGGACGGGAAGACCGACCGGCGGGCCAGCTGCTCCGGGTCGAGCCCCTCGCACTTGAGCTCCAGGGTGAGCCGCTGACCGCGGAGGAACTCGGTCAGGGTCGCGCGCTCGCCGCCCAGCCTCGGCCCCCCTTCGCGGGGGTCGTCGACGGGGTTGATGAACAAGTCAGCCCTGTGCTGCGGGGTCGTCATGCGGGTAAGGCTATCCCGGCCGCGGGGCGGCGGTCACTCTGCTTTGTCGCCGGACGGGCCGGTCAGGCAGTCCTGGGCTGACTTGCGGAAAGCCGCGACGAGGCGGTTGCGGTCGGCCGCCCGGGTGGCCAGGATCACATGGCTGGGATCCACGTCATGCAGCGGGATCGTGGTCAGGTCCGGGCGCACCTGGCCGTTGTAGACGCCGGACGGGACGATCGCCACCGCCTGCCCGGAGGCGATCAGCTCGTTCTTGTCCTCCAGAGCCTCGACGAAGGGGCCGTCAGGCGCCGGGCTGCCGTCGGGCCGCGGGTCGATCCGCCAGTAGGCGTTCCACACCGGGTCGGACATCCGCGGGATGGGCTCGGCGGCGATGTCGTCGAGCGTCACCGACTCCTTGCCCGCCAGCCGGTGGTCGAGCGGGACCAGCAGCAGCCGCGGCTCGTCGTACAGGATCGTCACGTGCAGGCCGTCGGTCACCAGCGGCAGCCGGGTGACCGCGGCGTCCACCCGGTGGTCGAGCAGCGCCTGGCGCGCGTCGTTCCATTCCAGGTACAGGCTCCGCACGTCGGCGTCCGGGTGGGAGTGCCGGAGCTGGCGGATGGCCGGGGTGATGATGATGCCCGGCGTGTAACCGATCGTGATCCGGCTCGGCTGCGCGGCCGCCTTCGTCGCCGCCGCGGCCTGCGCGGCGGCCTTGAGCAGCGCCCTGGCCTGCGGCAAGAACACCTGGCCGGCCTCGGTGAGCTGGGTGCCCTGCGGGGTGCGGTCGAACAGCCGGGCGCCGAGCTGCTGCTCGAGCCGGCGGACCTGGCGGCTCAGCGACGGCTGCGCGATCAGCAGCTCGGCGGCGGCGCGGCCGAAGTGCCGGTGCGCGGCGACGACCGTGAAGTAACGGACCAGGCGCAGGTCCAGGTCGGCCGGCACCTCAGGCGGCGACGCGTCGTCTTGCATGCTTCGATTGTAACCGGACGCTTCACCCCGGTCCGCTCCTGCCAACCGTGTGATCTGCGGTGATGCCTGATCCGTATCGCGCGGTGCGGAACTGGTCTTGGACGTGCGGAGCCCCGGCGGGCAAGGTGAAAGTACCGGCCTGGCACCATCCGGGTGCCATTGAAGACCGGACACCATGCGAATCGAAGGAAACGTCAATGCGCGTGTTCGTGACTGGTGCGACGGGCTGGATCGGGTCCGTCGTCGTGCAGGAACTGCTCGCCGCCGGGCACCAGGTGACGGGCCTGGCCCGGTCCGACAGCAGCGCCGAGCGGGTGAAGGCGGCCGGAGCCGGGGTCGTCACGGGCTCCCTGCAAGACACCGGCATTCTGATGGCGGCGGCGGCCGAAGCCGACGGCGTGATCCATACCGGCTATGTCCATGACTTCTCACCGACCGGCGACCCGGCCGCCGCCGCCGCGCTCGACGGGCGGGTCATCGCGGCCTTCGGCGAGGCCCTGGCCGGCACCGGCAAGCCGCTCGTGGTCGCGTCCGGGCTGCCGCACGCGCCGGCCGGCGGGATCTGCACCGAAGCGGTCAGGTCGGTGGACCCGGCCCACCCCCGGGAGTCAGAGCCCGCCGCGCTGGCGGTCGCCGAGCGAGGCGTGCGCGCCTCGGTGGTCCGCCTGCCCCCGTCAGTGCACGGCGAGGGTGACTACTGGTTCATCCCCATCTTCATCGGCATCGCCAGGAAGACCGGCGTGTCCGCCTACATCGGCGACGGAGCCAACGTGTGGCCTGCCGTGCACCGGCGGGACGCCGCGCGCCTGTTCCGGATCGCCCTGGAGCAGGCGCCGGCCGGCACGCTGCTCAACGCCGTCGCTGACGAGGGAGTGCCGTTCCGGCAGATCGCCGAAGTCATCGGCCGCCACCTAGAGGTGCCTGCCAAGTCGATCACCGCCGGGGAGGCGGTCGGCCAGTTCGGTGCGCTGGCGGGCTTCGCGGCGATCGACGTCCCGGCCTCAAGCGCGATTACCCGGGAGCGGTTCGGCTGGCAGCCGGTCGAGCCGGGGCTGATCGCGGACCTGGACGCCGGTCACTACTTCACCGTCCCCGCGCAGCAGTAGCCGCGCACTGCGGCGCAGGCTCAGGCCACCGGCCCGGGGTCTGCGTCGCGGTGCGGGTGCCGCGTCGTCTATAAAGAGACACATGCGGACGGATGTGGCGATTATCGGGGCGGGTCCGGCGGGGCTGCTGCTGGCCCACCTGCTGGCCCAGGACGGCATCGAGTCCGTCGTGGTGGAGTCGCGCACCAAGGAGTACGTCGCCGCCCGGATCCGCGCCGGGATCCTGGAAAGCTCCAGCACCGACCTGCTCCGCTCCGCCGGCCTCGGCGCCGGCATCCAGGCCCGCGGCAGCGAGCACCGCGGCATCTACCTCCAGTGGCCCCGCGAACGCCACCACCTCGACTTCACCAGCCTC
>DASYAD010000388.1:0-23028 GCA_036501515.1 Trebonia sp. | reverse complement strand
GCGGCGACGTCTGGCCAGTGCGCGGCGGCGAGGCTGAACCCGGGCATCCGCCCATGCTAAGCCAGGTCCGGGCGGGCCCGGCGGGCGCCACCCGGATCCGCTGGCGGCGCGACCGGCCTCGCGGGCGGCTACTGCGGCAGGTGGCAGACCGCCTCGATGTTGTTGCCGTCCGGGTCGCGGACGAAGGCGCCGTAGTAGTCCGCGTCGTACTCGGGCCACAGCCGGGGCTCGTGCAGCACCAGGGCCCCGTTGTCGACCGCCACCTTGAAGAACTCCCGCACCGCCGCCCGGGTCGGTGCGATGAAGGCCAGGTGCGATTCGCGGAACCCGTTCCCCGTCGTCTGCGCGCCGATCCAGAAGTCAGCCTCGGGCGGAATCCCGTAGGCGATGGCCGATCCCGCGTCGTGGACCCGCCTGCCGCCCAGCGGTGCCAGCACCGCGTCGTAGAACTGGGCGCTCGCGACCAGGTCGGTGCACTGCATACTGATGTGATCAAGCACCCGGCCATTATCTCATCCGGCCTGTCCGTGGTCGCCGAGGCAGGCGGTGATCTCCGCGCGCGCCGCCGCGCACTCGGCCGTCAGCCGCCGCAGCGCGGCCGCCGCCTCGCCCCGGGCCCGCACGTGGGCGGCGAACTCGTCCCTGGCCGGCGCCAGGGCCCGCCGGGCGTCGGCCAGCCGTCGCTCCGCTTCGGCGACGGCCGCGTCGAGGGCAGCCTGCCCGCGCCGCCAGCGGGCCCGGGCGCGCAGGCCGCTGGCCAGCTGCCCGAACAGGCCAGGCTGAGCCCGCGCGTGCGCGGCGGCGGCCCTGACGGCGGCCTGGCGCACCGCGGCGGCGTGCCGCAGCACCCGTTCGGCGGCTACCCGGCGCGCGGCGACAGTGCGCAGCGCGGCGTCGGCCTCGGTGATCGTGGCATAGGCGCCGGCCGCGCCGCGCTGCAGGGCCGCGAGCCGCGCCCGGGCCGCCGTCGCGTCAACGTGTCCGTCGCATCGTTCAGCAGTCACCGGATCGCCGCTTTCAGTAATGGAAGTATCACTGAAAGCAACGGTTCAAGTCGGCCCGCGGTTCGGCCGATCGCCGGCCGTTACGGCTAGGCCCTAGCCGCTAAGGCGGTGCCGAACGCCGCCCCGAGCTGGCGCATCGCGTCGTCGAGCAGCACGCCGAGATCGGCCGCCGGGTCATCGAGCCAGCGCTCGTAGGCGGCGACGGACACGCCGAGGATCGCGTGCGCGATCGCCTGCGGCGCGAGGTCACCGGGACGGCAGCCGGTGCGTTCCGCGACGAACTGGGCGATCACGTCGCGCCAGGCGGTGAACCGCAGCGTGGAGTGCGCGAACAGCGTCGGCACGCGCAAGATCAGCTCCATCCGCCGCCGGTGCAGCGGCACCAGCGCGGGCGGGACGCTGTTGAAGTCGATCAGCGCCAGCCGGATCGCGTCCATCAGCGGCACCTCGGGCGGGCAGGCCTTCAGCCGGACGCGCATCCGGCTCAGCTCGTCCTCGAACGCGCCCCAGGGAATGTCGTTCTTGGACGGGAAGTAGCGGAAGAACGTCCGGCGCCCGATCCCGGCCGCCGTCGCGATCTCGTCCACGGTCGTGGCGTCGAAGCCGCGGGCGGCGAACAGCGCGAACGCCGCCTGCTCGAGCTCGGCGCGCGACGTCACCCGCCTGCGGCCGGGGTGTCCAGGGCCGCCGCTGACCGCCCGGGGGCCGCCTGCGCCCGGCCCGGCCGTGACCGGGACGGCCGCGGGTGGGCCGGCCAGGGGAGCAGGCCGCGTCACCGCCACTGCCGGCACTGGTATCACCGTCCTCGTTTGGGGGGAAACTCAACTTTACGCCGGTAAGGCGCTGATGAGTGGTGACAATGCGTGAGGATCTTGATTTCGGCACGTGGTGCCGATTAGGCTCCTATCAATGTAGTTCCTGGCACTTGGTGCCACTAATGCGCGGGAGGTCCCATGGACGAGCACGAAGCGGAGACGGAAGCCCTGACCAGCGACGAGCTGCTGGTCGAAGAGGTATCGATCGACGGCATGTGCGGCGTCTACTAGGCATGCCGTGACCTTCGACCTCGACCGCGGCTGGCAGGTCGACCCCCGGGTGTCGATGCGGCCTGAGCCGTTCGGCGCGCTCCTGTACCACTTCGGCACCCGGCGGCTGTCCTTCCTCAAGAACCAGACGGTGCTGGCGGTGGTCAGGTCCCTGGCCGACCACCCGACCGCCAGGGACGCCTGCCTGGCCGCGGGCGTGGCGGAGGCCGAGCTTCCGGTCTACGCCCGCGCGCTCGGCGCCCTGGCCGACTCAAAGATGATCTCCGAACGGATGCCGCATGACACTCGCGCCTGACATGGCACCAAGCGGCGGAGCAGCCGGGCCGGCTGGCTTCGCCTCGCCCGGCAAACTCACCGACCTGTTCCAGCTCGGCCTCGACGCCCCGATCTGCCTGACCTGGGAGCTCACCTACGCCTGCAACCTGTCCTGCGTGCACTGCCTGTCGTCGTCAGGCCGCCGCGACCCGCGCGAGCTCAGCACCGCCGAGTGCAAGGCGGTCATCGACACCCTCGAGCGGATGCAGGTCTTCTACGTCAACATCGGCGGCGGCGAGCCGACCGTCCGCCCTGATTTCTGGGAGCTCGTCGACTACGCGACCGAGCACCACGTCGGGGTGAAGTTCTCCACCAACGGCGTCCGCCTCGACGCCGCCGCCGCGGCCAAGCTGGCCGCCTCCGACTACGTGGACGTGCAGATCTCGCTGGACGGCGCCACCCGCGAAGTGAACGACGCGGTGCGCGGGCCAGGCTCGTACGACACGGCGCTGCGGGCGATGCAGAACCTGGCCGACGCGGGCTTCAAGGGCTTCAAGCTGTCAGTGGTGATGACCAGGCACAACATCCCGCAGATCGACCAGTTCAAGGCGATCGCCGACCGGTTCGGCGCGCAGCTGCGGCTGACCCGCCTGCGCCCGTCGGGGCGCGGCGCCGACACCTGGGACGAGCTGCACCCGCTGCCCGAGCAGCAGCGTGAGCTGTACGACTGGCTGGTCGGACACGGCGAGCAGGTGCTGACAGGCGACTCGTTCTTCCACCTGTCGGCGTTCGGCGGCGCGCTGCCCGGCCTCAACCTGTGCGGCGCCGGCCGGGTGGTCTGCCTGATCGACCCGGTGGGCGACGTGTACGCCTGCCCGTTCGCGATCCACGAGAACTTCCTGGCCGGCAACGTCCGCTCGCCTGGCGGGTTCGAGGGCGTATGGAAGACCTCGGAGCTGTTCACGGACTTGCGCAAACCGGACACCGGCGGTGCCTGCAAGTCGTGCGGCTTCTACGACTCCTGCCGGGGCGGCTGCATGGCGGCGAAGTTCTTCACCGGGCTGCCGCTCGACGGACCCGACCCGGAATGCGTGCAGGGCTACGGCGAGGCGGCGCTGGCCTCGGCCGCCGCGCCCGGCGCGCTGCCGGCACCGCGCTCGTCGGTCGACCACTCGCACCGCACCGCGCCGTCACGGACCGGCCCGCCGCGTCCCGGGTCGTCGTCCGGACCGGTCCCGGTGACGATCGCGGTCCGCCGTCCGCCCTCGCACGACTGCGACGAGAGCCCGCTGGCCGGGTTCACCGCCGGCTGACACCCCCGGACCGGGGGTGAGTGCGGCCGCTCGCGGGCGGCCGGTGCCCCGGAGCCGCGGCCAGGCAGCGTGGCCTGGCCGCCCGGGCAGCGCGCATGCTGGCGGGGAGATCGGGCATGGAGGGGAACGCGATGACGGGGAAACTGGCAGCTGACATCCCGGACCGCGCCGCCGGGCGTGCGCTCGCCCCGGCGGGCCTGCGCCTGGTCCCGGACCAGGGGACGCGGCTGACAGCGGGAGGCACGGTGCTCGTCGGCGGGTCGCCGACGCGGGTCCTCCGGCTCACCCCGGCTGGCGCCCGGCAGGTCGCGGCCTGGCTGGGCGGTGCCCCCGTGCCGGACACAGAAGCCGCCAGGAAGCTGGCCCGCCGGCTGCTCGACGCCGGCGCGGTCAACCCCGCGCCGCCCGCCGGCGGCGACGACCAGGCCGGGCCGTCGCCAGCGGAGGTGACGGTGGTGATCCCGGTCCGTGACCGGCACTTCGAGCTCGCCCGCTGCCTGTCCGGCCTGCGGGACCTGCCGCACGTGCTCGTGGTCGACGACGCGTCGGCCGACCAGGCGGCGATCCGCGCGATCGCGGCCGAGCACGGGGCGGCGGTCATCCGCCGGCCGGTCAACGGCGGCCCTGGTGCCGCCCGCAACACCGGTCTCGAGGCGGCCGCCACCAGCTTCGTCGCCTTCCTCGACTCCGACTGCGTGCCGCAGCCCGGCTGGCTGGCGCCCCTGCTGCCGCACTTCGCCGATCCGGCGGTGGGCGCGGCCGCCCCCCGGATCGTGCCCGCCCACGCGGGCGACGGCTGGCTGGCCCGTTACGAGGGCGCCAGCTCGACCCTCGACATGGGCGCCCGCCCGTCGGTCGTCCGCCCGGGCACCCGCGTCCCCTACGTGCCGGGCGCCGCCCTGGTGGTCCGCAAGACGGCGGCCGCGGCCGGGTTCCGCGCGGGCATGTACGTCGGCGAAGACGTCGACTTCGTGTGGCGGATGGCGGCGGCCGGCTGGCGGGTCCGCTATGCGCCCGAGGCGGTCATGGGCCACGACCACCGGGTCGCCTTCCGCGCCTGGTTCAGCCGCCGGGCCGACTACGGCACCTCCGCCGCCGACCTCGAGCGGCTGCACCCGGGCACGGTCCGGCCCCTGTACGCGTCATGGTGGACGGCCGGCGCCTGGGCGGCCGCACTGTCCGGCCGCCCGGTCACCGCGGCGGCGCTCACCGCCGCCGCCACCGCGCTGCTGGCCCGCCGCCTGTCCCGCGTCACGGGCGAGCGCTGGCCGCTGCCCGCACCGCCCACCCAGTCACCAGCTTCCTCTTCCGCTCCGGATTGGGGCGCTGCCTGGGGCCTCGCGCTGCGGCTGGCGGGCGGCGGCACCCTGGCCGCGGCCCGCCCGCTCGGCAGCGCGCTGTCGCGGACCTGGTGGCCCGTCGCGATCCCGGCCGCGGTCGCCGTCAAGAAACTGCGGCTGCCGGTGGCCGCGCTGATCCTCGCACCGCCGCTGCTCGACTGGGCCGACCGCAAGCCGCCGCTGGACCCGGCCAGGTACGTCGCCGCCCGCCTGCTCGACGACGCCGCCTACAGCATCGGCGTCTGGCAAGGCTGCCTCGCCCGCCGCACCCTGCGCCCCCTGCTGCCGCTGATCGGCGGCAAGCGTCCGCCTGCCTGACCCCGCAGGCCCGGCCCGCGGCGCGTCCGTGATGGGATATGCCAGTGCTCGTCGTGCGACAGGCACGACGACAGCGGAGGTGAGCATGGACGTGCGGCGGACGCACCGCTATGACCTGATGGTGTCCTGGACCGGTGACCGGGGCACCGGCACCAGCGGGTACCGCGACTACGGCCGGGATCACCTGGTCACCGCCGAAGGGCGGCCGCTGATCGAGGGCAGCTCCGACCCGGTGTTCTTCGGCGACCGGTCCCGCTGGAACCCGGAGCTTGAGCTGCTCGCCGCCCTCTCGCAGTGTCACCTGCTCTCCTACCTGCACGTATGCGCGACCGCGGGGGTGATCGTCACCGCCTACGAGGACGCGCCCTACGGCCTCATGGCGGAGACGAAGGACGGCGGTGGCTACTTCACCGAGGTCGTGCTGCGGCCCCTGGTCACGGTCACCGCCCCGGAGATGACGGAGGCGGCCGCGCGGCTGCACGAGGAAGCCGGCCGCAAGTGCTTCATCGCCAGCTCGGTCAACTTCCCGGTCCGGCACGAGCCGACCGTGACGGTGTACGGCGCCCCTTAGGCGTCTCGCGGCCGCGGCCGCGAGACGTCCCGGCCCGGCAATCGGGCCGGGAGCACACTGAACCGGTGAGCAGCGTTCAGACCAGCACGCCGCGACTGCGGATCGCCGCCGAGTGCGCGAGGCACGGCTCGGAACCGCTCGCCGCCGCCTGCGTCGCACTGCTGCGCGGCCGGCCGGACGACGTCAGCGACGAACTGGTCACCGTCCTCGGCGGCGAGGCGGCCCGTGAGGTCCTCGACGGCGGCGCCGGCGGCCGGGCAGGCTACTGGCCCCGCGTCTGGGCCGCCCGCGGGCTGCTGCACGCGTGGGACCCGGCCGCCGCCGGCGCGATCACCGGTGCCGTGACCGACGAAGCGTGGCGGGTCCGCGAGATGGCGGCCAGGGTCGTTGCCAGGCACCGGGTCGGCGACGCCCTCGACGCGGTCGCGGCGCTGCGCGGTGACCCGGTTGACCGTGTCCGGGCCGCCGCCAGCCGGGCGGTCGCCGTTCTCACCGCCGCCGGCGCCTGAACCCGGTGATTTCCGTCCCCGGGCATCGTCAGAGCTGACATGGACATCGCATTCAGGAAAGTGGACGTCGTCAACCTCCCGGCCACCGACCTGGCCGCCACCAAGCGCTTCTACCAGGAGATCCTCGGCCTCTCGCTGGCCTTCGAGGATGACACCACCGCCGTGTTCCACCTCGAGAACCTGATGATCTGCCTCACCGGCCCCGCCAAGTTCGCCGAGCTCATCACCCCGGCCGCGGTCGGCGGGGCCGAGGCAGGCGCCCGCTGCACGCTGTCCATGTTCGTCGAGGACGTGGACGCCGCCTGCAGGGAGCTGGCCGAGCGCGGTGTCGTCATGCTCAACGGCCCGGTGAACCGCGCCTGGGGGATGCGCACCGCCTGCTTCGCCGACCCGGCCGGACACATCTGGGAGATGGGCCAGGACCTCGACTAAAGGTCAGCTCGCCGTCGGCCCTGAGGCCGCTCGGCGTCGGGACGGCGTCAGCTCGAGGCCGGCGCGGGGTCAGCAGGCGAGGAGACCGACGCCGGGGAGATGACGGGCGACGGCTCCGTCGGTGCCTGGCCAGTTGGTGTCGCCGTGGCCCCCGTCGACGTCGGGGTGGCCGTCGGTGTCTGGCTCGGCGAAGACGGGCTTCCGCTCGGTGCGGGGCTAGCCGACCGCGAGGGGCTGGTGGTCGGCGACGAGCCCGGCGACCGGGTCGGGGCCGGCGAGTACGGCCTGGTGTACGTCGGCGCCGGAGTGCTGACCGGGACGGTGGCGGAGGGGGTCGGGTCGGGATTGACGGTTACGGCCGCCTGGGTGACCGGGCGGACCCAGATGTACAGTGCGAACACGCCCGCGAACAGCCCGAGCAGCACCAGCGTCGAGGTGCGCGGCCGGGCGCTCACGGGGTGTCTCCCGTTGCCTGGCTGGTGTCGAGTTCGGTGGCGACGATGATGCCTTCCCTGAGGAAGGCCGACGCGACCCGGGAGCGGATCTCCCGGCCGACATCGAACTGCATGCCGGGCAGCGTCCGCGCGACCATGCGCACGGACAGCGTGTCGACCTCGATCCGCTCCACGCCCATCACGCTCGGCTCGTCGAGCATCATCTTCCGCAGCCGGTCGTCGGCGTAGACCTCCCGGCCGACGTACTGCAGCACCTCGGTGGCGTGGCCCACGTCGACCGACGACGGGACGGGAACGTCGATCACCGCCCGCGCCCAGTCCCTGGACAGGTTGGTGACCTGGATGATCTGGCCGTTCGGTGTGATGATGACCTCCCCGCTGACCGACCGGATGCGGGTGACCCGCAAGGTCACCTCCTCGACGGTGCCGACCGCCGGCTCCGACACGCCGGAGACCGAGATGCGGACGACGTCACCGAAGCCGTACTGCCGTTCGCCGGTGATGAAGAACCCGGCCCCGATGTCCTGGACGAACCGCTGCAGCCCGAAGCCCAGGGCGGCGCTGACCAGCGCCGCCGGGGCCACTAGCCCGGCCAGCGGTACCCCCAGCCGCTGGACGACCAGCACGCTGGTGACGACGTAGATAACGGCCAGGACGCACCAGGTCAGCACCTGCGCGACCACGTGCCGGTGCTTGGCTGCCTCCGAGCGCACCAGCTCCTCGCCGGCGACGGAGTGGGCGTCGATATGCTCCATGACCCGGCCGCAGGCCCAGTTCGCGACTCTGGTCAGCAGGGCCGCGCCCAGCACGAGCAAGACGATGACAAGCAGGTCCCCCCGCGCCCAGAGATCGAAGTCGGTCAACGGTGCGATCGCGCCCGTCAATGCTGCCTCCCGTCTGTTGGCCTGGCAACGCAAGCCAACCAGTCTAGACAGGCATCAATGGTGCGAAACCCGCCGGCGGGTGACCTTCCTCTCTAAAGGAGTGAGCATTCAGTTATTGAGGATGCCGCCGTCAGGTGCGAGACTGCTGGCGACGGGGCCGAACGAGGAGGAACTTGCCAATGGCGGCGCTGCCGATTCCGCAGACCTGGGACGGCCTCTCGGCCGGCTGGATGACCGCCGCGCTGGCCGCCAGGCTCCCGGGCGCGCACGTCCGGTCGGCCACCTTGCTGTGGGTCAGTGACGGCACCAACCGGCGCGCGCGGTTCGGCCTGGCCTACGAGCGCGGCTCAGGTCCAGGAACCGTCTTCGTCAAGGCGGAGGGCGCTCACCGCGACGTGCACGCGCGCAACGGCAACCTGTTCAACGAGCCGCGGATTTTCGCCAGCGGTATGCCGCTGCCCCTCGATCATCCCGACCCCTACGGTGTCGTCATCGACGAGCGGGCCCTCGACTGGATGGTCGTGATGGAGGACGTCACGCTGCGCGGCGGCGACCCGCGCGACTCGACCCGCCCGCTCAGCCCCGACCAGGCCGCGAGCGGCCTGCGCGGGCTCGCCCGGCTGCACCGCGCCTACCGCGGCTTCACCGGCCAGACGCACCCGCGGCTGGCCTGGGTGCGCACCTGGGAGCCAGCCGAGGGCTTCCACGCCGCGCTGCGCGAACGGATACCGCTCGGCATTGAACGCGCCGGCTGCCGGCTGCCGGCCTCGCTGGCGAAGTTGTCCGCCGACGAGCTGGTGGACTTCTGGGTGCGCTACGTCGCGCTGCTCGGCCACGACCCGACGCTGCTGCACGCGGACGCCCACATCGGCAACACCTACGCCCTGCCGGACGGCGACGTCGGGTTTCTCGACTGGCAGGTGGCACGCCGCGGGCACTGGTCACAGGACGTCGGCTACTTCCTCCAGGGAGCGCTGACCGAAGGGGACCGGCGGGCCGCCGACCGCGACCTCCTCGCCTGCTACCTGGGTGAACTCAACCAGACCAAGGGCGGCGGCGGGGACCGGGGCGACGCCTGGCTCTGGTACCGGGCGTCGCCTGCCTACGGACTGCCCGTGTGGCTGTCGACCCTGGGTACCGACGGGTACCAGCCCCATGACGTGTCGCGCGAGCTGGTCGCCCGGTACGCGGCCGCCTTCACGGAACTGGAAACGGCCGGCGCGCTTGACGCGCTCGAGTCGGCGGCGGGCCGCTAGCCGTGCGCCTGTACCTGGCGCGGCACGCGCAGACGGCGAGCAACGTCGGGCGCGCCCTGGACACCAGGTACCCCGGCGCGGCGCTGACCGGACGCGGGCAGCAGCAGGCCGTCCGGCTCGCGGCGCGGCTGGCGGGCGAGCCGCTGAGGGCCGGCGACTGCGCGGGTGGCTGGGGGAGGGCATGGGCGGCGTATCCCTGGATGGCAGCACGAACCGCGCCGACGGCCGGCCAGGAGCACGGTGAAAGGCCCTGGCGGCACTGTTCAATGACACAATGCCCTTCCTGGCGGGAATCGCGAAAGTTGATCTTTACACCGGGCCGGAATCCTCCATAGACTTTAGGCACGTGCATTGCTTGGATGTGCTGGTATTTGAGCGTTAATGCGCGAACAGTCGTGCGAGGGGGAGACGTGACGGCTTTTTACCTGTCTGCATTGGGTAGCCGCTGAATGCCGACTACGGTCTATGTGTGGTGGCCGGCTGAGGACGTAACGGCCGGGTCGTCGGTGACGGCCCGCTCCGGCCATGTCGCGGTCCAGGCGGGCGGCACCTACATGAGTTACTGGACTGCGGAAGACGGCAAGGACGGGCAGTCGCTCGCCTGGTCGTACGCGGAGGACGTGGAAAGGTGCCACCGGGACGCCGACCGCTGCATTGTGATCAATCGGCTCGCCGAAGGACAGATGAAGTCGCTGTGGGATAAATACGAGCGGACTTCCTTCCGTGACATGAACGGCAACGGCTGTACGGCGGCGATTAATGTCCTGGCGGTCGGCGCCACTCAAAGTGCGCCAGGGAATCAGCTGCGAGCGGCCGGACTCGCGATTCTCTCGCCCGTGCGAAGTCTTAAGGTCGCGCTTGACCATGATTTCCGGGAGTTCGTCATGAGCGGCCCGCATGACCCTGGTCAGGTAGAGGAGTTCGCCGGCCAGCTTAGCTACCTCTTCTAGCCATTCCTAAGGCGTCAGCCGGCTGGGCCCGCGGAACAGGAACGTGGCGTCCCTGATCGAGCCGAGTCCGAGCAGCACCATGAGCAGCCGGCCGAGCCCGAGGCCGAAGCCGCCGTGCGGCGGACAGCCGTACCGGAAGCAGTCCAGGTACCAGCGCATCGGGTCAGCCGACAGCCCCTTCTCCGCCGCCTGCGCCAGCAGCACGTCGTAGCGGTGTTCGCGCTGCGCGCCGGTGGTGATCTCCAGGCCCTGCCAGAGCAGGTCGAAGCTGGCCGTGAGCTGCGGCTCTCCGGCCAGGCGCAGATGGTAGAACGGGCGTACGGTGACCGGGTACCCGGTCACGAACGCGAACTCGTGCCCGGTCTCAGACCGGATGCGCGCCGACACCGCCCGTTCGCCCGCCGGGTCCAGGTCGGCCCGGCCGGGGCCGGCCTTGTCCGTCCCCGCGATCTCGGCCGCCTCGGCCAGGGTGAGCCGCGGGAACGGCAGCGGCGGCACCGTCACCTCGGTCTTGAAGTGCTCCCTGATCGCCGCGGCGTGCTCGGCCGCCACCGCCGCCAGCACGTGCGCGAGCATCCGTTCCTCGAAGCTCATCACGTCCTCGACCGAGTCGATCCAGGCCAGCTCGACGTCGACGCCGGTGAACTCGGTGGCGTGACGGGAGGTGAACGACGGCTCGGCCCGGAACACCGGGCCGACCTCGAAGACCCGGTCGACGCCGGCCGCGATCGCCAGCTGCTTGTAGAACTGCGGCGACTGCGCCAGGTAGGCCGGGCGCCCGAAGTAACCGAGCTCGAACACCTCCGCACCCGACTCCGAGGCGGTGCCCATCAGCTTCGGGGTGTGCATCTCGGTGCAGCCCTCGGCGTAGGCGAACTCGCGCATCGCCCGCTCCACCGTGGTCTGCACCTCGAACACCAGCCTCGCGGCGGGCCGCCGCCTGACGTCGAGGAACCGCCAGTCCAGGCGGCCCTCAGGACCAGTGTGGCGGTCGGTCGGCAGCGGCGCCGCGGCCCGGTTCTCGACCGTGACCTCGCCGGGGATGAGTTCAAGGCCGCCCAGCGACACCACCGGGTTGAGCTGTACCCGGCCCGTGACCCGGACGGCGGACTCGGCCGACAGGCCGTCGAGCACCGCGTCGAGCGCGGAGCCGTCCCTGCGGTGGGTGAGCTGGACGGCGCCGGTGTGGTCGCGAAGGACCACGAACTGCAGTGCGCGCTGCAGGCGGAGGGTCTGTGCCCAGCCCGCGACGGTGACGGTCTGGCCCGCCTGGCCGCGCAGCTGGTCGACAGTAGTGCGGATCATCGCTTCAGTCCTCCTGGGGGACCTGGTGAGTGATCCCTTGGAGGCGCGGGCGAGAAGGGTGGACTCGCGGTGCCACCGCGCCTTCGCCGCCACCGTCCGCCTCGCGGCGCGGGCCGGGAGACGGCCTGGACGGCCTCATTGAAGGACAACGCTCGGGAGTGTCTTCGCACAGTGACCCGTACAGGAACACCACACGGGGGACGCGAGGCCGCCTTCACAGCTTCCGGCGGTTCTCTCGGCTCGCGCGGTCCCCGGCTACTCGTCTCCGTCAGCGCGTTGCTGGTAGGCTAGGCCGGGCCCAGGGGGCTGGGCAATCCAATTACCGTGCGGCGCGACACTCGCGCTTTCAGCCCATGGATGTAACTTCATCGATATGAGCGAGTTGCTGCCCCTTTTCCCGCTGTCGACGGTGCTTTTCCCGGGCATGCGGCTGCCGCTGCACCTCTTCGAGGACCGTTACCGGGCGCTCGCCGCGTACCTGCAGGGCCAGCCCGAGCCCGAGCGGCGCTTCGGCGTGATCGCGATCCGGAAGGGACGCGAGGTCGGCGCGGACGGCATCACGGCGCTGTACGACGTCGGCTGTGTCACCACCGTCCGGCAGATCGCGGAGCACCCCGACGGCCGGTTCGACCTGGCTACGGTCGGCACCGACCGGTTCCGGCTGCTGCGCATCGACGACTCGCGGCCGTACTTCCAGGGCGAGGTCGAGCTGCTCAGCGAGCGAGAGTCCCGGGGCGGCGCGGCGACGGGCGGGCCGGTGCCTGGCGAGCCGGTGCCTGGCAAGACCGACCCCGCCCGGGCGGCACCCGGTCAGGCCGCGCCCGGTCCGGACGCGGAAGCGTTCGCGGTACGGCGGGTTCAGGAGGGCTTCCGCGGCTATCTGAACGCCCTTGCCGACCGGGGCGGCGGGGTCATCAGCGTGACCGACCTGCCGGACGAGCCCGTCCTGCTGTCCTATGTGGTCGGCGCCGCGATGATCATCGACCTGCCGGAGCGCCAGTCGCTGCTCGCCGCCCCGACGGCCCTCGACCGGCTGCGGCTCGAACGCTCGCTGCTGGTCCGTGAAACCGGCATGCTCCGCGCCACCACGTCGCGCCCGGCGCCGGACTACGCGTACCAGAAGTTCAGCCAGAACTGACCCGGGTTACCCCGCCGGCGGCTGACCTTCGGTGCTCCCGGCCACGGGTTTGGATGATCGCACTAGGTCCACAGCACCGGGTGATCGCACCGGGGCGGATCGTGGAAGGATTACCTGGTGGCGCTCTTCGTGATCTCCGGCGTGCCGGCCTCGGGTAAGTCGACCGTCGCCCGGCTGCTGGCGAGCCGGCTGGAACGGGCGCTGTACATCTCCGGCGACACGATCCGGGCAATGGTGATCAGCGGGCGCGCGGAGACGACTCCCGACGCAGGCGATCCTGAGCTGCGCAACCTGCTGCTGCGGTACGAGGGGGCGCTCGCGCTGGCGGCGGTCTACCTGAAGGCCGGGTTCGACGTGATCGTCGAGGACGTCATCATCGGCCAGGTGCTGCGCGGTTTCCTCCCGCTGGTGCCGGTGCCGGAAATGCACCTGGTGTTCCTCAACCCGTCGGCCGACGCGCTGACCGAGCGCGACGAGTCCAGGTCCAAGACCGCCTACGGCGAGCGGTGGAGCGTCAGGCAGCTGCGGGACGTGCTGCGCGTGGAGACCGCGCGGATCGGCTTCTGGCTGGACTCCACGGAGCTTACGCCCGAGCAGACCGTCGACCGGATCTTGAACGAGATGGACAAGAGCCTGGTCGTCGTCAGCCGGCTGTCGGCGCCGGCCGCGCGGCGGCGGTTCGGGCCACCTCGGTAAGCAGCGCACCGAGCCGGGCGAGGTGCACGGGAGCGATGCTGTAGCAGATCGTGTTGCCGTTGCGCTCCGTGCTGACCAGGCCGGCTTCGCGCAGCACCTTCAGGTGCGCGGAGATCGTCGGCTGCGACACGTCGAAGAACTCGGTGAAGTCGCACGCGCAGATGCCAGGCTCGGCCGCCAGGCGCAGCAGGATGCCCCAGCGGACCGGGTGCGCCAGCGCCCGCAGCACCTCGACCTCGTCAGGAAACTCAGCCACAGTGCTAGCATATCGCGCTCTCGCGATATAGCGTTTGAACTATATAGAAAGGAGACGATAGATGCCTGACGTGTCAGACAACGAGGTTCTCGACGAGGGACTCGGCCGGCTCGCCGGCACGGGCCCCGAGTTCCGCGGCGGGCTGTCGAACCACGGTCCGATGGCGGCCGAGGCGCTGGTGCGCCTCGGCCGGCCCGGCGCCGTCGAGCCCTGGCTCGACGGGTACCTGGGCAAGCTCGACCAGGCGCCGCGTCCGGCGGCCCGGGTGACCGACGAGAACTGGCGCGAAGCCCTCGGCCAGCTGAACCGGGTCGCCGACTGGGAGGCGTACCTGCGCGCGCAGCTGACGGCAGAGCCGTGGCGCCAGGTGCTCGCGCGCTGGTGGGACCGGCTGCTGCCGGGCGCCGCGGCGGCCGCGACCCACGGCGTCATCCGCACCTCGCACGCCGCCCGCAGCCTGGCCGCCGCCGAACCCGGCGCTCGCGCCGCGAGCGGGTCCTCCGTAAACAGTCCCTCCGTAACCAGTCCCTCTGCGGTCAGCGCCGCCCGCCGCACCGATGAGCTGGCCCGCGGACTGGCCTACTGGGCCGCCAGCTACCTGGAACTGCCCGGCGCGCCGCGGACCGCGGGGCAGCGGGACCTGGCGGCCGCGCTGAACGAGCTGCCGACGGCAGGCCTGGCGTCCGAGCGGGGCCTGATCACCGCCCAGCTCGCCGAGCGGCTGCCAGTGCTGCCTGGCTTCCCCGAGGCGGTGGCCGGCCTGCGCCCGCCGGCCGATCCCGTCGCCGACCTGGGCGACCTGGCGGCCGCGTTCACCCGGGTCTTCCTCAGCTACGGCCGTACCCGGCCGATCTCGCTGCTGCACGCCGTCACCGCGCCGGCCGCCGCCCGGTCCGTGCTGCCAATCCTGCCGCCCGAGCTCGGCCGGCCCACCTACGACGCGCTCTGGCAGGTCGGCGCCGGGCTCTACGCCGTGTACGCCGGCGGGGTGGCGGCCGAGCCGCTGCCGGCGGGCCCGGCGCCGTCCCGCGACGACGTGACCGACCGCGCGGTCGCGGCCGGCGACGAGCACGCTATCAAGCTGACCGAGGCCTGCCTGCGGCTGCACGCGGAAACCCCTGACCCGGTATTCCTGCACGCCGCGGCCCGCGCCAGCGAGCTGCTCGGCGGCGCATAGCCCCAGTCGGACGGGGACCGTCGTCAGTCGTGGATGATGACGCCGCGGATGTTCCGGCCGGCCATCATGTCCTCGTAGCCCTGGTTGACCTGGTCGAGGGTGTAGCGCGCGGTGATCAGCTCGGCCAGCTTGAGCTTGTCCGCCCGGTACAGGTCGAGAATGCGGGGGATGTCGTCGAACGGGTTGGACGAGCCGAACAGCGCGCCCTGCAGCCGCTTCTCAAGCAGCGCGAGCTCGAACCCGGAGATGTTGACCGTCTTGGCGCCGGGCCCGGCGAGTCCGGTCAGCACCACGGTGCCGCGTTTGCGGACCGCGGCGAAGGCGGCCGACACGATGTCCTCGGTCACCACGCCCATGGTGACGATCGCCTGGTCCGCGCCGACGCCCCAGGTCAGTTCCTGGGCGAGGGCCTGCGCCTCCTCGGTGGTGGCGACCGCGTGGGTCGCGCCGAACGTGGCGGCCGAGGTCCGCTTGAACTCCACCGGGTCGACCGCGATGACGTAGCGGGCGCCGGCGATCGATGCGCCCTGCAGCGCGTTGGCGCCGACGCCGCCCACGCCGTAGACGATCGTGGTGTCGCCCGGCTTGACCTCGCCCGCCTTCACGGACGAGCCGAACCCGGTCGGCACACCGCAGCCGACCAGGCACGCGAGCTCCAGCGGAATGTCGTCCTCGATTTTCACCACCGAGGCCTCCGACAGCACCGCGTACTGGGAGAAGGTGCCGAGCAGGCACATCTGCCCGAAGTCGGTGCTGCCCTCGTGGTAGCGGTAGGTGCCGTCTGGCAGTGAGTTGTCGTACAGGAACCGGCCGAGGTCGCACAGGTTCGTCTGCCCGCGCGCGCAGAACCGGCACTTGCCGCACACCGGCAGGAACGAGGCGACCACGTGGTCGCCGACGGCGAGGCGGGTGACGCCGACGCCGACTTTCTCCACCACTCCGGCCCCCTCGTGGCCGCCCACAATGGGGTAACGGACGGGGATGTCGCCGGTGCGCAGGTGGTCGTCGGAGTGGCACAGCCCCGAGGCCGCGAACTTGATAAGGACCTCGCCGGTCTTAGGCTCGTCCAGGTCGAGTTCGACAATCTCGAACGGCTTGCCGACCTCCCTGAGCACCGCTGCTCGCGTCTTCATGCAACACCCTCCCGGGGGTAAACGCAGTGTGGCTGTCATCATCCGCCCAGCCGCCAGACACGGTCATTGTGGCACGGCCTAATGACACACCGCCTTCGTTGTGCGGCTGACCCGGAGGGCCGTCGCGAATGACTGCAGTCCGATAAGCGGTCAATCAGTTCACGATACGGGCCGGCATGTATCTCTAAAGTAACGGTACGGAGCAACTGTCCAGTCTTGTTGCGTCACGCAAGTGACGGTAGCTAGGGTCGGTGTCATGCGCATTTATCGGTCAACGCGTGCCCGGCTCGCCGTAGCGGGCTTCGCTTTCCTTGGTCTTGCCGCCGCCGGCTGCAGCTCTTCTTCTTCTAGCTCATCGAGTTCGGCGCCAGCGAGCACGTCCAGTTCGCCGGCCGCGAGCGCCGCGACGTCCTCCAGCGCCGCCGCCGCGCCGACCGGATCCGGCGCGGTGAACGTGCTGTATGCGGGCTCGCTCGTGAACCTGATGACCAAGCAGATCGGCCCGGCCTTCCAGAAGGCGTCCGGCTACTCGGTGACCGGTGAGTCGGCCGGCTCCACGGCGCTGGTGACCGACATCAAGGGCAAGATCTACAAGGGCGACGTGTTCATCAGCGCCAGCCCCAAGGCCACCGCGACGCTAATGGGCACCGCGAACGGCGACTGGGTCACCTACTACGTCAGCTTCGCCTCCTCGAACGTGGTGCTTGGTTACAACGCGAACAGCAAGTTCGCCGCTGACATCAAGTCCAAGCCCTGGTACGACGTGATCACCGAGCCCGGCCTTAAGCTCGGCTTCACCGACCCGGCGACCGACCCCAAGGGCAAGCTCGTCGCCGAGGCGCTGACCGACACCGCCAAGTCGAAGAACCTCCCGGCGCTGACCACGATCGAGAACGACAAGGCGGACGTCTTCCCCGAGGAGACGCTCGTCGCCCGGCTCCAGTCGGGCCAGCTCGACGCGGCGTTCTTCTACACGGCGGAAGCGGTCCCGGCCAAGATCCCGACCGTGCCGCTCACCGGCGAGACTGACCTGAAGGCGACCTACACGGTCTCCACCCTCAAGGGGGCGCCCAACGAGGCCGGGGCGGAGGCGTTCGTCGCCTACCTGCTCGGCACGGACAGCCAGGCGGTGCTCAAGGAAGACGGGTTCGACCTCATCACCCCGCCGAAGACGACCGGCGCCGGCGTGCCGTCCACCGTGCAGAGCGCGATCGGCTAGGCAGCCGCGCTAACGGACTCCCGTCACGGGACTCGGTAAGTTCGTCACGTGAAATACCGCGCGTCACGCAGCCCGCTCAGTTACCTGGGCGGGCTGCTGGCGCTGTACCTGGCGGTGCCGGTCGTCGCGTTCGTCATCCGGCTGTCGCACCCGGGCGACCGGGGGTTCGGGGAGCCGGGCCTGTGGAACGCGCTGTGGATCTCGGTCGAGAGCGCGACGATCTCGATGGTGCTTGTCGCGGTGTTCGGCATCCCGCTGGCCTACTGGCTGGCGCGGTCGAAGGGGCGGCTCACCTGGCTGGTCGGGCTCATCGTGCTGCTGCCGCTGGCGCTGCCGCCTGTGATGAGCGGCCTGCTGCTCATTTACATCGTCGGCCCCTACACCTGGCTCGGCAACCTCTTCAACGGGCAGCTCACCGGCACCGTGGCGGGCGTCGTGATCGCGCAGACCTTCGTCGCCGGCCCGTTCCTTGTCATCGCGGCCAGGACGGCGTTCGAAGGCGTCGACCCGGCCCTCGAAGACCTGGCCGCGTCGCTCGGCCGCCGCCCGGCCAGCCGGTTCTTGCTGGTGTCGCTGCGCGTCGCCATGCCCGGCATCCGGGCCGGGCTGATGCTGACCTGGCTGCGCGCGATCGGCGAGTACGGGGCGACCGTGCTACTCGCGTACCACCCGTACACGCTGCCCGTGTTCGTCTACGTGCAGTTCTCCTCGACCGGCATTCCCGACACCCAGGCCCCGACCGCGCTGGCGCTCGCGGTCGCCGTCGTCGTCCTGCTGATCAGCGGGATCCGGCTGCGCCCGCGGTCGCGCCGTCCCGTTCCGCTGCCGCCACCGCAGGCGCCGCCGCGGGTGGAGCCCGTCGCGGTCTCCTTCGACCTCGACCTGTCCGTCGGCACGTTCAGGCTCCGGGTGGCACACCAGTCGGCGAGCAACAGGATCGCGATCCTCGGCCCGTCAGGCGCGGGCAAGTCGATCACGCTGCGCGCGATCGCCGGGTTCCTCGGGCCGGAGGCGGGCAGCGTCCGCTTCAACGCCGAGGACGTCGCCGCGGTGACGGTGGAAGAGCGCCGCGTCGGCTACGTGCCGCAGGGCCTGACGATGTTCCCCGGCCGCACCGTCTGGCAGCAGGTGCTGTTCGCGGCGGGGGCGGACGGCGCGCTGGCCGCCTGGTGGCTGCGCACGCTGCGGCTTGACGGGCTTGAAGGGCGGCTGCCCGAGGAGCTGTCCGGCGGTCAGCGCCAGCGGGTCGCGCTGGCGCGGGCGCTGTCCTTCCGTCCCCGGCTGGTGCTGCTCGACGAGCCGTTCAGCGCGCTCGACGCCCCGGTCAGGGAGGAGCTCCGCCGCGAGCTGCGCCGGCTTCAGCGTGACACCGGTCTGTCCACGGTCCTGGTCACGCACGACGCCGAGGAAGCGGCTCTGCTGGCCGATGAGATCCTGGTCGTCGACGAGGGCCGGCTGCTGCAGGCGGGTCCGCGCGCCGACGTCTTCGGCCGCCCGGCGTCGCCTCAGGTGGCGCGGCTGCTCGGCATCCCTAACCTCATCCACGGCACGGTCGACGGGCCGGGCGTCCTCGCAGTCGGCGGCCCGCCAGACGCGCCCGGGCCGGCCGGGCTGCGGATCGCGGCGCCGACCTCCGGCCTGCCGACGGGCGCCGAGGTGCTGTGGACCATCCGCCCCGACCACGTGACCGTGCTGCCAGGAGACGCCGCTGACCCCGGCTTCGGCGACGGCGCCGCGGCGGGCGTCTATCCGGCGGTGATCGACGACATCGCCGACATCGGCACGCTGACGATCCTCACCGTGCGGCTGCGCACCGGCCACGAGCCGGCCCCCGAGCTGCGGGTGCGCACCACGACGGTGCTCGACCTGGCGCCGGGCGAGCAGTGCGCGGTGCGGCTCGACCCGGCCGACATCACCGCCTGGCCGGCTGCGGCGGCCGCCACCGACGGCCGCGTCACCGCGCGCTAGCACCGCCAGCAGCAGTCATCTGACTGGTACAAAGCGCTGGCAACCGGGATACCGTGCCGTACGTCAAGGAGTCGACGTTCAGCTTTCCCTAAGGTTGGTGGCCTGATGTTCTTCCCTTCCCGTGTCGTCCTTCCCCTCGCCGCGCTGGCCGCGGTCTCGGCCTGCCTAGCCGGCTGCTCCGGCTCGACCCCGGGCGCGGCGGCTTCCGCGCCGGCTACGTCTGCCACGGTCAGCACCCCGGTTTCGTCGGCCGCCGCCGGCACGACTCAGGCAGCCGCGCCGTCGGTTTCTGCGTCGCCCGCCGCCACCGTTTCGGCCGCGCCGCCGGTGGTCTACCTGGCCGAGGGAGGATCAGTGACCGGAACCGCGCTGCACGCACCAGGCTGCCAGGCCGACTGCGTACTGTCCGGTGACAGCACGTTCTCCCTGTCGGACATGACCTGGCAGACGTGGAACTCCGCCGTGGCGGCAGGCACGGGAACCGAGAAGCTTGACGACTGCGACCCGAACTGCGCGTCGGGCACCGTGCACTCGGTGGCGGTCGACGTGGCGCTGAGCAAGCCGGTGATGGTGTGCGTGTCAGGCAAAGGCCGGTGGTTCTGGACCACGCTGACGTTCCGCTGGCCGGAGGGGCTTCCCGCGGCGTTCTCCGGCGACAACGCACCGCAGAACCCGTTCAGCTACTCCGGCATCAGCGCCCAGGCGGCCACGTCCTGCTCCTGACGGCTCTACGCTGTTCCCGTGACTGAGTTCAGCGCCGGGCAGGTGTCCACGGCCCGGCTGGTGCTCACCAGGGAGCAGATTCTGGCTTTCCGGCGGCGGACGAACGAGCTCGACGAGCGGCTGCCGCCGGGACCCGGCTCGCTCCGCCGCGCCGCCTGGTGCGGGCTGCAGGACAGCATGCCCCGGGCGGCCCTGCTGTCGGTCCACGCGCGGGTGGCGGGCGTCGGCCCGTCCGCGTGGGAAGATCCCGCCCTCGTCCAGCTGTGGGGGCCGCGGTTCAGTGTCTTCGTGGTGCCCGCCCGCGACCACGCCGTCTTCTCCCTCGGCCTGCTGCCCGACGACGTCAAGGGTCGCCGCCGGGCGGAAGACCTGGCCGCGCGGCTCGCCGCCGCCGTCGGCGGGGACCGGGTGCGCTACGACGTGGCGGCCCGCCGGGCCGGAATCCACCCGGCCTTCAAGGTCAGGTACACGTCAGCGACAGGCACGGTCCTCATCCGCTGGGAGGGCGCCCGGCAGCCCGTCGTGCGGGCGGTGCCGCCGCCCGAGGGCGAACCTGACGCGGCCCGCCGCGAACTGCTGCGCCGTTACCTGCACGTGTACGGCCCGGCGGCGGCCGCGTCGTTCGCCGCCTGGTCCGGGATCAGCGCCCGCTCCTGCGCCGCCGCGTTCACCGCGCTCGGCGCGGCGCTCACCCCGGTCCGCACCCCGCTCGGCGACGCGTGGATCCTGGCCGAGGACGAGGCCGCCGTCCGGGCCGCTCCCGGCGCCGCGGCCCCGGCGCGGCTGCTGCCGAGCGGCGACGCCTACTTTCTGCTCCAGGGCGCCGACCGCGAACTGCTCGTCCCTGGCACCGCCCGGCGCGGTGCGCTGTGGACGCCGCGTGTCTGGCCCGGTGCGCTGGTGGTCGGGGGAGAGGTCGCCGGCACCTGGCGCCGGGCCGGCCCGGTGGTCAAGGTCCAGACCTGGCGTGCGCTGACCGGCGCCGAACGCGACGCGGTGGCGGCCGAGGCGGAGTCCCTGCCGCTGCCCGGTCTCAGCCGCCGCATCACCGTCAGCTGGGACGAGTGAACCGTCGGGGCTAGGCGGGACCGGGCGGACGTGCGCCGAGGGGCCGGCTCGCTCAGGAGGGCGGCCGCAGCCCGTCGGTGACCACCGCGATCAGCCGTTCGGTCCTGGCCGGGTCGGCGGGGCCCGGGGCAGCGTCGTGCACGCTGCGAAGCAGTCCCTTGAGCAGAATCAGCAGGTCCGCCGTGGCGATGTCGAGGCGGACCGCGCCCGCTGCCTGGGCGCGCTTGAGCAGCACGTCGATGGCGGCGTGCAGGTCTTCCTGAAGCGAGCCAGCGACCGCGATGGCGTCGTTCAGGTCGCGTTTGACCGCCGCCTCCTCGCGGAACCGACCGAGGAAGCCGAAAAAGGCGCCGCCAGGATCGGCGTCGGCGGCCCGGCCGCGGGCGTCCTCGATGAGGTCGTTCAGCCGGGCGGCGGTGACCGCCTCGAACAGTTCCTCCTTGGACGGAAAGTGGCGGTACACCGTGCCAGGGCCGACCCCGGCGAGGGCCGCGATCTCGTCGAGGTCGTGATCACCGAGATCACCCATCACGGGCAGTCCCGCGTCACCGGCCAGCCGTACCGGCTGACCGCCCTTGGCGTCATCAGGGTCCGTGACGGCCAGATCGTCCATTACGACGACTATATGGACCCGCTCGCGCTAGCCAGGCTGCTCGGCCGGACCGGCGAACTCGCCGCCGCCCTCAGCGCGAGCTGACCCGTCGCCAACTCGTTGCGCGTCGCCCACCAACCGATGGTGCGCTCCCGGCGTCTAGGAGTCAGCTCGCCGCTTCCAGTCAGGTTGGTGACCCCGATGTCCGCATTGCGTACGGTCAAGCTCGCCCTCCCGTTCGCGGCCGCGCTCGCGCTGCTGGCCGGCTGCTCAAGCACGTCGTCCACCGCCGTGGGCAACACGGCCGCGACGTCCTCGCCCGCGCACAGTTCGCCCGGGCCGACCACGACTGCCTCCGCGTCAGTCAGCTCCAGCGCGGTGCCTTCCCCGCCGGCGGCTGGAACCCCCGTCGCTGCCCCTAGCGGTACGCCGCCGCCGTCGGGCACCACGGTGTACTTCGCCGAGAGCGGCGACGTCAACGGGACGGTTGTCTACGAGCCCGCCTGCCGGTCGGGATGCGAGCTGTCTGGTGACGGCACCACCGGACTGTGGAACATGACCTGGCCGGCCTGGACGGGAACCGAGGCGGTCGGCACCGGAACCGAGAAGCTCGACGACTGCAACCCCAACTGCGCGGCGGGCAAGCTGTACTCGGTCCCGGTGAAGGTGACGTTCAGCAAGCCGGCCAAGGCCTGCGGTACAGGCGGCACCCGCCTGTACTGGACGAGCATGTCTTTCACCTGGCCCGACGGGCTGCCTTCGGTCTTTTCCGGCCAGAACGCCCCGTCGAACCCGTTCACCTACCCGGAGCCACGCGGAACCGCCGCCTGCTCGTGAGCGAGCCGGTCGCGCGTGGCGCGCAACCGGCTCCCGAACTTCGTCAGTTCTCGCCGGAGAAGACGTCGGCGACGGCTCAGCCGCGTCCTATCAGTTAGCGCAAGTGCACGACTTTCTATCGGTTAGCGCTACTTTGCTGGCCGAAATGTCCCTATATGTGACACCCAAATCGATAGGAAGTCGCGTCCGCGGCCGCTTCGGGAGGGTGGGCGGCCGGGATAGACGGGATAACAGCAAGAAGCGGCTTGCCGCGGCCTAGTGGCGGCGCATTGCGTCACCAAGGTGATTGGGCGCAGGCGGGACCGGCGGCAAAAGGCGTAACCATGGTCCTCGCGGCCGTTCGGAATTGCCCGGCCGGAATTGCCCGGCCGGTAATGATTGGGCTTTTTAGTTCTCGGCGTCTGACATGATCAGCTCGGTGTTGTGGTAGGCGGCGCGGCCGGCCAGTTCCGGGCTGTAGCGGGCGATGATCTGCCGGACCCGCCGGGTGGCCAGCGGGCCGAGCAGGTCGTAGCAGGCGATGAACAGCTCGCGGGCGGCCGCGCGGGGCCAGGCGGACGGCAGCAGCTCGTCGGGCAGGTCG
>DASYAD010000387.1:0-3879 GCA_036501515.1 Trebonia sp. | reverse complement strand
CGGGGGCCTGACACCCGCGCGCACGGGCACGGGTTCGCGGCCAGGACGAGCGTGAACCGGGCCGGGAACCTGGTCGTGATCCCCGAACGGGCGATCGTCACCTCGCCGGCCTCCAGTGGCTGCCGCAGCGCGTCGAGCACGTCCCGGGCGAACTCCGGGGCCTCGTCGAGGAACAGCACGCCCCGGTGGGCCAGCGATGCGGCGCCGGGGCGGATCACGCCGCTGCCCCCGCCGACGATGGCCGCCTTGGTCGCGGTGTGGTGCGGGGCGAGAAACGGCGGGCTGTCCAGCAGCGAGACCTGGGGCGGCAGGTTCCCGGCCACCGAGTGGACCGAGGTGACCTCGAGCGCGGCGTCGTCGTCCAGTCTCGGCAAGATGGTCGGGATCCGCTCGGCGAGCATCGTCTTGCCCGCTCCGGGTGGCCCCAGCAGGGACAGGTGATGGCCGCCCGCGGCGCACACCTCGGCCGCCCGCCGCGCCATCGACTGGCCCAGCAGCTCGGCGAGATCGAGGGCTGGCGCCGTACCCCGCGGGGCGCCGGGGGGTGGGGAGGTAGGGATGGCTGCCCCGTTTGGCTGGCGGGGTTTTGATCTTTCCTGGTTGCTGTCGTATTCGGCGGCGGCCGGGCCGCCGTCGGGTCCCGGCACGCCGCGCAGCCAGTCCGCCGCTTCGGTCAGGGTGGCGGCCGCGATCACCTGCACGCCGGGCACCAGGCACGCTTCCCCGGCATTCGCCGTGGCCACCATGACCTGGCCGAACCCGTGCTGGGTGGCGGCCGCCACGGCGGGCAGCACGCCGCGGACCGGCCGTACCCGCCCGTCGAGGCCCAGTTCGCCGAAGAACATCACCCGCGCGGTCGCCGCCTTGGGCACCTTGCCTGCCGCGGCCAGGATCCCGATCGCGATAGCCAAGTCGAACCAGCTACCCCGCTTGGGCAGGGTGGCCGGGGAGAGCGCGACCGTGATCTTCCGCTGCGGCCATTCCTCCCGGCTGTTCACGATCGCGGCGTGGATGCGATCACGTGCTTCGCGCAGCGCGGTGTCAGGCAGGCCGACCAGGATCATCCCGACCAGCCCGTTCGCGATATCGACCTCGACCTCGACCAGGTGTCCCGTCACCCCCACCAGCGCCACCGAGTGGGTGCGGGCCAGCGGCACGGCTACCCCACCCCCGGGACGTGCTCGATGGTGAACCCGCCGGTGCCGTCGTAGACCAGGCCGACCACGTCGACGCGGACCTGGTCGAACCGGATGCCGTGGGCATTCAGCCACTGCACCGCGAGCCGCCGCAGCCGGGCCCGCTTGGCCCGACTGACGGCCTCGAGCGGGCTGCCGCACCGCGTCCCGGTCCTGGACTTCACCTCGACGACTACCAGCGTGCGCCGGTCCACGGCCACGATGTCGATCTCGCCGACGGCGCACCGCCAGTTGCGGTCCAGGATCCGCAGCCCGCACGACTCCAGGTAGTCGGCCGCCGCCTGCTCGCCGGATCTGCCCAGCACGTCCTTGGCATGCATCGCCATCACCTCCGCCTCCGACGATCGCCGGTTAACGCGGCGGGCGGGGCGGAGCCGTTCCTGCCTGTGGAAAACCAGGGCGGAGCGGACGCGACGGTGGAAAACCAGCCGGAAATGTCGGCACCCGGTGGTCTACTTCAGCGGGGCACCCTCGATCCCCCGCGAGCCGAAGGGCGCCGTCGGCGACTGGACTGACGAGCGAGGAGCCTGCGACGAACGACGAGGGAAGGAGCCGACTCAAAGGCGCCCGGAGGCGAGGGGGGCTAGCAGAGCGAGGGGGACTAGCAGAACGAGGGGGACTAGCAGAACGAGGGGGACTAGCCGAGTCAGCTGCTGCGGTTGTACGGCATGCGGCCGGGCGGCTGCTCCGGGCGCGGACCGGCGGTTACCGGCGGGATGTCCAGTTCCACGGACTTCTTGGTCAGCTTGAATTCCTTGCCGTGGTGCGTGATCTCCAGCGCCTTGCCGTCCAGCAGCTCGTACTCTGCCTGGTCGGGCCGGATCGTGATGCGCAGTTTGCGGCCCCGGTAGCGCAGCCGGAAGCAGATCCGCGCGATGCCGCCCGGCAGGCGCGGGCTGAAGGCCAGCGACCCGGCGCCCGCGCGCATCCCGCCGAACCCGGCGACCAGCGCCATCCACGCCCCGGCCAGCGACGCCATGTGCACGCCGTCCGAGGTGTTGTGCTCGACGTCCCGCAGGTCCATGAGCGCGGCCTCGGCCAGGTAGTCGTGGGCCAGGTCGAGCTGACCGACCTCGGCCGCCATGACGCCCTGGGTGCAGGCCGACAGGGAGGAATCGCGCACGGTCAGCGGCTCGTAGTAGGCGAAGTTCCTGACCTTCTGCTCGGGCGTGAACGCGTCCGGCCGCAGGTACATGGCCAGCACCAGGTCCGCCTGCTTGACCACCTGCTTGCGGTACAGCTGGAAGTACGGGAAGTGCAGCAGCAGCGGGTAGTGGTCCTCGTCGGTGTTCTTGAAGTCCCACCGGGCGTACTCGGTGAACCCCTCGTGCTGCGGGTGCACGCCGAGGCGGTCGTCGAACGGGATGTACATCGCGGCCGCCGCGTCCCGCCAGGACGCGACCTCCTCGGTCGTCACCCCGAGCCGTTCGGCTTCGTCGGGCAGCTTGACCGCCAGGTCGGCGGCGCAGGCCAGGTTCCGCTGGGCCATCAGGTTCGTGTAGATGTTGTTGTCCTTGACCGCGCTGTACTCGTCGGGCCCGGTCACGCCCTCGATCCTGAAGTGGCCCTCGGCGTTGTGCTGCCCGAGTGAGCGCCACAGGCGAGCGGTCTCGACCAGCAGCTCGAGCCCGACCTCCCGCTCGAACTTGGCGTCCTCGGTGGCGTCCAGGTAACGGGCGACGGCATCGGCGATGTCGGCGTTGATGTGGAACGCCGCGGTCCCGGCGGGCCAGTAGCCCGAGCACTCCTCGCCGTGGATCGTCCGCCAGGCGAACGCCGCCCCGTCCAGGCCCAGCTGGGCCGCGTGCCGCCTCGCCTCGTCCAGCGTCAGGTGCCGCCAGCGCAGCGCGTCGCCCGCCGCCGTCGGGTGGGTGTACATGAGCACCGGCAGCACGAACGTCTCGGTGTCCCAGAACGTGTGCCCGTCGTAGCCGGTCCCGGTCAGCCCCTTCGCGGCGATCGGCCGGTGCTCGGCTCGCGCGCCGGCCTGCAGGATGTGGAACAGCCCGAAGCGCACCGCCTGCTGGATCTCGGCGTCGCCGTCGACCTCGACGTCGGCACCCTCCCAGAACTCGTCCAGGTACGCCCGCTGCTCGGCCAGCATCCCGTCCCAGCCGGTCAGGTGGGCGGCGGCGAGCGCGGCGGAGACCTGGTCGACGACGGCGGGCTTGGACCGCTGGCTCGACCAGCCGTAGGCGATGAACTTGGTGAGCTGCACCTTCTCGCCCGCGGCGACCTCGGCGGCGATGGTGAGCCGGCCCAGGTCGGGATAGGACTCGACGCGCTGCGCCATCTTCTCCGGGCCAGTGATCACGTGCGACATCGCGGCCGCGATCCGCAGGTCGCTGGCCCTGGTCTTGTGTACCAGGACCGCCCGCGCCGGCCCGGTGTCGTTGGTGCACTGGTGTTCCTCGCTGACCAGCGGGTTCTCCAGGACGGCGGCCATCCGGGGGTCCTTGCTGCGCAGCGGCAGTTCCTCGTTGGCGACGATCTCGGACTGCAGGACCAGCCGCAGCTTGGCGTCGACCGCCTCGACCGTGTAGTTGACCGCCGCGATCGCGCGCTGGGTCAGCGACACCAGCCGTACCGACGTCACCTTGACCCGGGCGCCGGCCGGCGAGGACCACTCGACCGTGCGGGTCAGCGTGCCCGCCTTCAGGTCCAGGACGCGCTCGTGCGAATG
>DASYAD010000386.1:0-2874 GCA_036501515.1 Trebonia sp. | reverse complement strand
ATCCGGCACACGGCGCCCGGCGGCCAGCTCGCTGCCAAGCTCGACGAGTGCGAGCGGGGAACCGGCTGCCTCCGCCAGGACGCGGCGAGCTGTCAGGTCGGCGACCCGGGCTCCCGCCGCCGTCTCAAGAAGCTCCTTCCCCGCCTCAGGCGGCAGCGGTCCGACCTTCAGCTCGGGGAACCCGCTCAGCGCCTCCGCCCGCTCTTCGCCGTCGCGCAGCCCGAAGACGATCCCCACCCGGTCCGCCAGCAGCCGGCGGGCCACGAAGGCGAGCACCTCAAGCGACACGCGGTCCAGCCACTGGGCATCGTCGAGCACACAGAGCACCGGCTGGCTTTCCGCCGCGTCGGTCAGCAGCGTCAGCGTCGCCAGGCCGACCAGGAACCGGTCCGGTGCCTGACCGGCGGCCAACCCGAACGCCGACTCAAGCGCGGCCCGCTGCGGGACAGGCAGCGTCGGCAGGCCGTCGGCGAATGGGAGCAGCAGCTGGTGCAGCCCGGCGAAGTCCATCTCCATCTCCGCCTGAATGCCCACGGCCTGTGCGACGCGCGTTCCCGCACTCGCCGCCTGATCGGCCGTCTCCCGCAAGAGCGCGGTCTTGCCCATGCCGGCCTGGCCGCGCAGCACGAGTATCCCGCTCGAGCTCTCCCGCGCCCCTGCCACGAGTCCGCGCATGACGCCCATTTCGGTCAACCGGTCAACCAGGGCCACGTGCGAATCCTTTCCCGGCCGCTCGCCAGGAACGCTAGCGAGCTACTGCTCAGGTGGGGATTTTACCGGCACGGTGGGAAAGTCAGTTGAGCGGGTAACGCGAAGCACGAATTCGTTCGGATTAATTCAAGCCTTTTTTCCCGAACGGATGCGGGTTCCTTCGCACCGCCAACCGATTTCCGGGCGCCGCGCCTGCGCAACCGGAGGGCGGCGGACGCGACCGCGCTGGGCAGGTCAGCGGGGAACCCCGGCATCGGCCGTGTCGAAGAGAACCTGCTGCAGGTGGCGGGGCAGGTCACCGCTCCAGGCCATGACGGCACTGGCGGTGAGCGGTCGCCCCCGCAGGCCGACCCGGACCATGCCGTAACTGTCGGCAACGGGCTGCCGTACGCCGTAGGCAGCCTGCTCGCTTGCGGGCTGGAGCGGGCCGGTGACCACCGCGGTCGGGCGGCCCGCCGTCGCCGCGAAAGCCAGCGTCATCGGCAGCGAGCGCCGGAACGGAGGATCGGTGAACTCGAAACGCGGCCGACTAACGCGCAGCGTCGCCCGCCACGCGTCGTAGGTAGCCGGGCTGACCCGCCGCGGGCCGCAGATCACCGCCATGTCCGCCAGCTCATCGAGGTCGATGAGCTCCCGGTCGGCGTCGGCATTCGCGGGAACCCAGACCTCGGGCTCGAACTCCCCCAGGGTCATGACCTCTATCGGATCCGGCAGGGCTTCCCTGGAGGACGTCAGCCACCCTAGCCCGGCGTCGGCGTTCCGCTGCCGGATCAGCGTGAATTCGGCGTCAAGCGGCGCCTCCAGCCAGCCGACGTCGGCACCGGCCGCGGCCGCGACGGACCGCAGCCGGGAGCTCGTCGTCACCGCGAGCCGCTCCGGCAGGTCCGGCGGCAGCACGAAGCTCAGCCGGGGCCGTCCGAGGCCGGCTGCGTGCCTGCTCCTGGTTACTCCGTGGTCAAGCAGCGACAATACGGTTCGTGACTCCTCAAGCAGGACGTTTCCCGCCGCGGTGAGCTCGACGCCCTCGCGCCGGCGGTACAGCAAGGGCGTGCCGACCATCTCTTCCAGCCGCCGGATCTGCTGGCTGAGCGTGGGCTGGGCGATGAACATGCGCTCCGCCGCGTGCGTGAACGTCCCGGCGTCGGCGACCGCCACGAGGTACCGCAAGTGCCGGAGCTCGACACCCTGATGCGCAAGGGTTTCCTGGCCTCCTGGGGTTGCCTTCATCTCCGCGCGGGGCAACTGTGCGATGTCTTGCGTCATTTGTGCGACCTGTTCCTTGCCGAGTAGACGGCCGCCGGCGGTGGTGGGCGATCGAGCGCGGTGGCCACTACCGACGATGCCGTATTTCGCGCTCGGTCGAATCCCGCGAACGCGTAGCCGACCGCACAGTCATGACAAGGCACGCACGAACGGAGAAGCCGAGCCGCCGGTGAACCGGCGGCTCGGCATTGGCACTACCTATGCGGTCAGCCGGTGATCGCGATGTCGTCGATCACCGCGTAGACGCCGCTCGCCATCCACGCCGCCCCGACCGCCGCGTCGTGCTCGGCCCAGGTGCGGACCTGGCCGCCGAGCGTCACGGTGTTGCCGTTGACCGTCACCCGCACGTCGCTGTCGGCGTAGAAGAGCGCGTTACGGTCGATCGCGTCGTCCACCAGGAGCGTCACGTCAAGAGCGTCCGCGTCATAGCTGACCTCGATGTCGTCCTTGACGTTGCGCACCCCGGTCAGCCCCGATACGGCCCGCTCGGCCGCGAGCCGCTGCGAGCCGTAGGCCACCAGGCCAGACAGCGTCAGGTTGCCGTCGCGCGCGGTCGCCTCGATGCCGGACGGCACGGTCACGTCCCACCCCAGGGCATTGTTCGCCGCGGTGGCCAGCTGCACGTCGTCGCGGTAGTCGGCGTCGGGCAACTGAACCATGAGGTGGTTGTGCACCTGCTTCACGCCGCTGACCCGGCGCGCCGCGGCGGCGGCCTCCTGGTACTGCGGGTAACTGGGCACCGTGCCGTTGATCGCGACGTCGCCGTCGATGTTCTTGACCGTGATGCTGGCCGTGTCGACGAGCGGGTCGAAGTCCAGCTCCGCCTGGACCGCTTCCCTGATGTCGGTGGTCTTGGTCATGAGATGCATCCCTTTCGGATTCCCCGGATTGCCCCCGGTG
>DASYAD010000385.1:0-2343 GCA_036501515.1 Trebonia sp. | reverse complement strand
CTCGTCGGCGGGCGGCAGGGACTTGATCGCGTCGACGGTGTCGTCGACCGTGGCGGTGAACTCGTCAAGCGGGAGGAACGCGGAGACGTCGACGGCGAGGATGAACGCGTTCTGCCGGTGCCTGCGGCCTTCCTTCGTCCCTGAGTGGTAGCCGGGCACGATCGGGTTGGCCACCAGGCCGCTGGCCAGCATCTCGAAGACCAGGCTCATTCCCGAGCCCTTGGCGCCGCCGACCGGGGTGGGGACCTTGGCCAGCGCCGGGTCGGTAGTGGGCTCGCCGTCGGCGGTCAGCGCCACCCCGGGCGGGAGCTCCTTCCCCGCCGCCTTGAGCTGGGCGATCCGGCCGAGCGCCATCACCGCGGTGGCCATGTCGAGCAGCACGAGCCCGTGCCGGCCAGCCGGAACCGCGACCGACAGCGGGCTCGTTGCGACGGCCGCGCCCTTCGCGCCGGCATAAGCCATGTTCGGCACCCCGGCGACCACGCCGACCGCCGCCAGGCCCGCGTCCGCGACCCGGCTGGTGTAGTAGCCGATCGCGCCGGTGTGCACGGTGCCGCGGACCGACGCCCAGCCGACGCCGCACTCGCGCGCGCAGGCGACCGCCTCGTCGGCCGCGCGGTTCAACGCCACGGGCCCTGGCGCGGCGTGCGCGTCCACGATCGCGATCGCGGCGCGCGGCCGCGCCACGGTCGGCAGCGCGTCAGGGACGGATTCGCCCTTGTCGAACAGCTCCAGGTAGCGCGGCACGCGGGAGACGCCGTGCGAGTCGATGCCGCGCAGGTTAGCCCAGACGAGCGCGTCGGCGACCGCCGCGGCCTCCGCCTCGCGGGTGCCCCGCGCCTGGAACACGCCAGCGACGAGAGCCCGCAGGTCGTCCGCGCGTACCAGCACCTTCGCGCCACGGGCTGGGGCTGGGGCGGGCGTGGAATGTGAGGTTTCGGTAGACATAAGTCCGCCTCCGTCTTCAGTGTGGGCTGACATAGGGCGCGAAAGGTACGTTTTTGTGCCCGAATTGCGAAGTTTGTCGGTGCAGTTCGCGCCCTAAGTGCCAACCAGGGGCTCGGACGGTGGGATGGGTGCATCGCTACCGGGTCAGGAACACGTTGACGACGGCGGTCTGGCCGGCCCGGACCGTGGCTATCGCCTTCTCCAGCGCCGGCGCCAGCTCCGGGGTGGTGGTCACGGTGAAGCCTGCGGCGCCGGCCGCCGCGGCGACGGCCGCCGCGTCCGGCTGGGCGGACAGGTCCACGCCGTAGCCGCTCTTGCTCGTGACGTACTCGCCGCCCGGATAGGCCCGGGTCAGGTTGAACCGCATGGACAGGTACTTTTTGTTGTTGAAGATCACCACGAGCAGCGGCAGACCGTACTGCGCGGCGGCCATCAGCCCCTGCGGGACCGGGTTGTACAGCCAGGTGCCGTCTCCGACCGTCAGCACGGTCAGGCGGTCGCCGAGAGCGAGTTTCGCGCCGAGCGCGACGCCGAGACCCTGCCCGAGCCCGCCCTGCACGTAGCCGTACCGGCCCGCGGTGCGGGCCATCAGGTGCCGGGCAATCACCCGGCTGTGCGTGATCGTCTCATCGACTACCACGGCGTCGTCTCCGGTCGGCTCGCGCAGCGTGGCCGCGACGGCCACCGGGTCGACGGGTCCCTCCGCGGCGGACAGCGCCTTCGACTCGGCAGTGAGCCGTTTCTCCTGGTCCGCCGCCCACGCGGCGGACTGCCCCGCGCGCCGCGCCGCGACGGCCTCTTCGTCGATGCCCTGCTGCCGCAGCCGCGCGGTGATCGCCCGCAGCGTCGGCGCGATGGCGCCGCCCACGTAGTGATCCGCGGTGAGCACCTGGTAGGCCATGTGCGGCCGGTGCGGCATCTCGTCGATGACCAGCACGGTGGCGTTCCCCGGCTTGGCGCTCGGCGGGTACCACGGGGACCGGCAGCCGAGCAGCACGACTAGGTCGGCGTCGGCGGCGAGGGCGGTCAGGTCACCGCCCGCGTGCAGCGGGTCGCTGCGCGGGAAGTTGGAGCTGATCGCGGACTGCGGCTCCACCACCGGCAGCGCCAGCAGGCCGGCCAGCTCGACGAGGGCGGCGAACGCTGCCGGGTCACGCCCGGCGGTCTCCACCGCGAGTACCGGCCGTCGCGCGGCGGCCAGCAGCCGCACCGCGAGCTCCACGTCACCGGGCACGGCCACCGTGCTGCCGCCCCTGCTGACCGGGACCGGCGAGGTCGCGGCCGGCCGCCAGGGCGCGAGCAGCACCTCCACGGGCGTGTTCACGTAGACCGGCCCGGCCGGGGCCTGCGCCGCCAGTTCCCCGGCCCGCTTGAGCATGCCGTAGAGCACCGACA
>DASYAD010000384.1:0-13529 GCA_036501515.1 Trebonia sp. | reverse complement strand
GGACCAGGGCCGATCGGGGCTGGCTGGCTGTGGCGGGCGTCGCCGATGGGGCACGTTGGACTTGGACCCGCAGACTGCGGCACTAGCGGAGCAGCCACGGCTACGGGGTCGCCAGCACTAGCGGGGCTGCCGGGGCTATCGCGGTTGCCGGGATCGTAACCGGGTGCCAGATCAGCTATCCAATGGCAGCGGATACCATTGCGGAAACTTTTCGTGCTCTGGCACATACAAGTTTCCAATTAGCTAAAAGTTTCCAAAACAATAGAACGAATAGCCACATCTGCCACTCGCGACCCCTGGAAGCAGGATTGAAGCGGACCTGCCGGCCACGCCTAGCCGTTCCCCGATGCCTCGGCCAGCTGCCGGGTGGTGGCGCTGCAACCTGGGCCGAAGAAGCCGCACACCCCGCGTCTTGTATGGGGGAGTGGGGAACGAAGCGCAAGAAGCGGGGAGTGAAGCGGAGGAAGCGGGGAGCGGCGCGGGGGAAGCGCGGGGGAAATCGGGGGAGCGACGCGGAGGGGGAGCTTAAGTGGGCCTGGACTGGAAGGGGAGCTGGCTTCTACCGGAACCTTAGGCACGGTCGGCGCCGGAGAAGTGCTGCTGTCGGCCGGGACCTCAGGTGCGGTCGGCGCCGGAGAAGTGCTGCTCGGCCGGGACCTCAGGTGCGGTCGGCGCCGGAGAACTGCTGCTGGCCGAGCACGGCCAGCAACTGGAGCTTCTCGTAGCCCTCGGTGCGCGGCGGCGCGGTCAGCACCAGCAGCGCCTGCGACTGGTCCTCGGTGAATAGCACCTGGCAGTCCAACTCGATCGGGCCGAGCTCGGGATGGATGAGCACCTTGTGGTCCTCGAAGCGCCTGGCTACCTCGTGCCGCTCCCACAGCCGGGTGAACTCCGGGCTGGCCTTCTGCAGCGCACGCACCAGTTCGCCCGCCCGTGACTGCGGTCCCGTCGACCCGTACGCGGCCCGCAGGTTGGCGACCTGGGCGCGGCTCTGCCGGTCGCGGTCGTCATCGGGGTAGCGCAGCCGCTCGGCCGGGTCGGTGAACCACCGGTAGATCTCACTGCGGGCGAGCCCCGTGTAGCCGGAACGGTCGCCGAGCAGGGCGGCTGCCATCCGGTTCTGCACCAGCGTTTCCCCCAGATTGGACAAGATGAGCGCCGGGGTATCGTCGAGGCGGTCGAGCACCCGCAGCAGCGCGGGCGGGACGTGCGCGGCCGCGGCGGCCTGCGGGGGAGCGGTGTGCCCGGCGAGCAGGAACAGGTAGTCGCGCTCGTCGCTGGTCAGCCGCAGTGCGCGGGCGAGCGAGCTGAGCATCTGCTCGCTCGGCTGCGGACCGCGGCGCTGCTCGAGGCGCGTGTAGTAGTCGGTCGACATCGCGGCGAGCGCGGCGACGTCCTCACGCCGCAGGCCCGGGGTGCGCCGGCGGGCTGTCACGGGGATGCCGACGTCCCCGGGCCGCAGCGCCTCACGGCGGCGGCGGAGGAAGTCTGCCAGTGCGGCCCGGTCCATTCCTCCATTATCGCCTGGTCACGGCCGCTAGCCAGGGACCGCCGGTCCCCCGATAAGCGCTCTCTGCCGCCGCCGCGTCCCGCTTAGCAGACTGGAGCCATGAACATCTCCGGTAACACCGTCTTCATCCCCGGTGCCACCAGCGGCATCGGCCTCTCGCTGGCACTCGCCCTGCAGGCCAGCGGGAACACGGTGATCGTGGGCGGCAGGCGGGCCGCCCTGCTCGGCCAGATCGCCGCCGAGCACCCCGGCATCGGGACCGTGCGAATCGACACGGCCGACCCGGCCAGCATCGAGCAGGCCGCCCGGCAAGTGCTTGACCGCTACCCGGACCTGAACGTCCTGGTGACGATGGCCGGCATCATGCGGGTCGAGGACTGGCACAAGCCCGAGGCGTTCCTCGCCTCGGCCGAAGAGGTCATCACGACCAACGTGCTCGGCCCCGTCCGCTTGATCGCGGCGTTTATCGGCCACTTGCGGGCGCAGCCCGATGCCACCGTCATCACGGTCTCGTCGGGACTCGGATTCACCCCGCTCGCGGCGACGCCCAGCTACAACGCGTCGAAGGCCGCCATCCACCTGCTGACGGAGTCGATCAGGCTGCAGCTGGCCGACACGAACGTCCGGGTCGTCGAGCTGGTGCCGCCGTCGGTCGCCACCGACCTGGTGCCCGGCCACCGCGAGAACGCGGCCGCGATGCCCCTTGACGAGTTCACCGCCGAGGTGATGGACCTGCTCAAGACTCAGCCGGACGCGAAGGAAATCCAGGTCGAACGGGTGAAGTTCCTCCGCTACGGCGAGGCCAGGGGCGACTACGACCAGGTAGTGGCCACGCTCAACGCAACCGACCCGCACGGTAAGGAGAACTGACCTGCCGTTCGCGAACTTCCAGGTGCCCGCGAGCACGCTGGGCGGATAGAAACGGCTCGGCCCGGATGAAACGCCAGCCACTGAGGGAGGCGGTTCACCCGGGCCGAGCCGGGGGTGGCCGGGACGGCTAGTCGACCGGCCGGGACTGCACCGGCACCAGGTCGCGCTCGATCTCCTGGAGGCTGCGGCCCTTGGTCTCCGGAACCTTCTTCCAGAAGTAGGTCAGCGCCACCAGCGTGAGGAAGCCGAACAGGAAGAACACGCCCACCCCGCCGATGGCGCTGAGCAGGGTCAGGAACGAGATCGTGACGATGAAATTCGCTCCCCAGTTGGCCATCGACGCCACGCTCATGGCGGCGCCGCGGATCCGCAGCGGGTAGATCTCGGCGATCAGCAGCCAGAACACCGGCCCCAGCCCGATGGCGAACGACCCGGTGTAGACCAGCAGGCCGACGATCGCGACGATCGCGAGCGCCCCGTGCAGGTCGGAGCCGCCCAGGAAGCTGCACGCGACGATGGCCATGCCGACCGCCATCCCGGCGGTCCCGCTGAGCAGCAGCGGCCGGCGGCCTGCCTTGTCGAGCAGCCAGATCGCCACGATGGTCATGCCCACGTTGACGCAGCCGTTGACGACGTTCGCCAAGAGGGCGGCGTTATCACCGAGCCCGGCCCCCTGGAGCAGCGTCGGCGCGTAGTAGATGACCGTGTTGATACCGGTGATCTGCTGGAACACCGCCAGCAGCACGCCGACCATGAGCAGCGGCCGCACCCTGGGCGAGATCAGGTCCCGGTAGCTGCCCTCCTGCTGGCTGACTTCGCGGACCTCGCGGATCTCGTCCTCGATGTCACCCTCGTTCCGCACCCGGCGGAGCACCTGTCGGGCCTCGTCTTCCCGGCCCTGGCGGATCAGCCAGTGCGGGCTCTCCTTCTGGAAGAGCATCCCGACGAACAGCAGCACGGCCGGGACGGCGGCGAGACCGAACATCAGCCGCCAGTCACCGGAGCCCGAGAGCCCGTAGTCGATCAGGTACGAGACCAGGATGCCCGCCGTGATCGCGAGCTGGTTGAGGCTGACCATTCCGCCGCGCACCCGCGGCGGCACGATCTCGCCGATGTAGAGCGGCACGACCATCGACGCGGAACCGACCGCGAGGCCGATGATGATCCGCGCGATCAGCAGCAGCGGATACGTGGGGGTGAACGCCGCCAGCATCACGCCGATGACGAACACGACGGCCGTGATCAGCACGGTGAGCCGCCGGCCGAGCACGTCGGCGATGCGTCCCGCTGTCAGCGCCCCTACGACCGCGCCGACCAGCAGCAGGCTGGTGACCAGCTCTTGCTGGAACGACGTCAGCCCGCCGAAGTCGTTTTTAACGAACAGCAGGGCGCCGGAAACCACGCCCGTGTCGTAGCCGAAGAGGAGCCCTCCGAGCGCCGTGACCGCAGCACTGACCGTGACATGCCTGCGGATGTGCCCTGGGTCAGCGCCGACCCCCCGGCCCGCAATGCGAACCATTCCCATCGCCTCCGATGCGTCAGTTACATGGAGGGATTGCTACCCACTGTGAAGCCGATATGCGCGCGGAAAGTAGCTTTTCGGTCACTCAACGCTACTTAGCAGTCTTATATACGGTCCTATGTCCAGACTTGGCAGGCCGGTTTTACCGTGCCGCCCGGATCACGCCGCCGTCAGCGCATCGGTGAGCGGGTCGACGCCGGCCAGGTTGGACGCCAGGTCAGGCGGCAGCTCGTACCGGGCGGCCAGCGCGGCCGGCGTGAAGTAGCTGACCTTCGTCTGCCCGCCGTCATCCCAGATCAGCACCTTCAGCGGCAAGTCGAGGGCGGCCAGCGGGGCGGCGTCCATCACCGGCGTGCCGCCCGCCGGGTTGCCGAAGATCACCAGCACCGTCTCGCGCAGCTCAAGCCCGGCGTCGGCGGCCGCCGCGCGCTGGTCGATGATGGCGAAAACTCGCAGCCCCTTCGCGTTGAGGATGCCGGTGAACCGGGTCACCGTGTCGGCGACGGAACGCGGGCTCGCCTTGGTCGTGACCTGGGTTTGCGTCCAGCCGGGCATAGCGGTCTCCTGTCCAGGGAAACGAGGCGTTTCCGCGCCCGGCATCCTAACCAGCCGCGTCCGCCGCCCGGCGAGGGCGGTCATGACCGCCTGACGGTGCCAGCCTTCCTCGTTCGGGATGAAATTCTAAGGCTCTTATCCCGAACGGGAGCGGCTTCCCCCGGTCAGGCCGAAGCTACGCCTTCTTGCCGGAGACCGAGTACATGACCTGGGTGTTGCGGGTCTTGAGGAAGTCTTCGAGCGTCTCGCCGCGCATCGCCGCGTAGACGTGCAGGTTGGACTCCCCGATCACGGCGGCGAGCTTCTCCAGCATGAAGAAGATGACCCCGTAGTGGATCATGCCCGGCCAGTCCCGGTTGCGGATGAGCTCCTTTTCCTCGTCGGTGAGGCCGGCCTCCTTGAAGGCGGTTTCCGGCTCCTCGAGCAAGCGGGCGCGGGCTTCGGGGGTGACCAGGTCGTGCAGGAACTTGTTGATCCGGTAGCCCTTGACGCTGCGCGCGATGTCGAACGGGTAGGTGCCGGCCAGCTCTTCGACGCCGCCGAGCTGCTCGGCCATCCGCGTGCGGTGCCGGTCGCTGACGGCCGCGGCGTCGGGCAGGTCGGCGGCCTCGTTCTCGAGTACCAGGGTCGCGATGCCGGTCATCGACGGCAGGTAGTACGAGCTGTGCACGCGGCGGACCTTGTCCGACAGCGCGCCCCGCATGATCAGCCACATGATGACCTCGGCGCCTTCGAACCCGCCGAGCCGCGCGTACTCCGCGTGCGTCATCTGCGTGAGCCCGGTCGGGTCGTCGGTGATCGCGTCGAGGAACTTGTGGTCCCACTCCGGGTTGTTGAAGCCCGCGCCCTCGCCGTGCACCTGGTGGGAGAGCCCGCCGGTGGACACGACGGCCACGTCGATGTCCTCGGGATAGCTCTCGATCGCCCGGCGCAGCGCCTTGCCCAGCTTGAAGCAGCGGGCGGCCGTCGGGATCGGGAACTGCAGCACGCCGATCTGCAGCGGGACGATCTTCGTCGGCCACTCGCCGTCTGGCCGGTCGAGCAGCACCGACATGGGCGAGAAGAACCCGTGGTCAAGCGGCTTGTCCTGGAAGTAGGCCATGTCGAACTCGTCGGTTACCAGGCTGGTCGCGATGTGCGCGGCGAGCTTGGGGTCGCCCTTGATCGCGGGCAGGTCCCGCGCCCCGCCGCCCTCGTCGGCGACCGCGTACTCGTCGCCGATGCCCAGCGTGAACGAGGAGTAGTGGTCGAAGAAGAACGACGTGACGTGGTCGTTGAAGATGTAGACGATCGCGTCGGGCTTCTTTTCCCTGAACCAGTCCTCGACCGGCTTGAACGCCTTGAAGATCGGGCCCCAGGACGGGTCGTCCTGCTTGTTCTGGTCATAGGCGAAGCCGATGGTCGGCGTGTGCGATGCGGCAACGCCGCCGATAATCCTGGCCATCTGCGCCTCCAGCGGTACCCGCGCGTCTTGTCAGCTTCGACACTTTCTGTAACTGCCCACTTCCGGTCAGTGCGGAAGGTTTTCCCGGGCAAACAGAGCCGGTCGCGTTATATGTGACTCTATAGTTTCGTGCAAGTAATGTAAATTGACTTATTGGCCAATTTTCCTTAACCTCAGGTTATGCAACCCTCCCTGCAACCGACTGGTAGCGGTGCGTTGCCGTCGTCGCGGTCACGCCGCGTGCCCGGGGACACGCCGGGCTCTGCCGCCTTGTCGCGTATCCGCCTCAGGCACCTCACCTGTTTCGTGGTGGTCGCGCAGGAACGGACGCTCGCGCGCGCGGCCGCCCGGCTGCACCTGAGTCAGCCCGCCGTCTCCAAGACCCTGGCGGAGCTTGAGGACCTGGCCGGGCGCCGGCTGGTCGAGCGGAGCCGTGCGGGCACCCAGCTGACCCCGGCGGGCGAGGAGTTCCTCCGCTACGCGGTCGACGTGACCCAGGCACTTGAGTCGGCCGCCGCGGTGCTGACCGGGGCGGCGGTGCCGATCGCGCCCACCGTCCGGGTGGGCGCGCTGCCGACGGTGGCGGGCGGCCTGCTGGTCGAGGCGCTCGCCCGGCTCCGCGAGCGGCGGCCGCACGCCGGGGTCAGCATCGGCATCGGCGACAACCCCGAGCTGCTGGCCGGGCTGAAGGCCGGCGAGATCGACGTCGCCGTCGGCCGGATGGCCGAGCCGGGCATGATGCAGGGCGTGTCGTTCGAGCTGCTGTACGCCGAGTCGCTCGCGGTGGTGACCAGGCCGCAGCACCCGCTGGCGGTCGCGGGCGACAAGCCACTGTCGCCGCTCGCGCTGGTCGACTACCCGCTCGTCGTGCCTGGGCCAGGCACCGCGCCGCGGCACGACGTCGAAGGGTTCTTCGCGGCGCACGGCGTCGCGCTGCCGCCCGGCCGGACCGAGACCCAGTCGGTCGCGGTGGCCCGCGCGCTCACGCTGATCTCGGACGCGGTGTGGATCACGCCGCGGCACCCGGTGCAGCTCGACATCGACCGCCGCTGGCTGCGCTCGCTCAACGTCCCGGTGCCCGGCAACGCCGAGCCGGTCGGCATTCTGTCGCGCAGCGGCACCCCGCCGAGCGAACTGGCCGGCCAGCTGATGGATGCCCTCCGCGAGCTGTCGTAGCCGGCGTAAGTTTGGCTCGTGGCGGCGAACTAACGGAGGGTGGCTGACTTATGGAGTACCGGCAGCTTGGTCGCAGCGGCTTGCGGGTGTCGGCGCTGACGCTCGGCACGATGACCTTCGGCGGGCGCGGCGGGTTCAGCGCCGTCGGCGAGACCGACGTGACCGGCGCGCGCAGGCAGCTCGACATGTGCCTGGACGCGGGCGTGAACCTCATCGACACGGCCGACGTGTACTCGGGCGGCCTGGCGGAGGAGATCACCGGCGAGATCATCGCCGGCCGCAGGGACCACCTGCTGCTGTCGAGCAAGGTGCGGATGACGATGGGCCCGGGGCCGAACGACGCCGGCCTGTCCCGCCACCACATCCTGGCCGGCTGCGACGCGAGCCTGCGACGGCTCGGCACCGACCACATCGACATCTACCACGTGCACGAATGGGACGGGCATACCCGGCTCGAGGAGACCATGTCCGCGCTGGACCAGCTGGTGCGCGCGGGGAAGGTGCGCTATCTGGCGGTGTCCAACTACGCGGGCTGGCAGCTGATGAAGGCACTGTCGGTCGCCGACGCGCGCGGCTTCGAACGGTTCTCCGCCCAGCAGGTCTACTACTCGCTTGAGGCGCGCGACGCCGAGTACGAGCTGATACCGCTCGCCGTCGACCAGGGCCTGGGCATCCTGGTCTGGTCGCCGCTGGCGGGCGGCCTGGTATCGGGCAAGTACCGGCGCGACGCCACGCCGGAAGGACAGACCAGGCAGCTGTCAGGCGACTGGCACGAGCCGCCGGTGCGCGACAGGGAAAAGCTCTACGACACGGTCGAGGTACTGGTCGGCATCGCCGACGGCCACGGCGTATCCCCGGCTCAGGTCGCGCTCGCCTGGCTGCTCAGCAGGCCGGCGGTCACCTCGCTGATCATCGGGGCGCGCAACGACGAGCAGCTGCGCGACAACCTGGGCGCGGCCGGCCTGTCACTGAGCGAGGACGAGCAGGCGGCGCTGGACAAGGTCAGCGCGCCCGACCTGATCTACCCGCACTGGCACCAGCTGTTCACCGCCAGGGACCGGCTCGGCGCCCCCGACCTGACCTTGCTTGGCCGGCACCTTACTGACGGCTGACCCCTGGGCGCGGAACCGGGCTCCTGGCCCGGTTCCACCACAGGGACAGCGCCACCGCGACGGCGACGAGCAGCCCGCCGAGGGCGGCGAAGCCGGCCGCGATGTCCTCGTGCTCGCGTACGGTCGTGAACGCGTCGGGCAGCTTCGCCAGCGCGCTGCTGAGCTCGCTGGCGTCCTGGGCCCGGTAGAAGGTGCCGCCGCTGGTCTTCGAGATCTGCTGCAGCGCGCCGTAGTCGGCCTCGAGACCGCCGCCTCCGCCGCCGTATCCGCCGAAACCGCCGCCGCCGAAACCGCTGGAGGAGCCGACCTGGGAGGGGTCGCACACCAGGGGAGCCGGGTTGTCGGTGCCGTAGCCGATGGTGAAGACGCGGACCCCGCGCGCGGCCGCCTCCTTGGCCGCCGTCTGCGGGTCGACGCCGCGGTTGTTGGAGCCGTCGGTGAGCACCACGATCACGTCGTCGGCGTAGCCGGCGCCGGCCGCGCGCTTCGCCGTGGCGCCGGTGGGCGCCACCAACGGGTCGATCTGCGCGATGGCGTCAAGCGAGCTGAGAATGCCCTCGCCGATCGCGGTGCCGCCCGACGTGGTGAGGCCGCCGAGCGCGCTCAGCAGCTGCTGGGTATCCGTGGTCGGCGGTACGAGAACGGCCGCGGTGCTTGAGAACGCGACCAGGCCGATCTTCAGGCCGCCGGACTGTGACTTGATGAAAGCGCTAGCCGAGTCTTCGGCGGCGGCGATCCTGTTGGGCTTCACGTCGGTGGAGCACATCGACCCCGATACGTCCAGGGTGAGCATGATCGTGGCGTCGGACGACGTAACCGGCACGGTGACCTGCGGCCGGGCGGCCCCGACGGCCAGCACGGCCAGCCCGAGTACGAGCAGTCCCACCGGGATGCGGCGGCGCCAGCGTGACCGGCCGGCCGCGGCGCTGCGGACCAGCGCGATCGAGGTGACGCGCACGGCGGCGCGCTTGCGCCCGCGCCGGCTCAGCCACCAGGCGGCCAGCAGCAGCGGCAGCACCAGCAGCGCGAGCAGCGCCCACGGCCAGGAGAACGACATTCAGATCACCCGGCCCGTGCGGGCGACGGTGAGCACGCCGCCCGCCGCCAGCAGCACCAGCGCCAGCGCGATGAGGGCGCCGGCCAGCGGCAGCGGCTGGTTGGTGACCGTGAGCCGCAGGTTGATTGAGGAGGCGATGCCGTTCAGTTCGCTGGCGTCGGACGCCGGGTGGTAGGCGCCGCCCGTGGCCTGCGATATCGACATCAGGCTGGCCGCGTCGAGGGCGGTGAACAGGTGAAACCCGTCAACGTCGACGGTCGTGCCCGCCGTGGTGCCGACGCCGACGGTGTCAATGTGCACGCCCGCCTTCTCCGCGGTCGCGGCCGCGGCGGCGGTCACCGCGTCGTCGCCGCCCGATGCGCCGCTGTCGGCGCTGCCGCCGGTGCCGTCCGCGTTGGCGCCGCCCCCGTTCTGTCCGTCGGAGAACAGCACGATGGTGGCCGAGGGCCAGTAGCCGATGCCGGGGACGGCGCCGCTGCGGCCGACGGAGACGGTCTTGTGCGTGATCGCGGACAGCGCGGCCAGGATGGCCGCGCCGAGTGACGTGCCGCCGCCTGCCTTGAGCCGGTCCACCGCGGCCAGGGCAGTGCTGTGATCGGCGGTGGGCACCGCCGCCTCGAGCCCGCCCTCTTCGAACGCGACCACGCCGATGTCCACCGTGGGCGGCTGCGCGTTGATGAACGACGTGGCCGCCTGCTTGGCGGCGCTGAGGCGGCTCGGTGTGACGTCGGTCGCCGACATGCTGCCTGACACGTCCACCGCGAGGATCACCGTCCCGCTGGCGTGCGACACCGGCACGCTCACGGCCGGGCCGGCCGCGGCGACCGCCAGCACCGCCAGCCCCGCCACGGTGAGCCAGACGCCGCCTGGCCTTCGCGGCGGGCGCGGTCCCCGGCCCGCGCTGGCGGCGACGCCGGCCGCGGCCAGCGCCTTGTTCCGCCGTCTGGCGGCCGTCGTCACCGCGTAGACCAGGACAGCGACTACCAGCAGGCCGAAGACGAGCAGTACGGGATCGTTGAACGTCATGCGCGCCTGCGCCTGGTGGTCGCCACGACATCGACCAGTACGTCCGCCAGGTCGTCGCCGGTGCCGATGCGGTGCACCGGCACCCCGGCCCGCCGCATGCCCGCGGCGAGCACGGCCTCCCGCTCGTCAACGGCCGCGCGCAGCCGGGCCCGCAGCAGCGGGTCACCGGAGTCGACAAGCAGCTGCTCGCCGGTCTCGGCGTCCTCGACGACGACCACCCCGGCCTCGGGCAGTTCCTCGTCGGCGGCATCCGTTACCCGCAGCGCGACCACCTCGTGGCGCGGGCCGAGCCGCAGCAGCGACCGGGTCCAGTCGCCGTCGCCGATGAAGTCGGAGATGACGATGATCAGCGCCCGCCTGGTGGCCAGCCTGGCCACCGCGTCGAGCATCGCCGCGAGGTCGGTGGTGCCGCGGTGTGCGCTGGCGTCGCGCTGACGGGCCCGGTCCGCGCGGCTTTTCCGGCCCTTACGACCCTGGTCACCGCCGTTTTGGCCGTTCTGGGCGTGCTGTCCGTTCTGGGTGTTCTGGCCGGCCGGCCCGCCTGCGGTCCGGTCTAGCTGCGCGGCGATATGCAGCACGTGGCGGCGGCCGCTGCCTGGCGGGACCGTGCGCACCGCCCCGTTGTCGTACAGCAGCGCGCCGACCCGGTTCCCGCCCCGGCTGAACAACCGGGCGAGCACGACCGCGAGCTCGCTCAGCACGTCGTGCTTGCCGCGCCCCGGCCGCCCGGCCGTCATCGACGCCGACCGGTCGAGCACCAGCCACACGGTCAGCTCGCGGTCCTCGTTGAACAGGCGGATCTGCGGCTCGTTCAGCCGGGCGGTGACATTCCAGTCGATGTGCCGCGCGTCGTCGCCCTCGACGTAGCCGCGCAGGCCCGCCAGGTCGGTCCCTGGTCCGCGGTGCGCGGTCCGGTACCCGCCCGCGAGACGCCCCTCCAGGCGGCGCAGCACCCGCCACTCCAGGCGGAGCAGCAGCCGCTCGGGCGCGGTGCGCGCGGGGACGGACGCGGGCGTGGTCATCGGCTCAGCGGCTGCTCAAGACGACCTCGGGCGCGGCGACCGCGTCCACCACCTTGGTGATGATCGCGTCCGCCGTGACGTCGTCGGCGAGCGCCTCGTACGACAGCACGATCCGGTGGCGCAGCACGTCGAGGGCGAGCTCGCTCACGTCTTCCGGCAGCGCGTAGTCCCGGCCGCGGGTGAAGGCCAGCGCCCGGGCCCCGGTGACCAGGGCGATCGACGCGCGCGGGCTGGCGCCGTAGCTGACGTAGCGCTTCAGGTCGGCCAGGCCGGCCGCGAACGTCCACCGGGTAGCGCTCACCAGCCGCACGGCGTACTCGACGATGGCGGGATCGACGTAGACCTCGCGTGCCTGCTCCTGCATGCGGATCAGGTCGGCGGGGCTGAGCATCTCCCTGATCGTCTCGGCGCGCCGCAGCGACCGGTCCACGATCGCGTGCTCCTCCGCCGCCGTCGGGTAGCCGATGACGACCTTCATCATGAAGCGGTCGACTTGCGCCTCGGGCAGCGGGTAGGTGCCCTCCGACTCAATCGGGTTCTGCGTCGCCATCACCAGGAACGGCTCGGGCACCTGGAAGGTCTCCCGGCCGATGGTCACCTGATGCTCCTGCATGACTTCGAGCAGGGCGCTCTGCACCTTGGCGGGCGCGCGGTTGATCTCGTCGGCCAGCAGCAGGTTGGTGAAGACCGGGCCGAGCTGAGTCTGGAACTCGCCGGAGTGCTGGTGGTACACCCGGGTCCCCGTCAGGTCCGCGGGCACCAGGTCGGGGGTGAACTGGATGCGCTGGAACTGCCCGCCGATGGCCGCGGCCAGCGACTTGACCGCCAGCGTCTTGGCCAGTCCCGGGACGCCTTCGACCAGTAGGTGGCCGCCGCACAGCAGCGCCACCGCCATCCGCTCGAGCAGCGTGTCCTGGCCGACGATCGCGTGCTTGACTTCGTAGAGCACCGGCTGCAGCGGGTTGGCCTGCTGGCCGGGTGCCTGGTCGTGGCCGTCAGCCGGGGTCATCGGGCTCCTTGGTGTGCCTGTCATATCTGTGGTTCATTCCCTTGACCGGGGCCGCCTGAGCCGCCGAGCGCGGAACCGATCGGCACCGCGAACCCGATGCCCGCGAACGCGTCCTGGCCGTCTGGGTCGGCCAGCGCGACCACGATGCCGACGACCATGCCCCGGCTGTCGAGCAGCGGGCCGCCCGAGCTGCCCGGGTTGACCGACGCGTCGAACTGGATGAGCCCGCTGCGCTGGCCGGTGTCGGTGTCCGCGGTCCTGTCGAGCCCCGAGACGACGCCGGCCGACACGCTGTCGGTCAGACCGAGCGGGTTGCCGACGGCGACGACAGAATCGCCGATGCCGGCCGTGCCGCCGAGCGTCGCCGGGACGACGGGCTGGGGCAGTTTCGCCGGAGTTAGCGTGGCGACGTCAAGCTTCGTGTCCGCCGAGGCGACCGTCGCCGTCGTCACCGTGCCGTCGGCGAAGGTGAGCGTGATGCTCTTGGCGCCCGCGATGACGTGGTCGGCGGTGAGGACCGTGCCGTCGTCAGACACGATCACGCCGGTCCCCAGGCCCTTGGCGGTGCGCACGGTGACCACGGACGGCGCGACCCGCTGGAAGATAGCGGGGACGGTCAGCGCCGCGGTCGACGAGGCGCTCGGAGAGGGCGACGCCGACGGCGCCGCCGCGCTGGTCCCGGTGCTGACCAGCCGGGTCGCGAGCACCGCGACGGCGATCAGCAGGACAACGACGGTGACGACGCCGGCGACGGCCATCCGCCTTGACGGACCCGGCCGGGGTGATGCCGCACCGGGCGGCGGCACCGGTCCGGGCGCGTCTGACCCGGCATCGTTGACACCGGCAGGCTCGCGCTCCATGACCTCACGTTAATGCGGTAGTTAAGAACAGGATAAGTCGGCGATCTCGGCAGGCCAATGCGGGTCGTTCAGAGGATTGTCAGCACTGTCCGGCATGCTGGGTCCACGGACGGCGACGCAGACGCCGCGCCGGGGCCGGCGGGTTGACCAGGCGGGTCGGCGACACCCCGTACAAGCAACCTTGGCCGCAGCTATCGCCACCCGCCCCTGGGCGGCCCTAGCCCTGTAGGCCCGGCGGCCCGCGGCTTCGCCACCCGGGCCCGCGCCGGACATGGCGCGCCCGGCCGCCGCGGGGAACGCGGCGGCCGGGCTGCTCAGGCACGCGCCGTTGCGGGCCTTGACTGCCCTGGCGGACCGGGTCTGGGT
>DASYAD010000383.1:0-20935 GCA_036501515.1 Trebonia sp. | reverse complement strand
GGTACGCAGTACCGTTTTTGTGATATTGGGTCCCGTAAGCTGAGGTTCTCGGCGATGCACGGAGAGGTGAGGTTCCCGATGAACATCGTGGTGTGCGTGAAGCAGGTACCGGATACCGAGGTGGAGCGTTCGCTTGACCCTGGTGACAACACGGTGGACCGGGCGTCGGTGGACGGGGTCATCAATTACCTGGATGAGTTCGCGATCGAGGAGAGCCTGAAGCTTGCGGAGGCGCACGGCGGTGAGGTGACGATTCTCTCGGTGGGCCCGGCCAAGGCGGCGGACTCGATCCGCAAGGCGCTGTCGATGGGTGCTGACAGGGCCGTGCACGTGATCGATGAGGGCCTGGCGGGTTCTGATGCGCTCGGGACGTCGCTGGCGATCGCGGGGGCGCTGAAGAGCGTGGGGTTTGACCTGGTGGTGTTCGGGTCGGAGTCGACCGACGCGCGGACCGGGATGGTGCCGGCGATGGTCGCCGAGCGTCTCGGGGTGCCGCAGCTGACCCTGGCCGGGAAGGTCGACGTCGCTGGCTCGGAAGTCACCATCCGGCGGGTGTCGGATGACGGCTACGCGGTGGTGACCGGGTCGCTGCCGGCGGTGGTGAGCGTGGTGGAGAAGATCAACGAGCCGCGTTACCCGACGTTCAAGGGCATCATGGCGGCGAAGAAGAAGCCGGTGCAGACCCTGACCCTGGCTGACCTGTCCCTCGACGCCGGCACGGTGGGCCTGGCGGGCGCCGCCTCCTGGGTCGAGGACTTCGCCAAGCGGCCGCCGCGGGCGGCCGGGGTCACCGTCAAGGACGAAGGCGACGGCGGGTCACAGGTCGCCGCGTTCCTCGCCGAGCGCAAGTTCATCTAGGGAGCGGCTGCACCATGTCAGAAGTACTCGTTCTCGCCGAGCACACGGCTACCGGCGAGGTCAAGAAGGTCACCCTGGAGCTGCTGACCGCGGCCCGCGGGCTCGGCGAGCCGTCGGTCGTCTGGACCGGGCCCGGCGCCGACGCCGCGCAGGCACGGCTGGCTGAGTTCGGGGCGGTCAAGGTCTACGCAGCCGACTCGGCTGATTTCGTTGACTACCCGGTCGCCCCGGCCGCGGAGCTCCTCGCCTCACTCGTGGCCGAGAAGAGCCCGGCCGCGGTGCTGATCGCGGGGACGACTGAGGGCAAGGAGATCGCCGGGCGCCTGGCGGTCAAGACCGGTTCGGGGGTGCTGACCGACGCGACCGGGATCACCGCCGGGACCAGCGGGCCGGTCGCTGAGCAGCCGAACTTCGGCGGCGCGATCACCGTCCGCTCCACCGTCCGGGCCGGCACGCCGATCGTGGCGCTGCGCCCGAACGCGGTCACCGCCGAGCCGTCCCCGGCCGCCGGGAGTGTGGAAGCGGTCACCTTCACCGCCTCCGACACGGCCAAGGCGGCCAAGGTCACTGAGCGGGTCACCGCGGAGAAGGGCGAGCGCCCCGAGCTGTCGGAGGCGCAGGTCGTGGTCTCCGGCGGGCGCGGCACCGGCTCAGCCGACGGGTTCACGATCATCGAGCAGCTCGCCGACGCCCTCGGCGCGGCCGTCGGCGCCTCCCGCGCCGTCGTCGACGCCGGCTGGTACCCGCACGCCTTCCAGGTCGGCCAGACCGGCAAGACCGTCTCCCCCCAGCTCTACGTCGCCGTCGGCATCTCAGGCGCCATCCAGCACCGGGCCGGCATGCAAACATCCAAGACCATCGTCGCGATCAACAAAGACGCCGAAGCCCCCATCTTCGAGATCGCCGACTACGGCATGGTCGGCGACCTGTTCACCGTCGTCCCTCAGCTCATCGAGGGCATCAGCAAACACAAGAACTAGGCGGCTGCGGCGCCAGGCCGCAGACCAGTGATTGCGACGGGCGGAGGCCACGGACCGGCGGGTCCGTGGCCTCCGTGCGTGGCCTCCGTGCGTGGCCTCCGTGCGTGGCGCCTCCGTGCGTTGCCGCCGACGCTGGCTCCCGCACGCGACTGAAGCGACTGAAGTTACTGGTGAGATAACTGTTGTGGAAACTTTTATCTATCTGGAAACTTGCCGTTGTCATAGCCCGAAAAATCTCCAAGATCTTTCCTTCCGCCTGTGGTTATGTCACCCGTGAGGGCCGGGTTTCTCCTGCGGGCGGTGGTACAGCGACGGCTTGAGCACGCGGTCGCGAGGTTTTCCGCCGGCGGTCTTGTTGCCGGGACGGCTAGCGTCCCGCCCGGAAACCGCCCAGCGTAAGCGCAGGCACCGCAGGCACCGCAGGCACCGCAGGCACCGCAGTCAGCGCAGGCGCAGGCAGCGCAGGCGCAGGCACCGCAGGCACCGCAGGCGCAGGCACCGCGGGCAGCGCAGGCACCGCAGGCGCAGGCAGCGCGGGCAGCGCAGGCAGCGCAGGCACCGCAGGCAGCGCTGGCCGACCGGGCTGGCGCCGCCGTCGTTCGGCTAAGTACTGGTCATTTGCCTTTTTTGCCCGAGCCAGCGGCGACCGCCGGTGTCATCGACGCGGCGGGCTAGACCCCGGGCGGCCGCGCTACCGGCCCTCCCGGTGGTCGACGATGCGGCGCATCTTGCCCGCGGAGCGCTCGACCGTGTGCGGGCCGGAGACCTCGACGTCGATCCTGATGCCGATGAGGTGCTTGACCCGGTCGGCGACCCGGCCGCCTGCCGCCTCGCCGTCGGCCGCCGTGACCGGCTCTTTCCGCTCGACCTTGACCAGCAGCGTGTCCATGTTGCCGTGGCGGTCCAGGTGACACTGGAAGTGCGGGGTGAGCTCCGGCTCGCGCAGGATGAACTCCTCGATCTGGGTGGGGAAGACGTTGACGGCGCGGACGATCATCATGTCGTCGCTGCGGCCGGTCACCTTCTGGATCCGCCGCATGGCGCCGCGGGCGGTGCCTGGCAGCAGCCGGGTCAGGTCGCGGGTCCGGTACCTGATGACCGGCATCGCCTCTTTGGTCAGCGACGTCAGCACCAGCTCGCCGGGCTCGCCGTCGGGCAGCACCTCGCCGGTGTCGGGGTCGATCACCTCCGGGTAGAAGTGGTCTTCCCACACGTACGGGCCGTCCTTGGCCTCGACGCACTCCGCGGCCACGCCGGGGCCGATGAGCTCGGACAGCCCGTAGGTGTCGATCGCGTGGAAGTCGGCCCGCTCCTCCATCGACTGGCGCATCTTGTCCGTCCACGGCTCGGCGCCGAACACGCCGACATTGAGCGAGGACTCGCGCGGGTCGAGGCCCTGGCGTTCCATCTCGTCGAGAATCGTCAGCATGTACGTGGGCGTCGCGGCGATGACGGACGGCTTGAAGTCGGCGATGAACTGCACCTGCCGCTCGGTCTGGCCGCCTGACGCGGGAATCACCGTGCAGCCGAGCCGCGTCGCGCCGTCATGCCAGCCGAAGCCGCCGGTGAACATCCCGTAGTTGACCGCGATGTGCACGATGTCGCCGGGTCGGGCACCCGCGGCCCGCATGCTGCGCGCCGCGACGAGCGCCCAGGTGTCCAGGTCGCGCTGCGTGTAGCCGACGATCGTGGGCCGCCCGGTGGTTCCCGAGGAGGCGTGCACCCGCAGCACCTGCTCCCGCGGGACGGCGAACATGCCGAAGGGGTAGTTCCGGCGCAGCGTCTCCTTCGTCGTAAACGGCAGCTTCGCCAGGTCAGCGAGTTCTTTAACGTCGTCAGGGTGCATGCCCGCGGCATCGAACGCGGTCTTGTAGTGGGCAACGTGGGCGTAGGCGTGACTCAGCGTCCAGCGCAAGCGGTCAAGCTGCAGCGCGCGGAGCTCGTCGAGCGAGGCGCGCTCGACCGGCTCCAGGTTCTGGTCGGCGGAGACGGGCTTGGGCACAGCCGTACCTTTCCGGGCCGCCGGAGATCCGGTAGCGGTTAACGGCGGCTGCTTTCCTCAATGGTGACCAATGGGTGCATAAAGATCGACTTTCATCACTTCCGTTTCGACCATATAGCTCGTCTAGGCAGAGCTGACGCAGAAGCAGAAAACCCGGAGCCGTCCCGGCCGCACCCGCGAGGCGGCGAACTAGGGCGCAGGCACAAATACGCGGGGCCGCCGCTGGGGCTGCCCCCGGTGTCGAAAACCGCCTCTTACCTGCACACTCATCCCGCGCCTAAGATCGGCTGCGTGCAGCCGAGGCAGCTTGCGGTTCCCGCGTTCGACCTGTCAGAGCCGGGGACAATCGAATTCACCGCGCGGCGGGCGCTGGCCGGCCGCGCGCTTAACCGCTTCGCGCTCAGCCTGCGCTCGCCGGCCTGCCGGGCCGAGTTCCTGGCCGACGAAAGCGGTTATATGCAGCATTTCGGGTTGACCGGCGACGAAATCAGCCGCGTCCGCGAGCGGGACTGGACCGGGCTGCTGCTGGCCGGCTGCCACCTGCAGGCCTTGCTCAAGCTGGCCGCGACGGTCGGCGCCGACCTGTGGTCGATCGGCGCGCACAACGCCGGCTGCACCAGGGAAGAGCTGATGGCGGTCACGCCGCGGCGGGTCAGCGGCCTGCCGGTCAGCGGCCCGCCAAACGCAGGCCTGCCAGACGCCGGCCTGCCAGGCAAAAGCCGGCCAGGCGGCGGATAGCGTGGCCCGCGTCGTCGGCGGGATCGGCATCTCGCACACCCCGTCCATGGGACTCGAGTACGACCTGGGCACTAGCCGTCCCGGCGGGTTCAGCCCGCAGTGGCAGCCCTGGTTCGACGGCACCAGGCGCGTCGCGGAGCTGACCGCGGCACTGGCCCCCGACCATCTCGTCGTCGTCTACAACGATCACCTCAACCACTTCGACCTGGACAACTACCCCACGCTGGCGATCGGCGTGGGCGAGCGCTTCCCGCAGGCCGACGAGGGCTGGGGACCGCGCGACCTGCCCGACCTGAGCGGGGACGTCCGCTGGGGCCTGCACCTCACCGAGCAGCTGATCAGCCGGGAGTTCGACCTCACCGTCAGCCAGAACCTGGCCATCGACCACGGCATCTTCTCCTGGCTGCCTTATGTCTTCGGGCGCGGCGCCGGCGCCTGGCCGGTGACGGTCACGCCGGTCGCGGTGAACATGGTCCGCGAACCGCTGCCCGTGCCCGCCCGGCTGCGCTCCCTAGGACGGGCGATCAGGGCCAGCGTCGAGGCGTTCCCCGGGCCAGGCCGGGTGCTCGTCATCGCCACCGGGGGTATGTCGCACCAGATCAGCGGGGCCAGGTTCGGCATCGCCAACGAGGACCTCGACCGCTATTTCCTGCGCAAGCTGCCCGGTGACCTCGACGAGCTCGTGGCGATCCCGGTCAGGGAGTTCATGCGTCTCGGCGGGACCGAAGCGGCCGAGCTGACGCTCTGGTTCGCGATGCGCGCGGCGCTGTCCGAGCGGGCGCGGCCCGCGTATACGTTCCAGACCTTTCCCGGTATAACCGGGTGCGGGGCGCTGGTGATGACCGAGGAGGAGCAGGACTCATGAAGCTTGGCACTGTTTCCGTGCACGGCGGGGAGCGCGTCGCGGTCCGGGTCGACGTCGGCGACCATCCCGCGGGCGACCACGCGGTTGTGCTTTACGAGGGCCTGACCGTACCCGGCCTGATCGGGGACTGGGCCGCGTCGCGGGCCGTCGTCGAGCGCGCGGTGACCGACGGCTTCGACCAGGCGGTCCCGGCCGCCTCCCTGGACTGGCTGCCCCCGGTCCCCCGGCCCGGCAAGATCATCTGCGTCGCGCTCAACAACAGCGCGAACGCGGACCGGATCATGAGCGGCCCCGATCACCCGGCCACGTTCAACAAGCCGGCCACCTCCCTGCTCGGGCACGGGCGGCCCATCCGGCTGCGGAAAGAGTTCGGCCGGGTCCATCCCGAGCCCGAGCTGGCGGTCGTCATCGGTGTGACCGGGGTCGCGATCAGCCGCGACGACGCCATGGGCCACGTCTTCGGCTACACGGTGATCAACGACCTGACCGCCCCTGTCATGCGCGCGGAGGACACGTTCCACTACCGGGCCATCCACCCGAAGCATGACGGGTCCGAGGGCATCGAGTACGTCGACACCTGGGTGACCTACCCGGGCCGGTACAAGGGCACCGACGGGTTCGGGCCGATCGGCCCGTGGATCGCCACCGCCGACGAGATACCCGACCCGCACGCCCTCACCGTCAGCTGCTCGCACCGCGGCCGGCTGATCACCGAGGACAGCACCGCCAACCTGCGGTTCAAGGTCGCCGACGTGATCGCGTACCTGTCCGCCTACCAGACCCTCGAGGCGGGCGACATCATCGCGATGGGCACCGCGCTGGCGGCGGCGGCTTCCGGCGGCCCGGCCGTGCAGAACATCAACCTGACCGAGCACGGCGGCCCGGTCGAGGTCACGATCTCCGGGATCGGCACGCTCAGCAACCCGGTCGAAAGCTCGTGACCGCCGGGCCGGCACGGTCATGGGAGCAGGCACTGCTCCGGGCAGAGATCGACGCCGTGCTGGCGGAGTGGGCCTGGCACCTCGACCACGGCGACTACGCCGCCGTCGCCGCCCTGTTCACCGAGGACGCCCTGTTCGTCACCGGTGCGGTGGAACTGTGCGGCCGCGCGGAGATCGAAAACCGCTATACAGAACGAACGTCGGCCAGATCTACCAGGCACACATACAGCGGTCTGCGGCTCGGCCCGGCCGAGGGCGACGCCTGGGCAGGCAGTGTCAGCCGCTCCCGTTCTGTCGACTCCACCAGAAGCCCCGCCGACGCTGACGCCGGCGGCGTTACCGGCAGCGGCGGCGACCCTGGCGGCAGTACCACCGGCGGCGGCACCGGCATCGGCGGCGGCGCCGGCCGGCCTGCCCGCCTCCGCGCCCGCTCCACCTGGGTCAATTACGCGGTGAACGGCCCGGTGCCCGCCGACGATGTCGGCGTCTACCTGGTGGCGGACTTCGACGACGAGCTGACCTGGTGCGACGACCAGTGCTGGCGGATCAGCGAGCGGCGCATCATCCCGGTCTTCCGCGACCCGGCGCGCGCCCCGGTTACCGGGTGAGCCAAGGATCCCGGTTGGCCCGGTGAGCGCCGGTATCCCGGTCAGGCCGGTCCCCTTCGCCGTGCCGGTCCCGCACGGCCTGCTGGCCGGCGAGGAAGCGGGCGACGGCGAGCCGGCGGTGCTCATCCACGGGTTCAGCTTCGACCGCGCGATGTGGGACCCGCAGTTCCCCGCGCTCGCCAGGCGGTACCGCACGATCCGCTACGACCTGCGCGGTTTCGGTGCTTCCGGCGCCCCGGTGGCCGGCCAGGGCCACGTCGGCGACCTCCTGCTGCTGCTCGACGCGCTCGGCGTGCGGCGGGCGCACCTGGTCGGCTTGTCCCTCGGCGCGAACATCGCGCTGGCCGCGGCGGCCCTGCACCCGGACCGGGTACGGACGGTGGTGCTCGCCTCCCCCGGCCTGCCCGGCTACCAGTGGACGACACCGCGCCCGCCCGACGAGGCGGCTGAGGTCGCCCGGCGCGCGGGCACCGAGGCGGCCAGGCGCTGGTGGCTGAGCCACCCGATCTTCGGCTCGGCCGGGCGTTACCCGGCGGCCCGCCAGCGCCTGCACGAGATGGTCGGCCGTTTCCCCGCCTACCAGTGGGCCCCGGGGCCCGCCGCCGACCCGCTGCCGCCGTTGACCGGCTACCTGAGCACGCTGGCGCAGCCGGCCCTCATCCTGAACGGGGCGCTCGACGCGGCCGGGTACAGGGACATCGCGGCGGCCCTGCTCGCGGCCCTGCCGCGGGCCGAACGGACGGAGTTCGCGGACGCCGGCCACCTGCTCAACCTGGAGCAGCCTGAGCGGTTCAACGCCCTCCTGCTGGCCTTCCTCACGGGTCACTAGGACAACGCGAGCCAGGCCCTGACCTCTTGGTTTCTCTGTGTAGCTACATGGTAACTATAAGTAGCGATCCACACGGGGGCTGCGAGAGGGCGCTAACTATGCCGGAACCTGCGAGAGGCGACCAAAAATACCTGCCGGGACTCGACGGGCTACGGGCAATCGCCGTGGCTGCTGTGGTCGCTTATCACCTAGGTTACGGGTGGGCTCAGGGCGGACTGCTCGGAGTCGGCGTGTTCTTCACGCTCAGCGGCTATCTCATTACCGACATCCTGGTCGGGCAGTGGGCCGCGAAGGGGCGGATCAAGCTCGGCGACTTCTGGATGAGACGGGCCAGGCGGCTGCTGCCGGCCCTGTTCGTCATGCTGGCGGTGGTCACCATCTGGGTGAACGGGTTCGCCAGGACGTTCGTCCCCGCTTTCCGCGGCAACGTCGTCGCGTCGGTGTTCTACGTGAGCAACTGGTGGTTCATCAACCAGCACGCCTCGTACTACGCCCGGTTCGCCCCGCCCACCCCGCTCGACCACCTGTGGTCGCTGGCCGTTGAGGAACAGTTCTACCTGGTCTGGCCATGGGTGGTGCTGCTGATGGTCTGGGTGGCCAGCCGGCAGCTCAAGAAGCGGCGGGCGCAGGCGGCCGCTTCCGGTTCTGGCGCGCTCGGTTTCGCTGGTGACCGGCCGTCAGGCCCGTTCCTGACCGGCCGCGCCCGCTGGGGGCTGTGCGCGGTCACGCTGGTGCTCGCCGCCGCCTCCGCGGTCTGGATGGCGCACGACTTCCAGCCTGGCTTCGACCCGACCCGGATCTACGAAGGCACCGACACCCGGGCGTTCGGCCTGCTGATCGGCGCGGCGCTGGCGATGGTCTACCCCACCCGCAGGCTCGGCGCCAACGGCTCGCCGACCGCGTGGAAGGTGCCGACGCCCGTGCGCTGGCTGCTCGACGCGGCCGGGCTGGCCGGACTGGCCGCCATCGTGCTGCTGATCTGGCGGACCAACGAGTACTCGGATTTCATGTTCCGCGGCGGCATGGTGCTGCTCTCGGTGGCCACCGCCGCGACGCTGGCCGCCGCCGTGACGCCGGGCTCGCTGTTCGGGCGGGCGCTCGGCATGCAGCCGCTGCGCTGGATCGGCGTCCGGTCGTACGGCATCTACCTGTGGCACTACCCGCTGATCGTGCTGACAGCGGCGGCCGGGACGGCCGGCACGGCCGCGAGCCCGGTGCGGGCGGTGGCCGTCGTCGCGGGCACCGTGGGAGTCGCCGCGGCTTCCTGGCGGTTCATCGAAGACCCGATCAGGTCCGGCGCCCGGCTGCGCTGGATCACCCCCGGCACCGGCGGCGCGTTCCGCCGGCCCGCCGGAGCTGAAGCGACCACAACAGCAGGAGGCGCAAGCGTGAGCGGTACATCAGGCACAGGCGGCGGACAGCGGCCCGGCTGGCGTCGGCGGCCGTCGTCGCCGCCCGCGATCGCCGGGGTCTGCCTGCTCACGGCGGCCGTGCTGGCCGGCGGGGTGACCGCGGGCATGCGGCTGACATCAGGCAGCTCGCACCCGTCGGCCTCTGACGCGACCGCCTCGGCGGCCAGCGCCCGGCTGTCCAACTCCGCGGGCAAGGCCGCGGCGGCCGCATCCGCCGCCGCGGCTGGCGCTGCCGGCGGCGCGTCAGCCTCGGCTGGCGGCGTCGGCGCCTCCGGCGGCGCTGGCGGCGCTGGCGGGCAGCAGGCGGCGGGGGGCACGGCGGCCGGGTCCGGCACTTCCGCGGGCGCCGTCACGGTCGCCGCCGCCGGCCCCGCAGCCACGGTGGCCGCGCTGCCGACGCCGCCGCCGATGACGTCCTGCCAGTCGGTGGTGCACATCGGCGACTCCACGTCGGAGGGGCTGATCTCCTCCGACTACGAGCCGAACCCGGCTAACCGGATCCCGGCCAGGTACGCGGACGTCGGCGTCAAGAAGTCGATCATGAAGATCGTCGGCGCGACCTCGGTGGTCGAGGCGCTGCCCGGCACGCAGAACGCGTTCCAGATGGCGAGCGAGGTCAAGGCGAAAGGCTTCAACGGCTGCTGGGTGCTCGCGCTCGGCACCAACGACACCGCCGACGTCGCCGTCGGCTCGGAGGTCACCCGGGTCCAGCGGATCCAGAAGATGATGAAGCTGATCGGCGACGAGCCGGTCATGTGGGTCGAGGTGACCTCGCTGCTGTCGTCAGGTCCGTACTCCGAGCAGAACATGCAGGCGTGGAACGACGCGCTCAAGCAGGTGGCGCCGCAGTACCCGAACATGAAGATCTACAACTGGCCGGCCGTCGCGCAGAAGTCGTGGTTCATCAACGACGGCATCCACTACACCTCGCTCGGCTACCTGTACCGGGGCAAGGACATCGCCGACGCGCTGGCGGAGAACTTCCCGGCGAGCTAAGGCAGCCCGCGGAACCAGGCACGGCGGCCGGGCGCGCGTCCCTAACGGGGTGCGCGCCCGGTCGCCGTTTTCGCCTGGCGGCGTTTCACCGGCCGGCGGCGATTCACCGGCCGCCGTTTAGCCGGAAAACACGTCGCCGTCCGCGGAAAGCACGTCGGCGGGCTCGAGCCGCATCAGGTCGTCGAGGGTCCACTCGCGGACCAGGTCAGAGGCGATCCGGTGCGCGTGCCTGAGCCGGGCGAGCTCGAGCTCGTTACGGACGGTCCGCGCGTTGGCGAAATGCGGCTCGGTCATCATCCGCGACACCTCTGCCCGCAGCACCGCCTCCGCTTCCGGTGAAAGGTAGTACCTGGTCGCGCCGAGCATCAGCGAGCCGATGGCGGTGAGCTCGTCGAGGTCGTAGGACGCGAAGTCGAGGTGGTGCGCCAGCCGCGACCGCATGCCTGGGTTTGACTCGAAGAACGTGTCCATCCGGTCCTTGTAGCCGGCCAGGATCACCACCAGGTCCTGCCGGTCATTCTCCATCACCTGGAGCAGGATCTCGATCGCCTCCTGCCCGTAGTCCTTGGAGTCCGCTCCGCGGTACAGGTAGTACGCCTCGTCGATGAACAGCACGCCGCCCCTGGCCCGGTCTAGCACCTGCTTGGTCTTCGGCGCGGTCTGCCCGATGTACTCGCCCACCAGGTCGTCCCGCATGGCGTGGATCAGCGTGGGGCTCTTCAGGTAGCCGAGCCGGTACAGCAGCTCGGCCATCTTCAGCGCCACCGTCGTCTTGCCGGTGCCCGGCGCACCGGTGAAGCACATGTGCAGGTTAGGTCGCGGCGCGGTCAGCCCGTAGCGCTGCCTGGCCCGGTCGACAAGCAGCAGCGCGGCGATCTCCTCGACCCGCTTCTTCACCGCCGCGAGGCCAACAAGCTCCCGGTCCAGCTGGCCGACGATGTCGTCGATACCGGCCGCGTCGCGTTCGGCGGCGAACGTGACGGTCGCGTCGGAGCTCAGCGGGCCGCCGCGACCACCCTCGCGCCGCGCGCGCCCGCCCTCTCGCCCTGGCCGCCCGCCGCCCTCGCGGCCTGGCCGCCCGGCCTTGCCGTTGCCTGCCTGCTGGCGGCCGCTCCCGCTCACATCGCTCCTCACCGAAGCACGCTGTCCCGTCGCCGAAGCACGCCCGCCCTTGCCCCGGGCCGGGCCAGCCGGGACCATCAGGATAAGGGAGGCTCGCGGCCGTCAGGAATGCACGCGCCCGCCTGACGCTTTATGACATTGCCCATCGTATTTGACGGCTTTAACGGGACCTTGTTAGCGTCGAGACAGCTAGCGCACGGAGGGAGCCGGGACATGCCGGTCACACCGGACACACCCGAAGGCGGCGAGCGAAGGAGCCCGGATATGCCTGGGGCCGCACCCGCGCCGCTCTCCATCCTTGACCTCTCCCCGGTCAGCGAGGGTTCCTCGGTCGGAGCCGCGCTGCGGAACACGATCGACCTGGCCCGGCGGGCCGAGTCGTTCGGCTACCACCGGTACTGGGTGGCCGAGCACCACTTCACGCCGGGCGTGGCGTCGTCCTCTCCCGCCGTGCTCATCGGGGCGATCGCGGCCGCGACGTCCGCCATCCGGGTCGGGTCGGGCGCGGTGCAGCTCGGCCATCAGACGCCCGCGGCGGTGGTGGAGGCGTTCGGCACGCTCGCCGAGCTGTACCCGGGGCGGATCGACCTGGGCATCGGACGGTCAGGAAAGCGCCGGGCGAAAGAACGCGGCGAACACGGTCCTGTCCGTGGGCAGGATGAGGCACCGGCTACTGGACCGCGGACGGAGAACGGGCTGCTCATCCCGCCTCCCTTCTCCTCCGCGTACCTGATGCGCACGCCCCGGTTCAAGGCGCAGAGCGCGCTGCTGCAGCAGCCGGAGGCGCAGACGCCCGACTTCGGCGAGCAGGTCGACGACATCCTGGCGCTGCTGCACGGAACGTACTCGTCCGCGGGGATCGGCATCGAGGCCACCCCCGGCACTGGCACCGACCCCGAGTTCTGGGTGCTCGGAACCAGCGGCGGGCAGTCCGCGCAGGTGGCCGGCGCGCTCGGGCTGCCGTTCGCGGCGAGTTACCACATCACCCCGGCCACCACGATAGAGGCGGCTGAAAGCTACCGGGCCGCGTTCCGCCCGTCGGCCGTGCTGCCAGCCCCGTACGTCATGGTCTCGGCCGACGCCGTGGTCGCCGAGACCGACGCCAGGGCCCAGGAGCTGGCGGCCGGGTACGGGCTGTGGGTGCGCTCGATCCGCAGCGGTGCGGGCGCGATGCGCTACCCGTCGGCGGCGGCCGCCGCCGCCTTCCGGTGGACCGGCGAGGACCGGGCGCTGGTCGAGGACCGGGTGTCGACGCAGTTCGCCGGGTCGCCGCAAACGGTGGCCAAGCACCTGCGGATCCTGCAGGACGCGACCGCGGCCGATGAGGTGCTCGTCACCGGCATCACCCACCGGCACGAGGACCGGGTCCGCTCGTTCGAGCTGCTCGCCCGCGAATGGGGCGCGGCCCCGCGCTTGTAGCGGGCGCAGAAGGCGGGTGCTGCCCGCCCGCCCTTGGAGAGCTGCGGGCGCTGCCCGCCCTTGGCGGGATAAGGCCGGAGCAAGCAGGACGGCGAACGCCTGCTCGATGATCGGCAGCAGCCGCCCGGTCTCAAGTCCCCGGCCCGGGTAACGGCCGCGGTAGATCTGCGCCGCGGCACGCAGCGCCGAGGTGGCGGCGCAGGCGGTGACGGTCGCGCGCAGCCGGTCTTCCTCCGACGGGGCACCGACGCCCTCGCGGGCGAGCAGGGTGGCGGCGATGCCCGTTTCCCAAGCTGCCAGCAGCCGGATCATGCTGAGCCTGGCGCGGAAGCCGCCGACTGGGTCGGCCAGGCTGCGCGCGATCGCTGGCGGCCCGTCGGGGCCGATCAGCGTGCGCAGCGAGGCGAGGATCGCGGCGAACGGCGGCTCGTCAGCGGGGCGGGACCGCAGCGCCGCCAGCATCACCGGCAGCATGTCGGAGACGTCGCTGCGCAGCAGGTCGTCCTTGCTGTCGTAGTAGCGGAAGAACGTGCGGCGGGAGACGTTGGCGGCCTCGGTGATGTCGTCGATCGTGGTGCGCGAGAAGCCCTTCTCCGCGAACAGCCGGTGCGCGGCATCGCGCAGCGCCTGGCGGGTCTCGTTCTTCTTGCGGTCCCGGCGCCCCGCCACCTCAGCCTGCGCGCTCAACGCGGCACCCGGGGTCGCGATGCACGAGTCATACCGGCAGTCTGCCACAAGCGCGCGCGGAAGAATATGGCACTAGTGCATCATGACACTATTGACAGTTTAGCTTCGGGCAGGCCATCCTCATTTCTGACACTAGTGCCAGAAAATCAACTGAGGAGCGGACCATGACACCGACACGTTCTCGCCGCCTGGCCCCGACCGCGGCACCGGCCGCCGTCCTGCTCGCGCTCACCGCCTGCCTGGCCGGCTGCCGGGGGGCCACGGTCATCGCGACCGGCTCCTCGGCGGCGGTCACCGCAGGCGCAGACAGCACCGCGGGCACGACCGCCGGCGCGGCGGGCACCGCGGCGGCCCAGGACGACGGGACCACGGCGAGCCAGCCTGCCGCCGCGCGGGGCTCGGTCACCGTGTCGATCTCGTCGCCGGTCACAGACGCGGGCTCCGTGGCGGTGCCGGTGTCCTGCGTGACAGGCCCCGGCTACCGCGCCACGGTGACCAGCGCGGTCGTGCAGGGCGACCAGGTCTCCTACACCGTCGATATCCCCCGCTACACCGGTCCGGGCAGCTATGACGCCGTTGTCGCGGTAACCCTGCGCCAGGCGTCGGGGGTGGTCACCGCCGTGGGCGGCGTCTCCCGGGTGCCCGCGCAGATCACGGCCGCCGGCGGGTCGTTCACCGTCAGTGCTGTCGGCAGCGGCGGCCGCACCTTCACCGGCTCGCTCAGCTGGGCCTGCGGGTCCTGATATGGACGACTTGAGCAGGCTCGGAAGCGCGCGGCTGCTGCTGCGCACCCGCCAGGCCCGCCGCCGCGGTGACGCGGGGGCGGTGCTGCGCGAGCTGGCCCGCGGCGGCGGGGACGCGGTCGGGCTGCGGCTGCGGGGCCTGCGCGTCCTGCTGCTGCTCGAGCCGCGGCTGGCGGCTGACCTGCTGGCAGGCCACGCGACGGACACGGTCAAAGGCCCGGGACAGCGGCGAATCCGCGGCATGCTCGGCGACGGGCTGCTGACCAGTGAGGGACCCGCCCACGAGCGGGCCCGGCGGCTGGTCGCGCCCGCCTTCTCGCCGCGCAGGCTCGCCGCCTACTCCAGCGTCTTCACCCGGTGCGCCCTGGACTCGAGCGCCCGCTGGGCCGACGGCCGGCAGGTTGACATGCATGCCGAGATGGCCGCGCTGACGCTGCGGATCGCCGGCCAGACCCTACTCGGCACTGACCTGTCGGCCCGGGCACCGCTGGTGCGGGCGGGCCTGGAGGCGGCACTCGGAGACTTCGGCAGTGCGGGGTTCGACGGTCAGGGCCTCCGCGCCCAGCGTCTCGGCGGCAGTCCAGGAGAGGCAGCAGGGGAGGAGGACCGCCAGACCCGCGCCAGCGGGCAAGACACGGCCCGCGCAGCCGTGCACGCCCTGGTCGACGAGCTCATCGCGCGCCGGCGGGCGGCCCCCGCGCCGGAGGCCCGCGACGTGCTGTCCGCGCTGCTCGCGGCATCCGACGGTGACGACGGACTCAGCGACCAGGAGATCCACGACCATGTACTGACCCTGCTGCTGGCCGGCCACGAGACCACCGCGAACGCACTGACCTGGACCCTGTACCTGCTGGCGGCTCACCCGGCCGTGCAGGGGCGGCTGCGGGCCGAGGTCAGCGCCCTCGGCGGCGAGCCGCCTTCGCAGGACACGCTGCCGTCGCTCGGCTACACCCGGGCGGTGATCAGCGAGGCGATCCGCCTTTACCCGCCGGCCTGGATCATCGGCCGCACGCTCACCACCGAAGTCGAGCTGGCGGGCCGGCCCATGCCGGCCGGCTCGGTCATCGCGGTCAGCCCGCTGCTGCTGCACCACGACCCGCGCTGGTTCCCCGACCCGGAGACCTTCGACCCTGACCGGTGGCTCGACGACCGCAAGCAGTCCGTTCCACGGCACGCCTACCTGCCCTTCGGCACCGGACCGCGGTCATGCATCGGCGAGCAGTTCGCCTGGGCGGAGGCGGTCACCGTGCTGGCGGCGCTCGCCACGTCCTGGACATTCGAGGCCGCCCCCGGTTTCGTGCCCGTCCCGGCCTACCGGGTCACGCTGCGGCCAGCCGGCCCGGTACCGCTGACCCCGCGCGCTGCCGCGGCTTAACGGTCCTGCTTGGCGGCGGTCGTCGGTGGGGTCCTCCTTGGCGCCGGTCCTCCTTGGGGCGGTCGTCGGTGGCGGTCTTCCTTGGGGCGGTCTTCCTCGGGGCGGTCTTCCTCGGGGCGGTTCTCCACAGCGGTCCTCGTCAGTGGCCCTGCTCAGCGGTCCTCCTCAACGGCACGGCGGAGGACGGGCACGGCGAGGCCGGGCGGTCAGCTGAGGCGCGCCTCGGCCGCGGCCGACAGCGACGGCTCGCCCGAACGGTCCGCGGCGGCCTGGTCGAACCGGATGCGGGCGGTGCGGCCCTCGAACTCCAGCGTCGCGATCATGTTCGTGAACCACGGCCCCTCGGTGATGCGCCAGCCCGCCCCCGGCACGTGCGCGCCGGCCAGCGCGGCCACGGCGGTACCGATCAGGCCGCTCGCCCGAGTGCTGGCCAGCCGCTGCGCGTACCGCATCTTGGACGGCATGGCCTGATGGAACGGCGAGCAGACAGCCTCGTGGACCGCGCTTGCCTGGCCGGCTCCGGCCACGGGGAGATCGACGGCGGCCAGGTAGCTGTGGTGGATGTCGCCGGAGATCAGCGTCACCGAGAAGGGCGGCTGGCCGTGCGCGCTCAGGCGCCCGGTCGCGAGCCTGGTGAGCAGCCGCTCAAGCTCGGTGAACGACGCGCCGAAGGCGGGCCAGTGCTCCAGGTCGAACTCGCGCCTGAGCCGTTCGCCGAAGCGCGCGGCCTGCCGTCCCCAGACACCGCCGCACAGCCGCTCCGTCCACGCCTCCAGGCTGTGGATGCCGCGCGGCAGCAGCGGCGGCACCGAGGTGGCGATGACCACGTGCGCCCAGTCGCCTGAGACCGACTCGGTCAGCCAGCGCCACTCCCCCTCGTCCGTCATCAGCCGCGGGTTCCCGTCCACCACCCGCCGGCTGCGCGAGTCGAGCAGCACCACCAGGACCTGGCCGAACGAGCGGCGGACGGACCAGCGGACGCCCGGCTCGCGCTGGTCGGCGCGGTGCGCCAGGTCGGCAAGTACCGCCGCCGCGTCACCCGGCTGGCAGACCTTGCCCCACGTCGGGTCGGCCGCCAGCTCCGCGGGCGAGAGGTTGCCGAGATGCTGGTAGACCCAGTAGCTCTCGAAGGCGCTCTCGATCCGCGCGGGCCACCAGGGCAGCGCCGCGACCGCGCGGCGCCAGGAAGCGGAGGTGTTCCAGTCGTCGTGCACATCGTGATCGTCGAAGATCATCGCGGTCGGGACCACCGAGAACAGCCAGCGCACGGCCGGTCCGCTCCACGCCTCCCGGTAGAGGGCGCAGTACTCGGCGAAGTCCGCCACCTCGTCGGCTGGCGGGGCACCAGCCGCGCCGGAGGCCGGCCGGCCTGCCCGGTGGTCCGCGATGAACCGCCGGGTGGCAGGCCCGGGCTCGTCGGCGTAAACTTGGTCGCCGATCATCAGCAGCACGTCGGGCCAGCTGTCGCTTGGGCTGCCCGCGAGCACGGCGGCAGTGGCCGCCAGCGCGTCGATACCGTCGTCCCCGGCCTGGCTCTGGCCGGCCTCGCGGCGCCGTCTGGCCTTCCTGTCCAGGTTGAACGGCGCGATCTCGGCGACCCGGCAAGAACCGAACGCGAGCCGGGCCGGGCGGCCTTCGCTCAGGGTCCGCAGCACACTCGGCGGGAAGCCGCTGCCGGCCAGCGGCCAGCGGACGGTGCCGTCGAGCGTGACCTGGTACTCGTGCTCGCTGCCCGGCGTGAGTCCCTCGATCACCACCAAGCCGTAGTGATGGCCTGCCACCTGGAACGTGCTGGCCCGGTGGCCGAGGACGGCGACCTCGCACTCCCGGTCGGTCTCGACCCAGATCGTCGCCTCGGTCTCGCTGACGTAGCGCAGCATCGGCCCGAGCAGCAACTCCGGGCCGGCGGCTTCCCCCGTCGTCATCGCGGCTGTCTCCTCCGGTCGCCAGCTGCCTTTGTTCAGTTTGCGGCACTTCGAAGCTTCCTGCCCGCTCGCCGGCTATTCCGCCGGCCAGCAAGCGGAAATCCCGTCAGGACGGCAGCAGGCTGAAGTCGGCGAAGTCGAAGCCGGGTGCGACCACACAGCTCACCAGGACCTCGTCCGGGCCGGCCGGGCGGGCGGCCTGCCAGTGACCCGCCGGGATCACGTGCTGCGGAACGTGGCCGCTGACCAGGTCCCGGCCCACGGTCACCACCAGCGGCGCCTCCGACGGCCGCTCACCGTCGCCGCCGTCGAGCATGACAAGCGGCCCGCCTGAGTGCCACAGCCAGACCTCGTCCGACCTGACCCGGTGCCAGGCGGACTCCTCGCCGGGCGCCAGCAAGAAGTAGATGCCGGTCGCGGCCGCCCGCGGCCCCGGGTAACCCGTGGGCTGCCAGGACAGCCCGGCCCGCCAGGTCTCGCGGTACCAGCCGCCCTCCGGGTGCGGTGCGAGGTCGAGTAGTTCGGCGGTACGCGGCCGGGGACGCTGATCCATGCCCACTACTATGCCGCCCCCCGTGCGGCCGTGCCGCCGGCACCCGGCACCCGACGGTCCGCCCCAGCGACCACACCAGCACCCTGTTGAGTCCGCCGCCGCGACGGCTGACGCAGTTCCGCCACTCCGCGTTCGCCGGGCCGCCACATCCGCCCGCCAAGCATCATCTTTACCGCATAGAAAAAGATCTTGGTAATTTTTTCGAGAATAATACATAAGAATTACCAATTAGATAAAAGTTTCCACGTTGCCGGACTACAGACCCGCGCACAGCAGGCCCGCGGACGCCCCCCGCGCGCAGCAGGCCCTCAGACGGCACCCCCCAGACGGCAGCCCCGCGCAGCAGGCCCGCGGACGGCCGGGCTAGCGGAGCGCGCCGGGGACGGACTTGCCGAAGATGGCGACGACCAGGCAGAGCAGCGAGACACCGACGATCGAGACGGCAATGACGAACAGCCGCGTCGCGCCGAGTACGGGCAGGCCCGCCTCGTGCGCCCGGCCCCGTGAGACCTTGCCGAGCTGCCAGATAACCGGGGCGACGGCGAGGACGATCAGGCCGGTGATCACGTTCACCTTGAGCAGCGTGCCGCCCAGTGCGGCGAACGAGAGCGCGGTCCTCATCCAGGCCAGCGACGTGCGCTCGCGGGCCAGCCCCGGGTCACGCTCCTCCGGGTCGTCGCTCAGCTGCGGCGGCGGCGCTGGCCCGGGCGACGGCCCGGACGTAGCACGGGTTGATGCTTCCGCCGACGCGCCGGCCGGGGGCTCAGCCGGTTGGCCGGCCGGGGGCTCGGCCGGCGGCACGGTCATCGCAGGGCCGAGATCAGCAGGACGACGGCGGCGATGATCGCGACCGCGGTGATCGTCGCGGCCAGGATCCAGGGCAGGACCGACGTCGGCAGCGGGTCGCCCCGGCGCATCGCGTGCTGGCTGCGCACCCATTCGGCGTAGGCCGCGACGGCGAGCACCGCGCCGAGCACGATCAGCGGGATGCCGAGCAGATGACGGCCAGCCGGCACGCGGGGAAACGGCGGCAGCAGCTGCACGATGCCGAGCCCGGCGACCACCAGGGCGAGCGCGGTCCGGCTCCAGGCGAGGAACGTGCGCTCGTTGGCGAAGGTGAACCTCGGGTCGGGCTCGGTCCCGCCGGTGTCCCTGGCGACCGCCACGGGCAGCAGCATGCGCAGCCGACTCGACCACGACATTTCGACATCGCTCCCTGAGGTGTGAGATCCTCGCACGCCCCATTGTGCCGGTTACACCGGTAACGGCGCGCCCCGGGTCAGCCGGCGGCTGAGCCGGTTGCCGGAGCGGGGCCGGGTGCGCAGGAGGCCCGGTTGCAGGCGCAGTCAGCCGGCGTCCTGGTCCGCGGCCGCGCCAGGGGTGTCGGCCAGCCGGTCGACCGCGCGGGCGAGCGCGTCGATGGCGGGAACGGCGGCCGCGAGGGCGCGGCGCTGCCTGGCCGGCAGCGTCGACAGCGCCAGGTGCAGCACGGCCGCGTTGGTGGCCTGCCAGGCCAGCACCGCCTGGCGGCCGGAGTCGGTCACGGTCAGCCGGACCGCCCGCCGGTCGTCGTCGGCGGCAACCCGGTCGAGCATGCCGCGGGCGCTGAGCGCGTTGACGATCGTCGTGACGGTATTCGCCCGCATGTTCAGCTGACGGGCGAGCTGACCCGGGCGGGCACCGGGGCGGTCGGCGAGTGCCGCCAGCAGCTCAAGCTGGGCGACCGCGAGCGTATTACCCGGATCGGCGACCCGGGCGCCGCGCCGCAGCGCCCGGCGCAGCCGGGCGATCCCCTCGGCCAGGCCGTCCGGCGGCGGCGCCGGTCCCCCGGCCCGGCCGTCCTCGACGGTCATCAGGATTCGCCGGCCGTTCGGCGCGTCCGGCCGGGGACGGCGCGCGCCCGGGCCCGGCCGGCCCAGGCACCGGTGAGCGCGGCGGCGGCGAGCAGCGCCATCGACAGCGCGCGGCCGGCGTCAGGGGACCCCAGCAGCCCGCCCGCGTGCAAGGCAAGCGTCACCGCGGCCACGCCGAGCGCGGTACCGATCCCCCTGGTCATGTTCACCATCCCGCCCGCCGCGGCCGCGTCCCTCGCGGACACCGCCGTCATGATCTCGGCGTTGTTCGCCGGAGTGTAGATGCCGAGGCCCGCGCCGAGCAGGCCGAGCAGGACCACAGATACCGCATCGGGCACCGGTGCCGCCAGAGCCGCCGCGCAGGCAGCCGCGACGGCGGCGCCGAGCAGGCAGCGGCGACTGTTCGGCCAGCGGGCCGGAAGCAGCCGGTCAGCGGTCACGGCGGCCAGCCCGAAGCCGGCCGGAAGGGCGGTGAGCAGCAGGCCCGCCGACGCGGCGGTCCCACCCCTAGCGGTGACAACCTGGGGAAACAGCACCAGCGGACCGAACAGCACCAGGTACGCGCACAGCGCGCCGAGCAGCGCCGGGCCGGTCCCGGAAGCCTTCATCGCGCGCAGGTCGAACACAGGTGCCGCGGCTCGCCGCTCGTGCCTGACCAGGGAGACGCCGGCCAGCACGGCCGCCACCGCCAGCCCCGCCGTCAGCCAGGCGGGCGCGCCGAGGCCGGACACCGCGGAGACCGCCAGCATCCCGGTCGTTGTCGTCGCCGCGAGAAGAACCAGACCGCCCAGGCCCGCCACGCCGGCGACAGCGGGTTCGCCGACGGGAGGTTCGACGGCAGCGGATCCGCTGGCGCTAGATCCGCCGACACTAGATCCGCCGACACCAGGCTCGCCGGCGCCGGCTGCGGGCGGACCGGGCCGGCCGGCCGGCCACCGGGTGCGCGGCAGCAGGTACACGCCTGCCACCACTGCCAGCAGGCCCACCGGGACGTTGATGAAGAAAACCCAGCGCCAGCCGGCCGCCGCC
>DASYAD010000382.1:0-13334 GCA_036501515.1 Trebonia sp. | reverse complement strand
CCGAGCCGGAGCCTGATGATCCGATCGGCGTCCGGTATCCCAACACGGCCCGCGTCTGGAACTACCACCTGCGGGGCAAGGACAACTTCGCAGTTGATCGGCAGGCAGCCGAAGCGGTCGAGGCGATGTCCATGAAGATAGGCGTACCGCTCGCCGCCGACACTGCCATTGAAGGCCGCCACCTGCTGCAGCGCATGGTGGACTACATGGTCGGCCAGGGCATCCGCCAGTTCCTCGACCTTGGCTCGGGGTTGCCGAGCATGGCTAATACTCACCAGATCGCCCACCGGGTGGCACCCGAGGCCCGCGTCGTCTACATCGACATCGATCCAATGGTCTCGACCCATGCCTCCGCGCTGATGGCCGGCCCCAACGTCGTCACGCTGCGCGCCGACCTGCGCGAACCAGAGCAAGTGCTCAGCAACCCGCAGGTACGTGACACACTCGACTTCGGGCAGCCAGTCGGGATCATGTTCGCCTGCGTCCTGCACTGCCTGTGGGATAAGGAAGATCCTTGGGGGGTTGTGCGGCAGTTCCGGGACGCGGTGTCGCCGGGCAGCCACCTGGCTCTGAGCCACATGACCAGCGAAACCCACCCGGAAGGGGCCAAAGCGCTCTTCCAGATGACCCAGGACCTGCACTGGAACACCCCGCTCGTATCCCGCAGCCGCGCCGACATCAAGCGATTCTTCGACGGGTTCACGCTGGTTGAGCCCGGCCTAGTGCCTCCTGCGCAGTGGAGACCCGACCTAGACAATCCGCTCGTCCTCCCCCGCAAGGACGACGGCGAGGACGCACCCGTGCTCAAGCTGATTGTCCCCGAGCGGCCCGCGGACGATCGCGGGGCCGCCTGGCACCTGTGCGGAATCGGCATCAAGCCTTAGACGATCTGGCGCTCTTCCGGCTTTGCGCCTGGTTGTGCACTTCGGAGAGCCTGAACCTCCTGGGCCGGAAGAATGCGCCCGGCGAGCGGGCGCTGTCTAGAGGCCGTCGTTGATGAGCCGGCCGACCCGCTCGTACTTCGCCGGGTACTTCTTCTTGTAGTAGAAGGCCAGGGCGATGCCGATGACGACCACGGCCGCGTCGATCGGGCCGAAGAGGTTCGCGTAGCTGTAGCCCGCACCCAGGAAGTCGATGTTCTGGAACAGCAGGTAGACGACGTACCCCTGGGAGACGAACGCCAGCAGGGGGGCAAGCCGCGTCTTCCACCAGTGCGCTTCCTCGCGGTGGTACCGCTCGTAATAGACGAGGATGGCCAGCGACACCAGTGCCTGTACCGACAAGATGATGATCACGCCCATCATCGCCATCAGCCCGTACAACTGCAGGTAGGCCTGCGACGTCGGGTCGTTGCTGCCGGTGAAAATCGCGAACAGGCCGATGATGACCGCCGCGATCACGGACTGGACCACGGACGCGATATGGGGTGAGTGCCATTTCGGGTGCGTCTTGCCGAGAACCGGCGGCAGCATGCCGTCGCGGCCGAGGGAGTAGAAATAGCGGGCGGTCGTGTTATGGAACGCCATGCCGCAGGCGAACGATCCGGTGATGATCAGGTAGCTCATCACCGAGGCGACCCAGTGGCCGGCATACTGCCCCGCGGGGAGCAGGAAGTAGTTGGCGGCGTCGGTCTGCGACTCCGCCGCGGCGGCGTTCACGCTCGGGTAGCCGGACAGCGAGGCCCACGATGTGATGGTGTAGAAGATGCCCAGGCCGATCACAGAGATATACATGGCGCGCGGCACGTTCTTCTTGGGGTCGCGGGACTCCTCCCCGTAGTTCGGCGCCATCTCGAAGCCGACCCAGGACCAGAACGCGTAGAACAGGCCGATGCCGACCGCGCCGGCCGTGATCTTGCCCGACGCCGGGAGGCCCTTGAACGCGTTGACCGGGTTGAGCGCCGCCCAGTCGACCGCGTGCCCCCTGGCGAACAGCATCCCGTCGAAGTACATCAGGATCAGCACCTCGGTGACCAGCCCGACGGCCAGCACCCTGGCGGAAAGGCTGACGTCGAAGTAGGTCAGCGCGCCGATGATGACCACCATGATCAGGGCGAGCCACGGCCAGTCGATATGCACGCCGAACGAGTCCAGCTTGAGGCCGAGGAAGTAGGCGAACCCGCCCGCCAGCGACGCCTCGAACACCGAGTACGCGACCACCGACCCGAAGCCCGCTCCGAACCCGAGTTCGCGGCCGAGCCCGTGGCTGATGTAGGAGTAGAACCCGCCGGCCGTCGTCTTCTTTCGTGCCATGGCCACGTACCCGACTGAGAAGATGACCAGCACAATGGTCGCCACCAGGAACCCGGCTGGCGCCCCGAGTCCCTCGCCGTAGCCGACCAGGATGGGCGTGTTGAAAAGCATGGCGGCGATCGGCGCCGCGCCCGTCACGGTAAGGAAGAGGACGCCGCCGAGCCCGACCGCGCCCTTGTGCAGCTTGTCGATGTCGTCACGGTTGGATACATCGAAGTCCTCCGATACCGCGGGCGTCGCAGTGCCGGGTTCTGTCTGTGCCACGGGTGCCTCCCCTGAGGGCCAATTGGCGCTTGCGGGGAAAGTAACAGTTAAATGGATTTGCTATCAAGAGTCTCGGTTGAGTTAATTTGGCAGAAACATTGACCGCTTGACACGTAATGGTTGGAGAAGGCAGAGTTTTGGTTGACCGAATGACGGAAGAGGTGGCCGTGGCCGGGGAACTCATCGGGTTCACGTCCAAGAAAGAGCTGCTCACAAAGGCGGAGCGATTCTGGAACCCGGGAAAGACGCGGTTCTGGGCACAGTCCGGGGTACCGCTCGTAATCGGCCGGCGCGAGGGGTACGTGCTCCACGACATCGACGGCAAGCGCCTCATCGACATGCACCTCAACGGCGGAACCTACAACCTCGGACACCGGAACCCGGAGATCGTCGCCGCGGTGACGCAGGCCATGGCCTACTTCGACATAGGCAACCACCACTTCCCCTCGGCCGCCAGGACCGCGCTGGCCGAGGCGCTGGTCGCCACCGCGCCTGACGGCATCACCAAGGTGATGTACGGCAGCGGAGGCGGTGAGGCGGTCGACATCGCACTCAAGTCGGCCAGGCACGCGACGCGGCGCCGGCGCGTCGTCTCCGTCGCCAAGGCGTACCACGGGCACACCGGGCTCGCGGTCGCCACCGGGGACGAACGGTTCGCGCGGCTGTTCCTCGCCGACCGGCCCGATGAGTTCAGCCACGTGCCGTTCAACGACCTCAACGCGATGGAGCAGGCGCTGGCGCCCGGCGACGTCGCGGCGGTGATCATGGAGACAATCCCGGCCACCTACGGGTTCCCGCTGCCGGGGCCAGGTTACCTGCGAGCCGTCAAGGACCTCTGCGAGCGTCACGGCAGCCTTTACATCGCGGACGAGGTCCAGACCGGGCTGATGCGCACCGGTGAACTGTGGGGCATCACCAAGCACGGTGTCGCTCCCGACCTGCTGGTCACCAGCAAGGGCATCTCCGGCGGCATGTACCCGATCGCGGCGGTTCTCGCCACCGAGAGGGCCGCTGCCTGGATGGAGGCCGACGGCTTCGCCCACATGTCAACCTTCGGCGGTGCCGAGGTGGGCTGTATCGCCGCACTGCGCTGCCTTGAGATCACGACCAGGCCCGAGGTCCGGACGCTGGCGCATCACATCGCCGCCTTCTTCAGCCAGGGCCTTGACCGTATCCGGGCCAGATATCCCGATTGGTTCACCGGGGTGCGGCAGGACGGCCTGGTGATCGGCCTGGAGTTCGCGCATCCCGAAGGCGCCAAGTTCGTGATGCGGCGCCTGTACTCCGGCGGGGTCTGGGCGATCTTCTCCACCCTCGATCCGCGTGTCCTGCAGTACAAGCCCGGCCTGCTGCTCGACCCGGCCCTGTGCGCGGAGATCCTGGAGATCACCGAGACGGCCATCGGGGAGGCACGCGAAGACGCGGCTGCCGCAGGTGCGACGTCCTCCCGCGACGACGCGGACGCAGCACCGGCGGCAGCGACGGGCCTCCAGGCAGAGACGGGCGGCATCCGGCCCGGCGAGCTCCCGTCGTTCCCGGCCGAGCCCGGCGCGCGGTCAGTGCTGCGGAAACGTCTCGACGAGTGGGCCGCCAGCGGCGAGCCGCCGTACCCTCACCCGTCCAACGCGAGGTGACGATGTCGGATCATGACCTGTCGGCGGGCGGTGACGTCCTGGACCGTGTCACCGCGTCGGCCCGGGCCGCGCTCGCCGACTACGGCATCCGCCCGGACGCCGACGTCAGGCTGCTCAACGTCTCGGAGAACGCTACGTTCCTGGTGACAGAACCGGACGCCGGACCGTCGGTACTGCGCGTTCACCGGCTCGGGTACCACAGCCAGCAGGCAATAGCGTCGGAGCTGGCCTGGATGGACGCACTGCGGGCCGAGGCCGGGGTGCGCACCCCGCGGGTACTGCCCGCCACCGACGGCCGCCGGGTCGTGACCGTAACCGGACACGGCGTTCCGCCGCAGCACGGCGCGAGCCGCTGCTGCGTGCGGTTCGAGTTCCTGCCGGGGACCGAGCCGCCCGGATCGGGCGGCGGCGCCGCGGCCGCCGCGCACTTCGCGGAGCTGGGCGAGATCACGGCCCGGATGCACGCGCATGCCAGGGGCTGGGACCGGCCAGCCTGGTTCACCCGGTTCCGGTGGGATGTCGATGCGGCGTTCGGTCCGCGGCCACGGTGGGGCCGCTGGCAGGACGGCCTCGGAGTCGGCCCTGGCGAGGCCGCGATCCTCGGGCGGCTTGAGCGCAGGCTCCGTGCGCGGCTCGCGGAGTTCGGGACGGGCCCTGACCGCTTCGGGCTCGTGCACGCCGACACCAGGCTGGCGAATCTGCTGGTCCACGAGGGCACCACCGCGGTCATCGACTTCGACGACTCCGGGTTCGCCTGGTACCTGTACGACCTGGGCACCGCCGTCAGCTTCTTCGAGCACGATCCCGCCGTGCCCGGTCTGGTCGCCTCCTGGCTGGACGGCTACCGACGCGCCGGGGCACGGCTGCCCGGCGAGGTCGAGGCCGAGATCTGGACTTTCATCTTGTTCCGGCGGCTGCTGCTGGTCGCCTGGATCGGCTCGCACCTGGCCGCTGCGGGCGCCGCGGAGCTCGGGGCAGGTTACACCCGCGACAGCTGCGACCTGGCCGAGTGGTATCTCACCAGTCATTAGCCATGAAGGCATCAGGAGGGTTCTTGTTCACATCCATCGCGGGGCGGGCGGTCGTCGTCACCGGGGGCACCCGGGGCATCGGCAAAGGCATCGCCGGCGTCTTCGCCCGCAACGGCGCCCGCGTGCTGATCACTGGCCGGTCGGAGCACGACCTCGCGGCCACCGCCGAGGAGCTGGGAGTCAGCTACCTGACCGCCGACGTCGCCAGCAAGGCGGACTGCGAACGGGTCGCCGTGACCGCAGCGGACCGGCTCGGCGGCGTTGACGTGCTGTGCGCCAACGCCGGCGTCTTCCCCGACGCGCGGCTCGCGGACATGACCGAGCAGGACATCGACCTCGTGCTCGGCACCAATCTCAAGGGCACGATCTTGTCTGTGCAGGCCTGCCTGCCGCTGCTGGCGCGCTCAGGCCGGGGCCGGGTCATCCTGACCAGCTCGATCACCGGGCCGATCACCGGGTACCCCGGCTGGACCCACTACGGCGCAAGCAAGGCCGGGCAGCTGGGATTCATGCGGACAGCCGCGATCGAGCTGGCGCGCGACGGCATCACCGTCAACGCGGTGCTGCCTGGCAACATCGCGACCGAGGGCCTGGCGGGCATGGGGGACGACTACATCGCCGGCATGACCTCCTCGATCCCGATGCGCAAGCTCGGCCACGTGGACGACATCGGGTACGCGGCCCTGTTCCTCGCGACCGACGAGGCGGCCTACATCACCGGCCAGACGCTCGTCGTGGACGGCGGCCAGGTGCTGCCCGAGTCACCCGAGGCGGTGGGCTGACCCCATGGCAGAACTCGCGACACCGGAGGACGTCCGGCGCACTCTGGCCAGGCAGATCGCCGCCGGCGAGCTCCGGCCCGGCCAGCGGCTCGGCGCCGAGCGCGCACTGGCCGCTGAGCTCGGAGTCAGCCGGGCGCTGCTCCGCCAGGCGCTGTCCATCCTGGAAGACGGCGGCATGATCCGGCGGGTGCCGGGCCGAGGCGGCGGCACTTACGTCAGCAGGGGCAAGATCGAGCGGGACATGTCGTCGCAGATCGAGGGGATACCGGCCCTGCTGCGCAGCCAGGGGCTGACCGCAGGCACCCACGTGCTCAGCGCCCGGCTGGCCGAGCCTGACGACGACGCCGCGCAGGCGCTGCGGATGCGGCCGGGCGAACTCGCGGTCGACCTGCTCCGGCTGCGGCTCGCCGACGGCAGCCCGTTCTGCCTCGAGCACGCCAGGTTCCCCGCGAGGCGGTTCCCCGGCTTGCTCGAGCTGCCGCTCGGCGGCTCGGTCTACGAGCTTCTGCAGGAGCACTTCGGTACCAGGCCCGCGACCGCGGTCGAGCGGATCGAGGTGACCCTCGCGTCCGCCGACGAGGCAGCGGTGCTCGACGTGACGCCGGACGCCGCGCTGCTCGCGATCACCAGGACCGCGAGCGACGCCGGCGGGGATCCGATCGAGTACGCGCACGATCTGTTCCGCGGCGACCTGACGCGGCTGGTGGTCCGGTCCGGCGACGGCGCGGCCGGCGGCCGGGCGCAGGTAATCGAGCTCCGCAAGGCCGTCGCCTGATGGCCGGCCAGGTCACCGGAGATCCAGGGCGGTCACCGGGTGAAACAACGGCCCGTTCCGCAGAATCGATTGTGAAGTCCGGCCGGGAACGGTTCATGGACGCCCAGCGGGTGAACCTCGACGGCTTCGCCGCGCCCGACCCCGCGCTTGGCCTGGTCGCCATGGACGCGCCGGCCGACCCGTTGCCGGGTCTCGTCGTCGCCGACGGCAGGGTCGTCGAGATGGACGGCGTGGCCGAGGCGGACTTTGACTCGATCGACGCCTTCATCGCCCGGCACGGCCTTGACCTGGACGTCGCCGCCGAGACGATGGCGCTGACCGACACCGCCTTCGCCCGGCTGCTCGTCGACCCGTTCACGCCGCGCGCCGAAGTGGTCAGGCTAGCGGCCGGCGCCACCCCGGCGAAGCTCGCGCGGGTGCTCGCGCTGCTGCGCCCGGCGGAACTGACCATGGCGATGACCAAGCTCCGGGCCCGCCGCACGCCATCCAACCAGGCGCACGTCACTAACCGGCTAGACGACCCGCTGCTGCTCGCGGCCGACGCGGCGACGGCGGCGGCGTTCGGCTTCCGCGAGGTCGAGACGACCGTGCCGGTGCTCGCGGACGCGCCCTCCAACGCGGTCGCCTGCCTGATCGGCGCGACCGTGGCGGCACCCGGCGTGCTGATCCAGTGCTCGGTCGAGGAGGCCGCCGAGCTCGAGCTCGGTATGCGCGGCCTGACCTCCTACGCGGAGACCGTCTCGCTGTACGGCACCGAGCAGGTCTTCACCGACGGTGACGACACCCCGTGGTCCAAGGCGTTCCTCGCCTCCGCCTACGCTTCGCGCGGCATGAAAATGCGGGTCTCCTCAGGCGCGGGCGCCGAGGTCCTGATGGCGGGGGCCGAAGCCAAGTCAATGCTTTACCTGGAGTCCCGCTGCGTCGCGCTGGCCCGGGCGATCGGCGCGCAGGGCGTGCAGAACGGCGGCATCGACGGCGCGTCCGTCGCGGCCTCGGTACCGTCCGGGCTCCGCGAGCTGATGGCCGAGAACGTCATGGTGATGGCCCGCAACCTGGAATCCTGTTCCGGCAACGACGCGCTGATGAGCGAGTCGGACATGCGCCGCACGTCCCGGACGCTGCCGATCGTCCTGGCCGGATCGGACTTCGTGTTCAGCGGCTTCGGTTCGGTCCAGCGCTATGACAACATGTTCGGCCCGAGCAACTTCAACGCCGAGGACATCGACGATTTCCTGGCGATGCAGCGGGACTGGGGCGTCGACGGCGGCCTGCGGACCGTGCCGCCCGGCCGGCTGCTCGGCCTGCGCCGCGAGGCTGCGCAGGTGTGCGCCGACGTCTACCGCTATCTCGGCCTCGGCGACTTCTCGCACGTCGACCTGGCGGCCGACGCTGCCGGGTCGAAGGACCTCGGGGAGACCGACACGCTGGCCGTGCTGAGCGCTGCCCAGGCCATCCGCCAGCGCGGGCTGACGGTGGTGGACATCGTGGCCGCCCTCGACGAGTGCGGCTACCCGGAATATGCCGAACGAACGCTGGCTTTCGTCCGGGCCAGACTTGCCGGGGACTACCTGCAGACGTCGGCGATCTTCGACGAGCAGCTGTCCGTACTCTCTCTCGTTACCGACCCGAACGACTACGCCGGTCCCGGCACGGGCTACGCTCCGCCGCCGGCGCGGCAGGCCGAGATTGACGCGATCCGCCAGGTGCGAGGCGTGGAAGACCTGCGCCGGTCCCAGTCCCTGCGGGCCCTTCCCGGCCTGCTCCGCCCGGTCGGGACGGCGAGCCCCGGGACCAGTCCCCGCGACGTGGTGATCGGCGTGTCTCCCGCGCTCGGCGCGGACGTCTGGCAGTGCCTGTCGGGCGCAAGCGTGACCGACGTGCTCCGGGAGATGCTGGCAGGACTTGAGGAGGAAGGGTGCGCCGGCCGGGTGGTGCGGTTTCCCGCCACGGTTGACCTCGGGCGGATCGGCCTGGCCGCCGCGCGGCTGTCCGGGTCGGGCATCGGGATCGGCCTGCAGGGAAAGGGGACCGCGCTGATCCACCGTCGCGACCTGTCGCCGCTGGCCAACCTGGAGCTGTACTCGGTCGCGCCGTCGGTGACGCTGGATCTTTACCGGCTGCTCGGCGCGAACGCCGCCAGGCACGCCAAGGGCGCCACCCCTGACCCGGCCCGCAACCCGTACTCGGACGAGGCCATCGAGGCGCGCTACCACACCACGGTGATCGCCCTCATGGAACTGGAGCGCGCCCGCGCGGTGCCTGGCGCCGGACCGGTTGAGCTGTCGCTGGAGGGCCTGCTGTGAACACTGGAACGCGGGCGCTGTCCGGCCGGCCGGTGGACGAGCTGACGCTCGATGCGGTCCGCGCCGGCGAAGCGGGCCTCGCCGACCTCCGGATCCATCCCGAGACGCTGCAGCGCCAGGCGGTGACCGCCGCCCAGCACGGCAATCCGCAGCTCGCGGCGAACTTGCTGCGGGCGGCCGAGCTGACCGCGCTGGCCGACGAGGAAGTGCTCGCGGTCTACGAGGCGCTGCGCCCGGAGCGCTCGACCGCCGCCGAGCTTTCCGCGCTCGCCGGGTCGCTGGCCGCGCGCGGGCTGCCCCGCAACGCCGCGCTGATCGCCGAAGCGGCCGAGATCTACGCGCGCCGCCGGCTTGCCCGGGCCGTCGCCTCCCCGGCCCAGCCGGGCGGCACCGCACATCCCGGGCCCGGGCCGTCATCCCAGCCGCCCGTCAATTCGCGATGACGACGATCGCCGGGGTCGATGTCGGCAACGCGACAACCGAGGTCGTCATCGTGGCCGACGGCGCCGTCCTTGGCGCCCGGCGCGCCCCCACCCGCGGACAGAAGGGGTCGCCAGACTCACTTCGCGCCGCTGCCGCGCTCGTGCGCCGGGTCGCCCGCGAGGCCGGCACGGCTGCTGACGAGGCGCGGATCGCGCCGCTGCGCCCGGTCGACACGTCCGTGCGCATCGTCCCCGACGCGCCGCCGCCGACAGGCCGTCTCCGCGTCCTCGCGGCAGGCGTTGCCACGCCTGGCGGCGCCGGCGCCTGCGCCGGCATACCACTCCTGCTCGGGAATCCAGCCGGGACAGCGGATCAGGCTGCCCCGATCATCGTCGTGGTGCCGTCGCAGATGCGCTACGACCACGCCGCCGCCGCCATCCGCGAGCTGCTCGCAGCGGGTACGCGGGTCGGCGCCGTACTGGCCGCCAGCGACGAAGCAGTTCTCATCGCCAACCGGCTGCCGGCCGCCATAAGCTGCGTTCCGGTCATCGACCAGGTGGACCCGGCCGCGGCGGCGTCCTGCACGCTGCTCGCGGTCGAGGTGCGCCCGCCCGGCCATGCCCTGACGACGCTGGCCGACCCGGTAGCCCTGAGCGCGGCGTTCGGCTTGGGTGAGCGGGAGGCTGGTGACGCCGCCAAGATCGGCCGCTCGCTGCTTGACTACTCCAACGCGGTCGTCGGGCTGACCCTGGACTGGATGCCGGCACCGCCGCCCGCCGCCCAGGACCCGTTGCCGCGGCGCGAGGAGAACCTAGACGACGTCTTCACCGTGGACCTCGCCGCTGTTTGGGAGGCGGCAACCGCCAGGCGGGGAAGCCTGGGCCGCGCGTTCCTGGTCGCCGCCCTGCACCGGCAGCCGCCAGACGCCGGGCAGGCCGCGGCGGAACTAGCGGGCCTGCTCGGCATCCCGGTCACCTCTCCGCTGACGGAGCCGGCCGCCGCCCGGCTGGGCGCGTCCACCACACCCGGCATGCTGCCCGGGGCGGTCGTCGCCGACATCGGTTCTGGCACCATCGACGCGATCGCGGCCGACGGCCGCGAGGCGGTCGTGGCCGGGGCCGGGGAACTGCTCACGGTCGCGGTCGCCGAAGCCCTCGGCGTTCCGCGCGCGGCGGCCGACTGGATCAAGCGCGGCCCGTGCGTCCGGCTCGACGGCGCACAGCGGTACGAGGCCGAGGACGGCGGCCGGGGCTTCCTGGACGCCCCCGCGCCGGCGGCCGCCGCGGGGATGCTCGCGGTCCCCGGACCCGGCGGCCTGGTGCCGTTCGCGGGCCGCCGGGGCCGGCAGCACACCCCGTCGGAGTGGCGCGCGATCCGCCTTCGCCTCAAGCAGGCCGTGCTCTCCGCCAGTCTGCGGCGCGCCCTGACCGCGCTGGGCGAGCCCGGCCCGCAGCGCTCTTCGGGCGGGCCGGCTCAGCTCCTGCTGGTCGGCGGCCCGGCCGCCGACAACGAGCTGGTCGGCGTCCTCACCCGCTCCCTGCCTGACTCGATCACCGTCGGCCGCGGCAACCTGGGTGCCACCCGGGAAGGCGTCGCCCTGGGCCACCGCTACGCGGTAGCGCTCGGCCTGGCCCTCGCCTGAGCCGTAACCATGAACGCCTCCCTTCCCCCTGACGAGACCGCGGCGGCCGCCACCGCACCCGGCAGCAGGCTCATCGAGGGCCACCCGCCTGCCCGCTGCCCCAGGCCGGGCCGCCCTGCTCGGGAGCGGATGACGGATGAACCCGCTATCACTCCCTGGAACGCGATGGCTCAGGCGCGAATCGCGTTTGTTTCGCGGGTGAATAGGCGGTGGCCGATGAGCGTGTAGGCAAAACGAGCTGGAGCCGGCACGACCTGCATGAATCTTTGCCGTTCTGCGTCATTGGTTTCCTCAGTGATGTGGCCGAGGATGACCAGGCGCCGCGTGACCGGAATCGCGCTCATGCCGTGCTTGCCGAGCGCGTCCCATTCGCTTTGCGTCAGCGTGACCGAGACGACCGGGAGCAGTTTCTGTTCCTCCTCAGCCAGGTGACTGATCAGTGCCGGCATCGTGGCGTCGATGAGGGCCGCCATCCGGTCGCCGGCGGCGGGGTCCGCGCTCGCTGTCCATGCCGGGAGCTCAACGCCGACAGCCGCGACGGCGTCGTTGACCTGCGCGTGCTGCGCGTCCATCCGGTCCATCAGCTCCGCGTCGAGCGCAGCTCGCTCGCGCAGCAAGGGAAAGAGCAGCTCGTCCTCGCCGGTGTGGTGCGTGTGGAGGAAGTGCAGCATCTCCCGGGCGTGCGCGCCGATGACCCTGGATCGCGCGCGGTCATTGGCGGCGGAGCGGAACAGCCGGGGGAGCTGACCGAACTCGCGCCGGATGACGCGGTGAATCAGCACCATCTCGTGGGTATCGACGCCGGGCCCGGACGTGCTCACCGTGCCCCCTCGACAGTCGCGGCGTTCCGGACGGCTTCGTGCGCCGTGGTTGCTGGCCGGCCGATGAGCTTCACCAGGTCCTCGCTAGCGGTAAACAACTCTCCGCGAGCCAGGCCGGCATCGGCGTCAGCGACAGCGGCGGCCATCTCCTCGGGCAGCCCCGCAGCGGTCAGGGCGCCGGTGTAGTCAGCGACCGACATGTCCCGGTAGGCGATGTGGGTGCCGAGGACTTCGCTGATCGTGGCGGCGAGTTCGGTCAGGGTGAACGGCGCTCCGCCGAGCTCGTAGGTTGCTCCGAGGTGCCCGTCCTGCGTCAGCACCGCGGCGGCGGCGGCCGCGTAGTCGCGTCGGCTGGCCGCGCTGACGAGACCGTCGTGCGCGCTGCCCAGCAGTGCGTGGTACTGGGTGATCATCGGGAGCTGGTCGGTGTAGTTCTCCAAGTACCAGCCGTTGCGCAGGATGACGAACGCCGAACCGCTGTCACGCAGGTAGTCCTCCGTGCGGCGGTGTTCGTCAGCGAGGGTCATCCGCGCGGTCGAGGCGTTGACGATGCTGGTGTACACGATCTGGGACACACCCGCTCGGACCGCCGCGTCGATGGCGTTGCGGGCGTTGTCGAATCGCTCCCCGACCGTCGTCGTCGAGACCAGGAGCATCGTGTCGGCGCCCGCGAATGCGTCGTCGAGGGTGACCGGATCGGTGAAGTCCGCGCGCCGCACCGTGACCCCGTTCTGTGTGAGGTCGGCGAGTTTGCCAGCGTCTCGGGCGGTGGCCACGATCTGCGCCGGCGGCGTTCCGCCGGCGAGGAGTTGATCGGCGACGAGCCGGCCGAGGTGACCTGACGCTCCGGTGATGACAGTGGACATGGTGTCCCCTTCGGTAGGGATGCGGTGTGAGTGAAGATCGCCGGCGCCCCCGGTGGGTGCCCGGTGAATCCATCCCGAAGATAGTAAATAAACCTGACTAATGTCAAGGCGGAGCGGGAGCCTGCCGGCTCCCGCCGGGCCCGGCGGCCCGGGGCGAACGGGACTCTCGGGCGGGCAGCTGGACGCGGCCGGTCTACCGCTCGTAGGGGTCGGTGATCTCGCGGAGCTGATCAAGGATCTGGTGCAGCAACGTGAAGTTGCGGGTGCCCAGGTAGGCCTTCCACTCCGCGAGGATCTCGTCGAGCGTCGCCGTGGCCACCTCGACCGCCCGCCGGCCCCGTGGCTCGATAACGATCAACCGGGCGCGGCCGTCCGCGGGGTCAGGCACCCGACGGACGTAGCCCAGGCGTTCCAGTTGATCGACCATCACGCCAGCGCTCTGCTTGCTCATTTGTGCCTGGTCAGCGAGGTCGGTGAGGCGCGAACCGTCTGGGGCGACGCGCTGGAACACCCGGCACTGGGCGAGGGTCCAGTCGTCGAA
>DASYAD010000381.1:0-1672 GCA_036501515.1 Trebonia sp. | reverse complement strand
TACAGCGTCGATCCCACCAGCACCACGACTACGACCTACCGCGGCTACGAGATGCTCGTCCACGGGTTCGGGCCCGGCTTCAGCGGCCCGCTCCAGCTCGTGGCGCCGTTGCACAGCCAGGCCGACAAGGCGACGTTCGACGCGGTGGTTACCGCCGCCAGCCACGCCCACGGTGTGGTCACCACCGTCGGCCCGCAGTTCTTCCCCGCCGGGCCAGGCCACCCCGCCGTCGCGCTGGCCGAGGTCTATCCGGTCGGCAGCCCTCAGGACCAGTCCACGACGAACCTGATCAACAACCTGCGGGACACCGTCATCCCGGGCGCCCTGCACGGGCAGCACCTCCAGGTGCTCGTCGGCGGCGCGACAGCCATCGGCAACGACGTCGCCGCCCAGCTGTCGTCCAAGCTGCCGCTGTTCGTCGGCATGGTGGTGGCGCTGTCCTTCATCCTGCTGCTGCTCGTGTTCCGCAGCCTTGCGATCCCCGCGACGGCCGCGGTCATGAACCTGCTGTCGGCCGCGGCGGCGTTCGGAGTCATCACGGCGGTCTTCCAGTGGGGCTGGCTCAAGAGCCTCGTCGGCGTGACCAACACCGGTCCGGTCAGCCCGTTCATTCCCATCCTCATGTTCGCCGTGCTTTTCGGCCTGACCACCGACTATCAGGTCTTCCTCGTCAGCAGGATGCAGGAGGAATGGATCAGGCGGCGCGACAACGCGATGGCGGTGCTCACCGGTCAGGCGGTCACCGGCCGCATCATCACCGCGGCCGCCGCGATTATGACCGTCGTCTTCTTCTCCTTCACCTTCACCACCGACCGCACGATCAAGATGATCGGCCTCGGCATGGCCGCCGCCGTGGTCGCCGACGCTCTCCTTGTCCGCACCGTCCTCGTCCCCGCCGTCATGCACATGCTCGGCACGACGAACTGGCGGCTCCCGGCCGTCCTCGGCCGCGTACTTCCCCGCCTCGACCTCGAAGGCGGCGACGAGGAAGCGACCGGAGCCAGCGTGACCGCCGAGACCGACTTCAGTGAGGTGAGCGGAACCTGATCTTCCGCCTGGCCGTTCCGGGTCCCTTCCCCGCGGGCCCGGCGGCCCGGCTAGCGGAGCGCCGGTGCCATGGACGAGGAAGCCACCGTACGTTCCGAATAAAAGATCTTTCTTCAGAACGTACGGTGGTTTCTCCGGACGGCCAGTCATTACCTCTCGGGGGATGGGTCCGGCAGTGCCACGGCTGCGAGCGGCACATGCTGCTGGCCGGCGTGCAGGTCCCGGTCCTCGAAGCTGCCGGCGGTCACCGGCCTGGGGAAGGAGATCTTCACGGCGCGCAGGGCCGGGAGCTCGAAGGACTTCACGCTTGCGGGGTCCACCCGGTACAGCCGCCCGATCGCCTGCGGCGACAGGATCCCCGAGCCGGTGACGAACTCGTAGTCCTGTTCGTTCTTGAAGAAGACGTCCAGCGTGATCCAGAACGGGCCGGCGTTCTTGGCGCGGACCTGGTCCGCCAGCTCGCCTAGGTTAGTCATTGGTCACCTCGCTCAGTTCGACGCGGAACAGGTCGGTTCCGTGGTCCAGCTCAAGCACGTGGTTCAGGACGAACTCATAGGAAGCGCCGCGCTCCATTTCCGGCGGCGAGGTGGCGAACGCGAAGCTCGGCAGGTGCGTCATGCCGGGC
>DASYAD010000380.1:0-2270 GCA_036501515.1 Trebonia sp. | reverse complement strand
CAATTTGCCCAGGTAGCCGAGCTGGCCGAGGCATGGTGATCGGCTCGGAGGACGTACTCGTCCTTACGATCTGCCCTTCCTTCTGGCGTGCCTGACGATTGCCGCGGCCCCCACCACCGCCGCCGCGGTCCCGGCAGCCCCCGCCGCCGTGATCGCCGCGTCCTTCCGCGCGATCCGCCGCCCCAGCACCACGTGGTGGCCCGCCCGGGCCGCGAGCAGCACCGAGAGCGCCTCAGCGTTAGAGAAGGCCGACCGCCACCCGGCCGCGTGCAGCGCTGCGCACTCAACTGCCCACGGGTAAACCACGTACCGCAACTCTGCCGACGGTGACGGGATCACGCCGAGGCGGTGCAGCCGCTGGGCGGTGCTGAATGTCAGCCGGGCGGGGAGCTCGAGCGACTTGAGGCCGCTGAGCGACTCGACCTCGGCCTGGGAGAGCGACCCGTCACAGCCCACCGTGAGGTCGCCGCGGACCACGCCGACCACGGCGAGCTCGAGCGCGGACGCCAGGTCATCGACGTGGCAGAATTGCCAGCGCGGCGCGCAGCCCCGCACCACGAGCAGCCGAGGCGCCTCGAAATGCCTGGTCAGCAGCGTGTGGCCGACGTCGCCGACCAGTGCAGCCGGGCGCTGCCGCTGCTCGCTGGCCTGGCCGAGCTCGGCTTCTGGACCGTGCACGGCCATCCGGTCTCCATCTCCGGTCAGGTCCAGGCGTTCGTGTCCAGCTTCGCGCTCATCATCGTCGGCCTGTTCATCGCCGGCCCGTGGCTCACCATGGCCGCCGCGCGGGCCATGGCCCGGTGGACCAGCCGCGCCGGCACGCTGATCGCCGCCCGCCGCATCGCCGATGACCCCAAGGCCGCCTTCCGTGCCGTCAGTGGCCTGGTCCTCGCCCTGTTCGTCACCACCGTCGCCGTAGTGGCGATCGGCACGCAGGACGTCAAGGACCTCACCCGGTTCGGCATGGTGGCGGAATCAAACATGCTGAGTGAGCAGGTCGCGACGAGTCGCCGAACAGCTCGGCCGTCACCGGCGGCGGGCCGGCCGCACCCGCCGCGGCTCTCGCCGCGCGGCTGGACACCCTCGGCGTGGATTCCATCTACGTGGGAACGGATGGCAGCACCGCGGCGATCGAGCAGGCGCGGAGCGTGCTTGAGGACTCGCGCGCCTATCCCGTGCTCAGCGCGCCGTCCACCCCTGGCGATCGGAGTCGTTGAGGGATGCGACGGCTGCATCGCCTCGCACGCCCAAGCCGCCGCTATCGCGGGCGCGACCCGCCAGGAGGCCGCCGAGGCCATCTGCGTTACCTTCCTCATGAAGGGCGGCCCCGCTACCATCTACGGCCCGCGGGCCTACGACGCGTTCTGCGAGTTCGCCAAGGCGCGCGAAACGGGCGAGCACACGGCCTGATCATCGCCGTAACTGTCAGGAGGAACACCGATGTGCCGTCCAGTCCGATGCCGGACCTGCGGTAAGACCACCTGGTCCGACTGCGGCCAGCACGTGGCGCAAGTCAGGGCCGCTGCCCCCCGCGGGCCAGTGGTGTCCCGGCCACCCGGCCGAGCCGCGCCAGGGCAAGCTCGCCAAGTTGCTCCACCTGCGCTGACCAGGCCGCCCCGACCTTCGGCGGCCGGGTCCCGTGGATTACGTCGCAGCCGACCGAGACGGCGAACCTCCCCGTTGAGCAAGGTTTCCCCGTTGTCCGCCGCCGACCGCGGCGCCTGCTTCCCGTGTTACCGCGGTGCCGCCAGGGAAGACGGCGGCTGAGCGGGAACGCTCCCGCTCCCCCCGTTCGGCGCTCGGCTTGGGCAGCTCTGCCTGTAGATCAACCGCCGACCATAGTTCCCGCCGTTGGCGAGGGTCTGTCGCAGTTTCGAGATAGTCCCGTCGTTTACCGGTCCGCGGCGCGCTAGTCAGAGGTTGAACGCGGCGGTCATGGTGGCCGCGGAAGCCGCCCGGCCGAGGGCGGGGAGGCCCAGGAGCTGCTCGGTCGTCGCGAGCAGCGAGTAGTGGCTGAACATGGTGGCGGAGGTCGAGCCGGCCGCAGTGGACGGGCTGATCACGATCGTGAGCACGTGACAGCTGCTGTCGCTGGTGTTGGCGACGCAGTTCTCGCCGGTCTGGCCGTCGTCGTTGCCCTCGTCGAAGGTCACGAAGACGGCTGTGCTGCCCGAGGTGTACTCGGGGCTGGCGAGGATTGTCGGCAGGTTGCTGCTCAGCCAGGCGTCACCCTGGGCGATGGTGCCGTCGTGCATGTCATCGATCAGGTT
>DASYAD010000379.1:0-10717 GCA_036501515.1 Trebonia sp. | reverse complement strand
TGCCTGGCGGCCTGCGCGTAGGCGCAGACGAGGGGGCGGTTGTCGTCCTTGCGCCAAGCCAGGGCGAGCTGGCTGGGCGTCAGTCCGCGGACCGGGCGGGTCACGATGCCGCCGCGGGTGACCGACGGGGCGTTGCCGCTGGCCAGCAGGCAAACGCCCTGGCCGCCTGCGAGCGCCTCGTAGGTCTCATCGGGGCTGGCGATCTCCGCGCCGATGACGGGCGGACGCCCGCCGCGCGCGTCGGTGGCGAGCCAGTAGTCCCGCAACGGCCCGGCGCTGGCCGGCAGCGCCAGGAACGGCTCGTCGAGCAGGTCGGCGAAGTCCACGGCGTCCCGGCCGGCCAGCCGGTGCCCGCCCGGCATCGCCACCACGCGCGGCTCCTCAGCCAGCACGATCCAGCGGTAGCGCCCGGCGTCGGGCAGCGGCAGCCAGACGAAGGCCACGTCGGTCGCGGCGTCGGCCAGGCCGGCCGTCGGGTCGTCCCAGCTGACCTGGCGCAGCCTCACCTGGCGGCCGGGTTGCCCGGCGGTGAACCTGGACCTGATCGCGGGCAGCAGGCCGCCCCGGCCCGGGCTGGTGCTCATCCCGACGAGGAGGGTAGCGCGCTGCGCGGCCCTGGCCTCTTCGACCGCGGCCCGGCCCGCCTCCCAGTCCGCCAGAACCCGCTCGGCGTGCGGCAGCAGCGCCGCTCCCGCGCCGGTCAGCCGGACGCCGCCGTGATCGCGTTCGAACAGCGGGGTCCCGAGCGTTTTCTCCAGCGTCCGGATCTGCTTGCTGAGCGCCGGCTGGGAGACGAACAGGCGCTCCGCCGCGCGGGTGAAATGCAGCTCGTGCGCCACCGCGACGAAGTAGCGCAGATCCCGGCCGTGCACGTCCATAACCAACGGTTATCACGCTCGGTCTTGGACGCGCACCAGGGATTCGCCGCACAGTGGCAGAGGCAAGCCGAACAGGCAGGCCAAGCTTGAGACAAGGAGCATTCCATGAGCAAGGTATGGCTGGTAACCGGGGCCGGAAGCGGCTTCGGCCGCGCGATCACCCAGGCCGCGGTCGCGGCGGGCGACACCGTCGTCGCGGCGGGCCGGCGAGCCGCCAGCCTGGCGGACCTGGTGGCCGCGAACCCGGGCCAGGTCGAGGCGATTCAGCTCGACGTCACGGACCCGGCCGCCATCGAGGCGGCGGTGGCCGACGTGCTGGCTCGTCACGGCCGGATCGACGTGCTGGTCAACAACGCGGGGCGGACGCACGTGGGCGCCGCCGAGGAGACCACCGACGCCGAGCTGCGGTCGCTGTTCGAGGTGCACGTGTTCGGCCCGGCCGCGCTCGTCCGGGCGGTGCTGCCGCAGATGCGGGCCCGCGGGACCGGGGCGATCGTGCAGCTCAGCAGCATGGGCGGCCAGATGTCGTTCGCCGGCTTCTCCGCCTACAGTGCCACCAAGTTCGCCCTGGAGGGATTCTCCGAGGCGCTGGCCGACGAGGTCGGTCCGCTTGGCGTCAAGGTGCTGATCGTGGAGCCCGGCGCGTTCAGGACCGGGCTGTTCAGCGCGGCCAGCGCGAGCACGGAGAGCGACACCTACGCCGCCACCGTCGGCGCGACCCGGCGGATGATCGAGGCCGGCAACGGCCAGCAGCCCGGCGACCCGGCTAAGGCCGCCGCCGCGATCCTGGCCGCACTGAACGCCGAGCACACCCCGCTGCGGCTGCCGCTCGGCGACGACGGGGTCGACGCCGTGCTCGGCCACCTGGACGCGGTCCGCGGCGAGATAGCGGCCTGGGAGAAGGTCGCCCGCGACACCAGGCTCGACAGCTGAGGCGAGGCGGCTGCGATCAGAGCTGCGAAGCCCCAGACAGGTACCGGGCTAGTGCCCGGCCCGGTGCCATCGTCGTGCGGCGGGGCGGGGCCCACCGCGCTGGCGACGGCCGGCGAACCGGCCGGCCTGCACGGCCAGCAACGGAGACAGCGCCCAGCCGGCCGACGTGGCCGTCCACCCGGCGCACGTACCGGAAGACGCGGCGATGCGTGACCCAGTGGTTACCGATGACCGCGAAGCTGATCAGGAACGTCAGGTAGTCGCTGCGCTCCGCCGTCAGCGCGTGCCAGTACTGGCCGTTCGTCGCGGTTCCCTTGAGATCAGGGACGGGAAGGGCGAGGGCGAGCAGCGTGATCGCGATCGCGATCACGGCATCGGAGAAGAAAACCACCCGGTCGGCGGCCTTGGCTTCTGCCTCGGTCTCTGCGTCGTCAACGCCGGGATCGTCAATTCCGGCATCGTCCGGTGCGGTTCCGGCTTGGCGGTGGTCCCGTGACTCCTCGGACCGAGTGGTCACGACGGCTACTCCATTCGCGGAAATCCCGCGCCAGGCGGGAAATGATCAGGCCTGGCCTGACCAAACAGTGCCGGACTTTATCAGCCCATAAACCGCCGTGCCGGCGTACTGCGTAAGCTGCCGAGCCGCCTCCGTTCCGCGGCATGAATCTGAATCTGGTCTTTTGTCCTCAAGAGAGGTAGTTGCCGGGCGGCAACTATTAGACGCTAAGGTGAGCCCGGGGACAGGAGAAGCAGATGATCATTGACTGTCACGGTCACTACACGACGGCGCCCGCCGCGCTGCAGGAGTTCCGCGACGCCCAGCTCGCCCGGCTCAACGACGCGACGCTGCCGGTGCCGGCCGAGCCGGAGATCAGCGACGACGAGATCAGGGCCAGCATCGAGGGCAACCAGCTGCGGATCGCGCGCGAGCGCGGTCACGACCTGACGATCTTCTCGCCCCGCGCCTCGGCCATGGGCCATCACGTCCCCGACCCGCACACGGCGGCCGAGTGGGCGCGGGTCTGCAACGACCTGATCTACCGGGTGACCACGCTTTTCCCCGACAACTTCGCCGGCGTCGCCCAGCTGCCGCAGGTGGCGGGCGAGCCGCTGGACGCGTGCGTCAGCGAGCTGGAGCGCACGGTCACCTGGCTGGGCTTTGTCGGCTGCAACCTGAACCCGGACCCCTCAGGGGGCTACTGGAACTCGCCGCCGCTGACCGACGAGTACTGGTTCCCGCTGTACGAGAAGATGACCGAGCTCGACGTCCCGGCCATGATCCACGTCTCCACGTCGTGCAACCCGGCCGCCCACACGCTCGGCGCGCACTACCTGAACGCCGACACGACGACGTTCATGCAGCTGGTCAGCGGCCGCCTGTTCGAGCGGTTCCCGACGCTGCGGCTCGTCATACCGCACGGCGGCGGCGCGGCGCCGTATCACTGGGGCCGCTTCCAGGGCCTGGCCGCCCGCGAGGGGTACCCGCCGGTCGCGACCAACGTGATGAGCAACGTGTCCTTCGACACCTGCGTCTACCACCAGCCGGGCATCGACCTGCTGACCAGCGTCGTCAACGCCGGCAACATCCTGTTCGCGTCCGAGATGCTCGGCGCGGTGCGCGGCAACAACCCGGACGGCGACTTCCCCTGGGACGACACCAAGCGCTATGTCGACGCGGCCAAGCTGCCGGACGCGGACCGGGCGCTGATCTTCGAGGGCAACGCCCGCCGGGTCTACCCCCGGCTGGACGCCCGGCTCAAGGCCAGCGGCCGCTAGCACCGCCCAATCCACAATTCGCTCATCAGAACGTGAGCGGCTGACACCGTCCGCTCATCGTGCCCCCCGCGGCGTCGTCGCCGGCCGGCACGCGAGACCCGCCGTGCCCCCGCGGCGTCGTCGCCGGCTGGCACGCGAGACCCGCCGCGCCCGCCGCGCCCGCCGCAGTGCAGCCAGCCCACAGGCAGCGCCCGGTCGGTGAACCCCTGGAGGTAGTCCGCGAGCGGGCGCATGCCCGGGCGCCACGGGCGTCAGCTAATATTCTCGTTTCACTTTCTGGACGTCCGTCTCTGGTCCGTTGTACATTGATTGAACTGGCTCGCCAGGAGCCCGCTGCGGCAAAGGAGGCGCGCGATGCGGATCGCGGTGGCGGGGGGCGGTCCTGGCGGACTGTTCTTCGCGACGCTGATGCGGCGGGCCGACCCGTCGGTGAGCGTCACCGTCTTCGAGCGGAACCGGGCTGACGACACGTTCGGCTTCGGCGTGGTGTTCTCCGACCGGACGCTGGACGTCATCAACGCGGCCGACCCGGTGCTGCGCGAGGCGCTGACCGCACACGGCAGGCACTGGGACGAGATCGAAGTCAGGCTCAAGGGCGAACGGCTGCGCTGCGGCGGCAACGGCATGGCCTCGGTGGTGCGCCGGACGCTGCTGCGCCTGCTGCGGGATCGCGCCGCCAAGGCCGGCGCCGAGCTGCGGTTCTCCGCCCCGGTTGGCCTGGCCGACCTGGCGGGCTACGACCTGGTGGTCGCGGCCGACGGCACCGGGTCGCGGATCCGCGACGAGCTGCTGCGCGATGGCGCCGACCTGGGCATGACGGTCGAGACGGCGACAGCGAAGTTCATCTGGTTCGGCACCGGCTACCAGTTCGGCGGCCTCACGTTCGTCCACGAACACGGTCCCGACGGCGCCTTCGCCGTGCACGGCTACCCGATCTCCGGCGATGTCTCCACGTTCATCGTGGAGACCGACGAGGAGTCCTGGCGGCGGGCCGGGCTCGACGCCTTCGACGTTAACCAGCCGCCCGGCACCAGCGACCTGATCAGCAAGAAATACCTCGAGCAGCTGTTCGCCGAGCAGATCGACGGCCGCCCGCTGCTGGTGAACAACTCCCGCTGGGGCAATTTCCGCACCAGGCGTACCCGGCGCTGGCACGTGCTCGCGCCGCGTCCGGTCGTCTTCGTCGGCGACGCCGTGCACACCGCTCATTTCTCGGTCGGGTCAGGCACCAAGATGGCCATGGAGGACGCGGTCGCGCTGTCCGCCGCGCTAGCCGGCCACCCGGGTGACCTGCCCGCGGCGCTGGCCGCCTACGAGGCCGCCGCCCAGCCGTCGGTACGCCGGATCCAGGACTCGGCCCGGCCGAGCCTTGCCTGGTGGGAGCACTTCGGCCGCTACTACGACGAGTTTGAGCCGTGGCAGTTCGCCTACCACTTCCTGACGCGGTCGATGACCGACTCACGGCTGGCGAGGCGGGCACCGGAGTTCGCGGCGGCGTCACACCGCGGCTGGTCCGCGGCGCACGCGGGAGCGGACCCGCTCGGCACCCCGTTCGCGCACGCTCCGCTGGGAAAGGCCGGCTGGTCCGCCCCCGGCCGCCTGGTGACCGTCACCTTCGCGGCGGACGGATCGCCCGTCCGGGTAGACGGCGGCGCGGCGCCCCTGCCCCTGGCGGCACTGCCTCTGGGCGCAACATCACCCGCAACATCACCCGCCTCAGCAGCGCCCTCAGTCTCGCCGCCGACGCCCGTCGACGGGACAGGTGCCGACCCTTGGGGAGTCGCCATCGCGGCGCCGGACACGGAGGCCGGTTTGCCCGCGGCCTTTGCCGCGCTGGCCGGGCTCGCTAGCCTCGGCAACCCGCCCGTCCTCGTCGCGGTGCACGGCGGCACGTCGCTGACCCGGGTCCTGGTCTCCGAGCAGGCGCGTATGCACGAGCGGATCCCGTCGCTGATCGTCGCCGGGCCGGAGGCCCGCGCGGACGAGGCGGCGTTCCGCGACCAGGCGCTGACCACGCTGCTGTCCGGCCGGGCCGACCTAGTCGGGAGAACGTCGTGAGCGAGGGGCAGCACACCGGCCTCACCGCCCTGTTCGCACCGCGCGGCATCGCCGTGGTCGGCGCGTCTCGCACGCCGGGCAAGCTCGGCGCGGTGCTCGCACGGTCGCTGCACGCGTTCGCGGCCGGCGGCGGGCACCTCGCCCTGGTCAACCCCAGGGACGAGGACATGTACCCGACGGTCCGCGCCGCCGCGGCCGACGGGCCGGTGGACCTGGCGATGATCTGCGTGCCCGCCGCCGCCTGCCCGGCCGCCCTGGCGGAAGCGGCCGCGGCGGGCGCCGCCGCGGCGGTGGTCTGCGGCGGCGGCTTCGCCGAGGCGGGCGGGCCCGGCACCGGCTACCAGGAGAAGCTGGCGGCGGTCGCGGCCGAGACCGGCATCCGCCTGCTCGGCCCGAACACCAGCGGCTTCCTCGCCCCGCACGCCCGGCTAAGCGCCAGCTTCGTGCCCGGCGTGACCGAGGTGCGCCCCGGCGCGATCGCGGTGGTCGCCGCCAGCGGCGGCGTCAACCACGCGCTCGCGTTCCTGCTGACCGAGGCCGGCCACGGCCTCAGCCTGGCGGTCGGCCTCGGCAACGCGGTCGACGTCAGCGCGCCCGACGTGCTCGGCTACCTGGCCGGGGATCCGGCCACCAGCGCGGTGGCCCTGCACGTCGAGTCCGTCGCCGACGGTCCGCGGCTGGTCGAGGCGGTACGCGGGCTCACCGCGACCAGGCCGGTGGCCGCCCTCGTGGTCGGCCGGCACGACGTCGGCGCGTTCGCCGCCTCGCACACCGGCGCGCTCGCCACCTCATGGCGGACCACCAGGGCGGCCCTCGCCCAGGCCGGCGCGGTCCTCGTGGACGACGAACGGGAGCTGGTCGACGCTGTCGGCGCGCTCTCGGTCACCCGGTCCGCGCCCTGCCGCGACCCGGGTACCGGCGTGGTCACCGCCCAGGCCGGCCCTGGCCTGCTGATACTCGACGACCTGCGCGGCCGCGGCGCCCGGATTCCCGCGCTGACCCCGGCCACCAGGGAGGCGCTGTCCGCCCTGCTGCCGCCCCTCACCTTCCAGGCGAACCCGGTCGACACCGGCCGCCCCGGACCGGAACTCGGCCAGGTGTTCCGCGCGGTCGCCAGCGACCCGGGCGTCGACCTGGTCGCCGGCTACGCGCTGCACGAACCGGACGCCGTCGACCTGGTCGCGGCCGCCGTCACGGGGCGCGTGCCCGGGGTGCCGGCCGTCCTCGGCGTCGGCGGCGCCGGGGCCGTCCCCGCGGCCGCCCGCCGGGCGCTGCTGGCCGCGGGGATCGCAGCGGCGGCCGACCCCCGTGGCGTCGCCGCCGCGACCGCCGCGCTGCTGGCCGACGCCAGGAACCAGGCCAGGCTCGCGGCCGCGGACCAGGCCAGGGTGGGCGACCCGGGTCGGTCCGCGGACCAGGAAAGCCCAGCGCGGGTGCCGTCCGGTGTCGCCGGCCCGCACGACGAAGACCAGGCCAAGAGCCTGCTCGGCCGGCTTGGCATCGCCACGCCGCCGCGGCGGGCCTGCGCTAGCGCGGCTGAAGCCCAGTCGGCCCTTGACGAGCTCGGCGGCCCGGTCGCGGTGAAGATCCTGGACGCCCGCGTGCTGCACAAGACCGAGATCGGCGGGGTCGTCCTCGGTGTCAGCACTCCCGGTGAGCTTGACGCGGCCCTGGACCGGCTCCGCGCCGCGGGCGCGGAGCGCTTCCTGGTCGAGCGGATGGCGGCGCCCGGGGTCGACCTGGTGCTCGGCGCTCGCAGGGACCCGGTGTTCGGCCCGGTCCTGCTGCTCGGCCTCGGCGGCGTCACCGCGGAAGCCCTGGCCGACGTCACCATCCGCCTGGCGCCGCTCGAACCAGGGGAGGCGGCGCTGATGCCGGGCGAGCTAGCCGGGCACGCGCTCCTCGACGGCTGGCGGGGCGGCCCGGTCCTCGACTCGGCCGCGTTTGGCCTGGTCGCGGCCGCTCTCGGCGACTTGCTGGCCGCCAATCCGGGTATCGGCGAGATCGAGATCAACCCACTGCGGCTGACGGAAACCGGGCTCATCGCACTCGACGCCGTACTGATCGAACCTGCTGATCCCGCCGTCCGTCGTGGAGCCCGGCCTGGCGATCGAGGTCAGTCTTAGCGGAATCCGAGTTCAAGGGGAGGCCAGTGACGCCCAGCCCGATCAGTGACCACACCGTGCCGTGGCCGCCGGACGCGGCGCGCGATTATGTCGCCCGCGGCTACTGGGCCGGCGTCCCCCTCGGCGAACTGTTCCGCGAGGTCGCCGGGCGGCCGGAGCAGGCGGGCCGGCCTGCGCTTGCCGACCCGGTCGCCGGGGTCAGGCTGACCTACGGCGAACTCGACCGCCGCGCCGACGCGGCCGGCGCCCGCCTCCTCGACCTCGGCATGAACCCGGGCGACCGGATGGTCGTCCAGCTCGGCAACGGGTGGGAGTTCGTCGTGCTCACCCTGGCCTGCCTGCGGGCCGGCATCGTCCCGGTGATGGCGCTGCCCGCGCACCGGCGCAGCGAACTCGCCTACCTGGCGGCGCACGCCGAGGCCACCGCCATCGCCGTGCCTGGCGAGCTGCGCGGCTTCGACCACCAGGCGCTCGCCCGCGAGCTCGCCGCCGAGGTGACCGCCGCCACCGGAGGTCCCTGGCACGTCCTCGTCGCCGCCGGCGCGATCGCGCCGGGCGGCATCGACCTGTGCGCGCTGTGCGGTCCTGGCGAGGATCCAGGCAAGGACCGGGCGAGGCTGGACGCGGCCGGCACCGGCCCCGCGAACGTGGCCGTCTTCCTGCTGTCAGGCGGGACCACCGGCCTGCCCAAGCTGATCGCCCGCACGCACGACGACTACGCCTACAACGCGGTCCGCAGCGCCCAGATGGCGGGCCTCGACGCGGGCTCGTGCTACTTGGTGAGCCTCCCGGCCGGCCATAACTTCCCGCTCGCCTGCCCCGGCATCCTCGGCACGCTGCTGACAGGCGGCCTGGTGGTGATGCTCCCGTCGCCTGAGCCCGCCCGGGCGTTCGCCGCGGTTGACGCGCAGGGGGTCACCCACACCGCGGTGGTCCCCGCGGTGGCCGCCCGCTGGCTCGACCACGCCGCCGAGCACGGCGCCGGGCAGCTCGCGACGCTGCGGGTGCTCCAGGTCGGCGGCGCCCGCCTGGCCGACAAGCTGGCCAGGAAGGTCAGGCCGGTGTTCGGCGCCACGCTGCAGCAAGTCTTCGGGATGGCCGAGGGACTGCTCAACTACACGCGGCTTGACGACCCAGAGGATGTCATCTGCGCGACCCAGGGCCGGCCGATGAGCCCGGCCGACGAAGTGCGCCTGGTCGACGAGCTCGACCGGGACGTGCCGGAAGGTGAACCCGGTTCGCTGCTGACCCGCGGCCCCTACACCCCCCGCGGCTACTACCGGGCGGCCGAGCAGAACCTCCGCGCGTTTAGCAGCGACGGCTGGTACCGCTCAGGCGACATCTGCCGGCGCACCCCCGACGGCAACCTCATCGTCGAGGGCCGCGACAAGGACATGATCAACCGGGGCGGCGAGAAGATCTCCGCGGAAGAGGTCGAGAACCTCGTCTACCAGCTCCCCGCCGTCGCCGCGGTCGCCGCGGTGGCGATGCCTGACCAGGACTTCGGCGAGCGGGTCTGCCTCTACGTCGTCCCCAGGCCCGGCCAGTCGGTCACCCTCGAGGAAATCCGGACGGCGATGGACGCCGTCGGCGTCGCCAGGTACAAGTTTCCCGAGCACCTGGAACTGGTTCCCGAGCTGCCGTCGACCAAGGTCGGCAAGATCGACAAAAAGGCCCTGCGCGCGGACATCGCCGCCCGCCTGAACCGCTGACAGTCGGCCGGCGCCCTCAGCCGGCCCAGCCCCGGTGGTGCCCGCCACGCGCCGCCGGCCGCGTGCTGCCCGCCGTGCGCGGCAGCCCTCAGCCGATCAGCGCGTCGACCGCCTGCTCGGCTGGCTCGCGCAGCAGGTCGTGCACCTCGAGGAACACCTCATGCGCGTGGCAGCCCGACCACCCCTCGGGCAGCAGTCCGCGCGGCAGGACGGGGTCGCGGAACGGGAAATGCCGGTAGTCGTAGACCAGCCCCATGCGTTCCCTGAGCGCCGCGACGTCGTCAAGGCCGCCTTGCCGGTACTTCTCAAGCCGCGGCTCGTACCGGCTCAGCAGGTCGCGGTAGTCGTTGTCGAGAGCGGGCAGGTCCCAGGCGCGGCCCGCGATGTCGCGGTCGGCGTCGTCGCCTTCTGAGCGCGAGTGGAAGATATCGAGGCGCGCCGGCGTGTCCGCGGCGAGCTCCTCCCTGACCTCCCGCGTGCGGTCATGCGGGCTGACCCAGACCGACGGCGACAGCGGCCCGAAGCCGAGCCAGGCCAGCCGCCGGCGCAACTGCTCACGCAACGCCCGGTTGGTCTCAGGCACCTGGTAGATCACCATGTGCCACTGCCCGTCCCAGGGACCCGCCGCCCGCCGGAAGATGCGGTCGCGCCCCTCGTCGAGCATCCGCCAGCTGGCCTCGGTCAGCGAGTAACTGGTCTCCCGTCCCTGCTTGCGGGCCTCAAGCCAGCCTTCCTGCCGCAGCCGGGCAACCGCCACCCGCACGGTCGGCTCCGGCACGTCAAAGCAGCCGAGTAGCGCCACCAGCCCGCGCAGCCGCACCTCACCGCCCCGGTACCGCAGGTAGTCACCGAACAGGTCGAACACCAGCGACCGCGCCCGCACGCCCACCTCCACGCCTAGTCAGCCAAATGTAACGCACAGCCGACGGCCACAAGAAATCCGCAGCACTTCCTCGCCCATCCCAGATAACAGCAAGAAGCGCCGAAGGCGCTCATCCCCCCGTCGCTCGGTCCGGCCCGCCCAAGCCCGCGCCCGACCCTGAGCCCGTCCAAGCCCGCGCTAGACCCCGCGCCCCATCCCGCCCGTCCAAGCCCGCGCCCGACCCCGCGCGCCCGACCCCGCGCGCCCGACCCCGGGCGCCTGACCCCGCGCCCGACCGCGCCCGACCCCGCGCGCCTGACCCCGCGCCCGACCCCGCGCCCGACCCCGCGCGACCCCGCCCGACCCCGCGCG
>DASYAD010000378.1:0-7802 GCA_036501515.1 Trebonia sp. | reverse complement strand
CCGGACGGCTGGCGGATCAGCCGCCGGCGGGAGCGGCAGGTGTTCTACCGCGAGGAGAGTTATCTCGGGGTGCGGTAACGGGACCGGCGACGGCTAGCGGCCCTGCCACGCGGGCGGGCGCTTCTCAGCGAAGGCGACCGCTCCCTCGCGGGCATCCGCGGACGCGAACACCGGGTCGGCGATCGGCGTCTGCCGGGCGAATGCCTCGCTCAGCGGCCAGTCAGCCGACTCCGTCACGATCCGCTTCGTCGCGCGCAGCGCCAGCGGCGCGTTCTGGGCGAGCCGCTGCGCCAGCGCGACCGCCTCGGCCGCCGCCGTGCCTTCCGGCACCAGCCGGTTGACCAGTCCCATCGCCGCGGCCCGTTCTGCGTCGATGAAATCCCCTGTCAGCAGCAGCTCCATGGCCACCGCCCGCGGTACCAGGCGCGGCAGCCGGAACAAGCCGCCGCCGCGGGCAACGAGGCCCCGGCGTACCTCGGGCAGCCCGAACCTGGCCCCCCGCGCGGCGACGACGAGGTCGCAGGCAAGGACGAGCTCAAACCCGCCGGCCAGCGCGTAGCCTTCCACGGCGGCGATCAGCGGCTTAGCCGGCGGGCGCTCGGTCAGGCCGCCGAAGCCGCGGCCAGGCACGCTCGGCCGTTCACCGGCCGCGAACCGCTTGAGGTCCATGCCTGAGCAGAAGGTGCCGCCGGCGCCGGTGAGCACGCCCGCCGACAAGGCGGGATCGCCGTCGAGCTCGTCCATGGCCGCCGCCATCAGCTCAGCGGCCGCCTTGGTCATCGCGTTCTTCTGCTCGGGCCTGTTGACAGTGATGACGAGGACGGCCCCGTCCCGCTCGACCAGCAGCTCAGGCTGCGGGCTCATCGCGGCGCCATCCGGATCGAGCCGTCCAGCCGGATCGTCTCGCCGTTCACGTAGCAGTTCTCGATCAGGCTGACGGCCAGGTGGCCGTAGTCTTCCGGCAGGCCCAGCCGCTTCGGGTGCGGCACCGAGGCCGCGAGCCCGTCGCGGATGTCCTCGCGCAGGCGGGCGAGCATGGGCGTGTCGAACGTCCCCGGTGCGATCGTGTTCACCCTGATCTGCCAGCTGGCCAGGTCGCGGGCGGCGACCAGGGTGATGCCGTGGATCGCGGCCTTGGAGGCGGTGTAGGACGTCTGCCCGATCTGCCCGTCGAAAGCCGCCACGGACGCGGTGAGTACGACGGCACCGCGGTCGCCGTCGACGACGTCGTTGTAGCTCATCGCCGCGGCCGCCAGCCGGAGCACGTTGTAGGTGCCGACGAGGTTGACCTGCAGGACCTGGCTGAAGGACTCGAGCGAGCCGGGCTTGTGCTCCCGGTCGATAATGCGGGTGCGGTCACCGCCGCGGCCGGCGCAGTGCACCAGGGCCCGCAGCGGACCGAAGGTGCCCGCGGCGGCCACCGCCGCCTGCACCTGCTCCTCATCGGTGATGTCGGCCGCCGCGAACTGGGCCCGGTCGCCGAGTTCCTTGGCCACCGCGGCGCCGGCGCTCTCTGGCAGGTCGACGATCGTCACCGATGCGCCGCGGCTTGTCAGCTCCTTCGCGGTGGCCAGGCCGAGGCCGGACGCACCGCCGGTCACGAGCGCCGAAATGCCGTCTACTCGCATGTCGTTCTCCTTTAAACAGGGCAGGCAGGCAGGTTTTACGCAGGGCGGCCAGGCCGTCACGAACTGGGCAAGCCCAGCGACTTGCTGATGATCGTTTTCATGACTTCACTGGTACCGCCGTAGATCCGGGTGACCCGCGCGTCGGCGTAGAGCCGGGCGATCCCCGATTCGCTGATGTAGCCGAATCCGCCGAACAGCTGCATGCAGCGGTCGACCACGCGGCCTTGCAGCTCGGTGCAGAAGAGCTTCACCATGGCCGCGTCGGCCGGGCTGAGGTCGCCAGTCCCCAGGCTGGCGATGCCCTTGTCAAGCAGCGCCTGCCCGGCCTCGATGTCGGTCGCCATCGCGGCGAGCTCGAATTTGGTGTTCTGGAAGCTGCTGACCGTCTGGCCGAAGACGCGCCGGCTGGAGACGTACCCGATCGTGAGGTCCAGCGCCGCGCGGGCCTGGGCGACCGAGCCGACGGCGATCGCCAGGCGCTCCTGGGGAAGGTTGGCGCCGAGGTAGCCGAACGCCGCCCCTTCGTCGCCGAGCCGGTTGGCCACCGGGACGACGACACCGGAGAACGACAGCTCGACCGTGTCCTGGGCCTTCAGGCCGATCTTGTCGAGCTTCCGGCCCTTGGTGAAGCCGGCCATCCCCTCCTCGACCACGAGCAGCGTCAGCCCGCGCCTGCGGTTGGCCTCGTCCGTCGAGGTGCGGCAGAGCACGATGAACAGCTCGGCCAGCGAGCCGCCGGTGATATAGGTCTTGGCTCCGTTGAGCACGTAGTGATCGCCCTCGCGGACCGCCGTCGTCCGGACCGCGGCGAGGTCAGACCCCGTGTCCGGCTCGGTGAGGGCGATCGCCGTCATGAGGTCGCCAGTGCAGATGCCGGGGAACCACCGGCGCTGCTGGTCGTCGTCCGCGTAGCGGCGGAAGTAGGGCAAGATCACGTCGAGGTGGGTGCGCAGCGGGCCGACGGTGACGCCCGCGCGCGCCGTCTCCTCCTGCAGCACGACGTTGTAGACGTAGTCCCGCTGTCCGGCTCCGCCCCACTTCTCGTCCATGTTCATGCCCATGATGCCGATCTCGCCCAGCCGGCGGAACAGGTCACGGGGCGGGCACCCGGCGGCCTCCCACTCGGGGTACACGGGCACGACCTCGCGGGCGATGAAGGACCTGACGAGGTCGCGGAAGGCCTCGTGCTCGGGGCTGAACAGCGTGCGCTTCATTCGGTCATACCGAACGGAGGGCTGCCCTGACCCGCCACGCTCGCCACCCGCATCAGGCGACCAGCTCGACCAGCGTGGCGTTGGCGGTCCCGCCGCCCTCGCACATGGTCTGCAGGCCGTAGCGGATGCCGTGGTCGCGCATGTGGTGCACCATCCGGGTCATCAGGCTGGCGCCCGAGGCGCCGAGCGGATGGCCGAGCGCGATCGCACCGCCGAGCGGGTTGAGGCGTTCCTGGTCCGCGCCCGTGTCGTGCAGCCAGGCGAGGGGAACGGGCGCGAACGCCTCGTTGACCTCGTACACGCCGATCTCCGACAGCGCTACGCCCGACCGCTTGAGCAGCCGCTCCGTGGCCGGAATCGGGCCGGTCAGCATCAGCACCGGGTCGGCTCCGACGACCGCGCCGCTGTGGTAGCGGACGATCGGGGTCATCCCCAGCTCGCGGGCCCGTTCCGGCGTCATGACCAGCAGCGCCGCGGCGCCGTCGGATATCTGGGAGGAGTTGCCCGCGTGGATCACGCCGTCCGGCTTGAACGACGGCCGCAGCCCGGCCAGGGTCTGCGCTGAGCTGCCCCGCCGTATCCCCTCGTCCACCGCGAACGGCGTTCCGTCGACGTCGACGGGGACGATCTGCCCGGCGAACGCGCCGGAATCGGTGGCCGCGGCCGCCTTCGCGTGCGAGGCGGCGGCGAACTCGTCGAGCTGCAGCCGGGACAGCCCCCAGCGCTCGGCGATCATCTCGGCGCTCAGGCCCTGGTTGAAGGAAAAGCCGTCGTAGCGCGCCAGGACCCGCGGCCCGTAGGGCATGCCCATCTCCCGGGCCGCCCCGAGCGGCACCCGGCTCATGGTCTCGACACCGCCGGCGACGACGATCTCGGCCTGCCCGGCCATGACCGCGCAGGCCGCGTAGTCGAGCGCCTGCTGGCTCGAGCCGCAGGCCCGGTTGATGGTCACCCCGGGGATCTCGGCAGGCCAGCCCGCGGCGAGGACGGCGAACCGCGCGACGTTGCTCGACTGGTCGCCCAGCTGGGTCACGCACCCGATCGCGACGTCGTCGACGAGGCGGGGGTCGAGACCGGTCCTGGCGACCACGGCGTTGAGCACGTCCGCCATCAGGTCAACGGGATGCACAGCAGCCAGCGTGCCGTTCCGCTTGCCGTGCGCACTTCTGACCGCTTCAACTATGACGGCGTCGCCCATCGCGCGTACCTCTCCCAGCCGTGTCGTTCGGCGTCTGTACCGATCAGTCTGTACACTAGCCGAGGAATGTATCCTGCGCTAGGCCGGGATCCTTGGACGGACGGATGATCATGACGGTGCGTGGCGGCGGCTCCTCACGGGAGCGGATCTTGACGGAAGTGACGCGCCTGTTCGTCGCGAAGGGTTACCACGGCACGGGCGTCCAGGAGATTTCCGACGCGGTGGGGCTCGGCCGCGGCGCCTTGTACCACCACATCGGGAGCAAGGAACGCCTGCTCTTCGAGATCAGCATGGGCCTGCTCCAGCAGGTCATCAGCCTGGCCCGGCCGGTCGCGGACGGTGCCGGGCCGCCGGACGTCAAGCTGCGCGGTATCGCGGGCGACCTGCTGCACCACCACGCCGTGCACGGTGACGGCTGGTCGGTCGCCATCCACGAAGCGCGGTTCCTGTCCGAGGTGCACCGCAAGGAGATCATTGCCGCGCGCGACGAGTACGAGCGCATCTGGCGCGGCGTCATGGACGAGGGCGCGGCCGCGGGCTTGTGGCGCGAGGTTGACGACCTGGAGGTTCGCGGCATCCTCGGCATGTTCAACTCCGCCGCGCGGTGGATCAGGATCGACGGCCCGCTAGGCCCGGAGGAGATCGCCGGCCGTTACATCGGCCTGCTGCTTGACGGCCTGCGCCCGCGATCCGGATGACTGGCACTCCGGCGGTCGGAAACCGGCCGGGTCGTTTCTACTGAGTCACGCGCTCGACATGGGCTCGAATCGCCTTGCCGTCCGCTGAGGTCCACCCGCTCTTGGCGGCGTACCGCACCATGGCGGCAAATCCCTCCTGCCACTCATTCGAGTCGGGGCGGCCGTTCCGCTCGAGAAATGCCGTCGAGATCCAGGCGTGGTCGCCGTCCCAGGTTCCGGCGCCGCTTCCCGCCAGCGCCGCACCCACCTCGTCGTCGGTGAGTGCGTGCGCGGCGACGTGGAACTGCTTGAAGTTGTCCGGTTCGCGCAGGACCACGGCCGGGTCGCCGCCACTGCTCAGTTCTACGAACACCAGGGCTCATCTCCTTCTTATCCGGCCGGCGGCACCGGGTGCGCGGCGGCGGTGACCGCGCCGCCCCCGGTACCGCCCGGGCTGGTCACTGCGGCCGCCGCTGGGTGATCTCGGCACAGTACTCCGAGGCGAGACCCGCACGCAGGCGATCCTGATCGCCCTCGCGAGTCGCCCGGTCCCGCACCGTCACCCGCAGAGCAGCGCCTCAAGAGCCGCGAGCTCGTCGGTGGTCATGCGCCACTCCGAGTCGGCTACGTTACGGCGCAGCTGCCCGGCCGATGTCACCCCGACCGGGACGACCGCGATCTCGTCGTGTGCGTACAGCCACGCTAGGGCAACCGCGGGAACACTGACGCCCCGCTCGTCCGCGAAATGACGGACCTTATCAAGGGCCGCGAACCGCGCCTCGCTCAGCTTCGGCGCGTAGCGGGCGATGTCCCGGTACTTGGAGCCGGCCCAGCGGGGTACTGCTCCGAACCGGCTGTCGGCGGCCGGCGCTTGCCCCCGTTCGTACTTTCCGGTCAGGAAACCGCCGGCCAGCGGTGCTGTCGGTACCAGCCCGATGCCGTAGGCGCGGGCGCACGCGCGCAGCTCATCATGCCCGCGCTCCAGCAGGTTGTAGTGCGCGCCGACACTGATGAAGCTGGCTGTCTGCCCCGTCCGCGAGGTCCACGCCGCCTCGCACAACTGCCAGGCGGCGAACTCCGAGCAGGCGATGTAGCGGACTTTGCCTGCGTGGACCAGGTCGTCCAGCGCGCTGAGGGTTTCCTCGACGGGCGTACCCGGGTCAGGCTCGTGCAGTATGTAGAGGTCGATGCGGTCGGTGCCGAGACGGCGCAGGCTCCCTTCGACGGCGCCCATGATGCGGCGCCGCGAACCGGGCTGCTCGCTCACCGGGACGCTGCGGTCCTTGCCGAACTTGGTGGCCAGGACAACCTCATCGCGGCGGCCTGCCAGCGCGGCCCCCAGCAGTTCCTCGGCGCGGCCCTCGGCGTATGTCTCGGCCGTGTCGAAATAGGTCACTCCGAGGTCAAGCGCCTCGCGGATCAGCTGGAGCGCGTCATCGCGCTCCAGGCGCCCGCAGAACGTGGGACTGCCGGTTCCGAGACCGAGCGTCGAGACCTTCAGTCCGGAGCGGCCGATCGTCCGGTATTGCACAGTCGCCTCCCAGGGGCTGCTGCCACGCCATAAAGCTGTTCAATGGTTGAGCCTATTGCAAGGCCGAACTATTTTCTAGCGTGGATTACGGCGAGCTGCCACGGCTCCGCGAGATGCCGCTGTCGCGTGTGACGGGCGGGTGACCGCCGGGGTCAGGCCTCGTTCTGGACAGCGGCGGACACGAGCTGGCCGGCGGCCGTCGGCGTCGCAAATGACCGGCGCCAGCGCCCTGAGCCCGGCAACGAGCGCCTGAGGCGGCACGCCGCGGTTGGCGAGCAGGGTCTCGAGCCACGAGGCGGGCCGTGCCCAGGGCAAACTCGTCCCGACGATTGACTCCTGACCGTAGGCTCGTGCGTCGCTGGCGCTCAGACCAGCGCCGTCACATCGAGGGAGCCGCGCTCCGGGCCGCGTACGAAGAACGACGGGCCGAAGTCGATGTCCCGCAGCCGGAACTCCGGCGCGAGCCGCAGCAGCGCCTGCAGTGCGACTTTGGCCTCGAGGCGGGCCAGCGGCGCGCCCAGGCACAAGTGCGAGCCGTAGCCGAACCCGTAGTGGGCCTGGTGCGGGCGGCGGACGTCGAAGACGTCAGGGTCGCCCCAGCGGGAAGGGTCGCGGTTGGCGGCAGCGATAATCGTGTAGACCATTTCCCCGGCCGCCACCTCAGCATCCCCGAGGGTCAGGTCTTTCACGGCGATCCGCGGGATCATCTGAACCGTGCTCCGCCAGCGCAGCGCCTCTTCGATCGCGTCGGGCATCAGTGACGGATCAGCCACCAGCAGCGCCCGCTGGCGGGGATTCTCCTCGAACGCCAGGAGCGCGTTCGACAACAGCTTGGCGGTGGTGTCATACCCCGCGGCCAGCAGCAGGACCGCAGCCGCCCGCACCTCGTCATCAGACATGACGCCGCCGTCGCCCGAGGCCCGGATCACCGCCGTGAGCAGGTCATCGGGCTGCTCGACGCGGTGGCGCCCGATCTCCTCGCGCAGGTACGCGTTGAGTTCACCCGCCGCGGCCAGCATCGCCGCCCTGGCCTGCTCGTCTTCATGGCCCCAGGCGAGGTTGCTCACGATGGTGTTGGACCAGCGGCGGAAATCGCCATGCCGCTCCTCCGGCACCCCGAGCATCTCCGCCACGACGATCGTCGGCACCATGGTGAAGTCGGCGATCAGGTCGTAGGTGCTGTCGCCGGCCGCCAGCGGCGCCAGCAACTGCTCCACCACAGCCTCGACCCGCTGCTCCCACCGCGCCGTCGCCCGCCGGGTGAACATCGGCGCCAGGCACTTGCGCAGCCGGACGTGATCAGCGCCGTCGGTCGAGATCATCGTCGGCGCCTCGAACCAGGGCAGCACCTGCGGGTCGCTCGGCATCGCCGAGAACCGCTCGCCGTCGTCGGTCAGCACCTGCGAGCAGTCCTCGAAGCCGGTGACCATCCACCCGTGGATGACCTCGTTCCACACCACCCGGCCCGCCGCCCGCGCCTGTTCGTACAGCGGCCACGGGTTCTCGATCGCCGACCGATCGAAGAAGTTGACGTCCAGCTGCTTGCGAGACATT
>DASYAD010000377.1:0-14051 GCA_036501515.1 Trebonia sp. | reverse complement strand
CGGTACTCGGGCGCGACGTAGGCCTCGATGCCAATGACGGGGGTGACGCCGTTCTCTTTGGCCTGCCGGTGGAACTCGGCGGCGCCGAACATGTTGCCGTGGTCGGTCATCGCCACGTGCGTCATGCCGTTGGCTTTGACCTCTTTGAACATCTCCTTGAGGCGGGCGGCGCCGTCAAGCATCGAGTACTCGGTATGCACGTGCAGGTGGGCGTAAGGGGTGTCAGCCATGTGCGTTCATCGCCTCCTGCTTGCGCCTGAAGTTGTCCCGCGCCCGCGCACGCTCCGCACCGCCGTTCCCTCGGTTCACCAGATACCAGTGTGAACGGGGTAAGCGGTCGGGGTGCCTCGAACCGGTAAGCCACTACCTTAGCGGGTCGGCGGGCGCGGGCGGGACTCCCACGCCGGCGTCGGGCGAAGGACCGGAAGAGGTCACACACCGCGCCCCGCGGGCGCTTGCCGGCCCGCGACCTCCCGGCCCGCGGCCTCCCGGCCCGCGGCCTCCCGGCCCGCGGCCTCCGGGACGCGACCCCCGCGGCGCGACCTCCGGGGCTGCGACCTCCGGGGCTGCGACCTCCCGGCTGCGACCTCCCAGTTCGCGGCTCCCCTGCCACCACAGTCCCGTCTGTCCCCATAGCCCCAGACCGCTAAAGATCTTGGTGACAAATCGGGGTATAGCAACGAAAAATCTCCGTTCAGCCGAAAGTTTCCGCGCGAAAGCTGCTGGTCCGGGTTGCGTTCGGCAAACGCGGTCTTCAATGGCTCGCTTTCGCCGGTGGGAGAGTCGATCGCGGGCGCGTCATCCGGTCACGCAGGCCGCTCCTACGCGGTCAGGTCACGCAGGGCGCCGTTAGGTCACCAGCCGACGCAGACGCTGGACGACCACAGGGCGACGACCCACGGGTCGCCGGAGACGCGGACGCTGCCCGCTTCCAGGCCGCAGCGGTTCCACAGGAACGCGTAGAGACCGGCTGCCGGGCCGCCGATCACGCAGTCGGCCCCGGTCTCCGCGTCTTCACGGTCCCGGCTCACCGTGGTGGCGCCCTCGTCGAGGCGGACGATCCAGCGGCCAGGCGCGTCGTCCGGGCGGACCGCGAACGACCAGGTGCCGTCGCCCCGCAGCCGGTAACGTCGCCGGGCGGCGAACCCCATGATCAGCTCGTCGATGCCGTCAGCGGCGAAATCCGGCGCGAACGCGGTCACCGGGTCAGGGGGGCCGTCAGGGCCCGCCGACCGCGCGTCGTAGCCGTGCACGGCGGTCTCGTGGGCCTGGCGGCGAGCCCAGAACGCCAGCGGCGACGGTGCCGGCATGAACGCGGCGCACGGAACGTCGGGATCGGCTGTCCGCAGCGTGGCGACCAGGGCGGCGTGGCCTTGCCTGTACGACGCGATCAGCTCGGCGTCGGGCGGCCCGCCGGACAAGATGGCGGCCTCGGGCGCTTCTTCTGCGAGCTCGGGCAGCCGCTCGGCGACATGCCGCGCCGCCCAGGCGTGCACGTACGCCTGATGCCTGAGCAAGTCACGGACCTGCCAGTCAGGGCAGGCGGGCACGCTGGCCGTCAGCCCGGCCTGGACCGCCGCGTCAGCGAGCAGCACGCCGTTCTCGTCGAGTGCGTCAAGGTATGCCGGAATCTCCACGCCGCTCATCGTGGCACAGTCGCTCACCCGGGAGACAGTGACGGCAGGCACGGTGACAGCGGCACAGTGACACAGTGACACGGCAGAGTGACAGCGAATACAGCCACGGCTGTCGTGACCGGGGTGGCGGGTGACCCGGGGTCCGTGACCGGGGTGACGGGTGACCCGGGGTCAGCTTTCTTCGGCGAGCACGTCCAGTGCGTGCTGGAGGTCGTCCGGGTACGCCGATTCGAAGGTCACTTGCTGGCCGGTGGCCGGGTGCTCGAATGACAGGCGCACCGCGTGCAGCCACTGCCTGGTCAGTCCGAGGTGCGCGGCGAGCACCGGGTCCGCCCCGTACAGCAGGTCGCCGCAGCACGGGTGGTGCAGCGCGGCCATGTGCACCCGGATCTGGTGAGTGCGGCCGGTCTCGAGGCCGACGCTGAGCAGCGAAGCCGCCCGGAATGCCTCGAGCGTGTCGTAGTGGGTGACGGAAGGACGGCCGTCCGCGACCACCGCGAACCGGCCGTCGCCCGACGGGTGCCGGCCGATTGGCGCGTCAATCGTGCCGCGCAGCGGATCGGGGTGCCCCTGGATCAGCGCGTGGTAGGTCTTCGAGACGGTGCGGTCCCTGAAGGCCTGCTTGAGCGCGCTGTAGGCGCCCTCGCTTTTCGCGACCACCATCACCCCGGTGGTGTTCGCGTCGAGCCGGTGGACGATGCCCTGGCGCTCGGCGGCGCCGCTGGTCGCCACCCGGTGGCCGGACCCGAGCAGGCCGCCGATCACCGTCGGCCCGGTCCAGCCAGGCGACGGGTGTGCCGCCACGCCACGAGGCTTGTCGACCACGATGATGTCGTCGTCCTCGTAGAGGATGCCCATGCCGGGCACAGGCTCGGCCGCCGCCAGCGCCGCGGCCACGTCCGGCGGCGGCGGAATGGTCACCGCCAGCTCGGCGCCGGCCGTGACCCGGTCTGACTTCGACGCCGGCTTGCCGTCGACCAGGACGTCGCCGGCGGCAATGAGTTCGGCCGCGCCGCTGCGGGAGAAGCCGAACATCCGCGCGAGGGCCGCGTCGAGCCGCTCCCCCTCCAGCCCCTCGGGAACGTAAACCAGCCGCCCGGCCCCGCTCACGGCCCCTCCTCGCTGACGCTCGTCAGGCCCGCTCGCGAAAGCGCAGTGCTTACTGGATCGCGCGCAAGCTCGCTCACGACTCCGCCGGCTCCGTGGACCCGGTGGACTCTGCGGACTGCTCAGACTGCGGCGTCTGGGCCGCCTCGTCCGCTTCCTGCCCCGCATCAGCTTCCCGGCCGGCGTCGGTGGCCCGTCCGGCCGAGAGCTCCCCGCGGCTGCCGTCCAGGCGGTAGCCGCGCATGGCGAGGATGACGGTGAGGATGCCCCCGCACACGATCGCCGAGTCAGCCAGGTTGAAGATCGGGTAGTACCTGGTCACCGCGATCCAGTCCACCACGTCGCCGCGGAACAGCCCCGGGGCGCGGAAGATCCGGTCGGTCAGGTTGCCGGTGGCGCCGCCGAGCAGCAGGCCGAGCGCGATCGCCCAGCCCAGGGAGTACAGCTTGCGCGCGGTCCTGGCGATGTAGACGACGACACCGAAGGCGATCACGGTGAACACGACCGTCTCGCTGGTGCCGACGCTGAATGCCGCGCCCGGGTTCCTCGTCAGCCACAGCATCAGCACGTTGCCGATCAGGTGGACCGGCTCGTCGGGCCGCAGATGGGCGACGACCAGCGCCTTGCTGACGATGTCAGCGGCGAGCACGAAGACCGCGACGGCCGCGAGCACCGCGACCCGCCGAGTGTGCCGCGAGCCGCCCGCCGCGGTCACGTCGGACTCGGTCACGTCGGACTCAGCGGCGCCGGCCCCGGAGACGCCGGACTCGGTGGCGCCTGAGCTCAGCGGCGTTCCTGGCGCTGCTTGCACGCCACGCACAGGGTCGCGCGGGGGAACGCCTGCAGGCGCGCCTTCCCTATCGGCTTGCCGCACGATTCGCACACTCCATAGGTTCCGGCCTCGATCCGCGCCAGGGCGTGCTCGATCTGCTCGAGCAGGTCGCGCGTGTTGCTGCTCAGCGCGAGCTGTTGCTCCCGCTCGAACAGCTTAGAGCTCGTGTCGGCCTCGTCGTCCCCGGCTTCCATCGCCCCGTCGCCCAGCTGGGCGACGATTTGCGCCTGCGACCCGGCGATCTCGGCGCGCAGCTCGACCGCTTCTTTCTCTAGCTCAACACGGAGCACGGTGAGCTCGGCGTCGGACCACGGATCCTCGCCAGGCCGCACCGGCAGATCGGCGGCGCGGTTTGGCGCAGCGGTCATTTTCGGTTCCTCGATTATGAGAGTCGGACAGACAACGGAGGATACGGCCGCACCGCGCCGCCCGCAAACTCATTCGCCTCACGGCGCAACGGCGCGGCGCCGGGAGCGCGGACGGGGCGGCACGCCGCGGTCCAGCGGGAGTTCACGGGACGATCGCGACATAGCCGGATATAAAGGTCACCCGGATGGTCGTGAGCACGCCCGAACCGGCGGTAGCTCCGCACGGCGGCCAGTGACGCAGGGCAGCCCTCCAGCGGTGCCGCCCGGTGACGCACAGGCCGGCGGCGGTGCGGCAGCCGGCGACGCCGCACGGGCATCGGTTATCCTGAACGCGCGGTGATGGGGACAGCTGCCGCGGAACGCAGCATGAGCGACCCGGGGACGGTGCGAGCCCGGGGCGTGCGCCGCGGACCAGATCACCCCGGAGCGGCCGGAAGAAGGGCCCTCGCCCGTCAGGACTGCCCAGGTGGCGGCAGGTCGCGGGCTCAGTAGAACCGGCAAGATCAACAATCAAGTGGTCCGAACGGACGCGGCTTACCCGCCCCGCTCATCCTGACCCCGGCGTGCCCGCGCGGCGCTGCGGGCGGGGGAAAGCGGCAGGCCGGGGGCAGACGAGCCCGCCGGGAGGACAAAGAGGGTGGTACCGCGGGGCGCGCGCCTCGTCCCTCTGGCTGAGCTGATTCGCTGAAGCTGGAGGACGCCCGATGCCGCAAGAGCCCCGTACGCCGTCAACCCCGCAGACGCCGGCGGGCATCGAAACGCCGGCGGGCACAACGGACCCGGATGACACCGCGACGCCGGCAGGCTCCGTGGACCCGGCAGGCACCGTAACGCCGGCCGGGGCGGTCTCGTCGCTGAGCACGGGGCGCGGGCCCGGCGGGACGCTGCCTGCCCTGCCCGCGCAGCCGAACCTGCCTGCCATCGAGCACGAGATGCTGGCCCGGTGGCGCCGTGCGGGGACGTTCGAGGCGTCGCTGAAGCAGACCGCGGACGGTCCCCGGTGGACGTTCTACGAGGGGCCTCCCACGGCTAACGGCATGCCGGGGGTGCACCATATCGAGGCCCGGGTGTTCAAGGACGTCTTCCCCAGGTTCAAGACCATGCAGGGCTTCCACGTGCCGCGCAAGGCAGGCTGGGACTGCCACGGCCTGCCCGTCGAGGTCGCGGTGGAGAAGGAACTCGGCCTTTCCGGCAAGCGGGACATCGAGGCCTACGGCGTGGCGGAGTTCAACGCGCGCTGCCGCGAGTCGGTGCTGCGGCACGTCGACGCGTTCGCCTCGCTCACCACCCGGATGGGCTACTGGATCGACCTGTCGACCGCCTACAGGACGATGGACGCCCAGTACGTGGAGTCCGTCTGGTGGGCGCTGAAGACGATCTACGACAAGGGGCTGCTGGTGCGGGACTTCCGTATCAGCCCGTACTGCCCGCGCTGCGGAACGCCGCTCTCCGACCACGAGATGGGCCAGCCTGATGTGTACCGCGAGGTCTCCGATCCGTCGGTGACCGTGCGGTTCCGGGTCACGTCGGTGCCCGAGAGCGCCAGCAGGCACCTGCTCGGCGCCGACCTGCTGGTCTGGACGACGACGCCGTGGACGCTGGTGTCCAACACCGCCATCGCCGTCCACCCGGATGTCGAGTACGTGATCGCCAGGAAGTCAGGCGACGGGGACAAGGTCGTGGTAGCCGACGCGCTGTGGCCGCGGGTGCTTGGCGAAGGCTGGCATGTGCTCACCCGGCTGCGGGGCAGCGAATTGACGGGGGCGGAGTACACGCCTCCGTTCGGGATAGTGCCGATCGAAGGGGCGCACCGGGTGGTCTCCGGTGACTTCGTCACCACGGAGGACGGGACGGGCCTGGTGCACCTGGCGCCGGCTTTCGGCGCCGACGACCTGGCGGTCAGCCGGGCCAACGGGCTGCCGGTGGTGAACCCGGTGCGGGCCGACGGGCACTTCGACGACGGGCTCCCCCTGGTCGGCGGGCTGTTCTTCAAGGACGCCGACCAGCCGCTCATCGCCGACCTGGCGGACCGCGGGCTGCTGTTCCGCGTCGCCCCGCACACGCACAGCTACCCGCACTGCTGGCGCTGCGGAACCACCTTGCTCTACTACGCGCTGCCGTCCTGGTACATCAGGACCACGCTGGTCAAGGACCAGCTGCTGGCCGAGAACGAGAAGACGAACTGGCAGCCGCCCACCATCAAGGAGGGCCGGTACGGCGACTGGCTGCGCGGCAACGTCGACTGGGCACTGTCGCGCACCCGGTACTGGGGCACGCCGCTGCCGCTCTGGACGTGCGAGGACGAGCATGTGACCTGCGTCGGCTCGCTGGCCGAGCTGTCAGAGCTGGCCGGCCGCGAGCTGTCGGGACTCGACCCGCACCGGCCCTACGTCGACGACGTCACGTTCCCGTGCCCGGAATGCGGCGGCAGCGCGTCCCGGGTGCCCGAAGTCGCCGACGTCTGGTTCGACTCCGGGTCGATGCCGTTCGCGCAGTGGGGGGCGCCGCAGCGGAACGCGGCCGCGTTCGAGTCCGCTTACCCGGCCCAGTTCATCTGCGAGGCGATCGACCAGACCCGTGGCTGGTTCTACTCGCTGATGACGGTGGGGACTTTGGTCTTCGGCCGGTCCGCGTACGAGAACGTGGTCTGCCTCGGGCTCGTTATGGACGAGCAGGGGCGGAAGATGTCCAAGCACCTGGGCAACGTCATCGAGCCGATGGGGCTGCTCGACTCCCGCGGCGCGGACGCGGTGCGCTGGTTCTTCGCCGCGTCGGGGTCGCCCTGGGGGCAGCGCCGGATCGGACCGAACGTGCTCGACGAGATCGTCAGGAAGGTGCTTCTCACCTACTGGAACACGGTGTCCTTCCTGGTGCTTTACGCGAACGCGGCCGGTGCCGGCACCGCGTGGACGCCGGAGGACGCCGCCGCTGCCCCCGCAGCCGGGGACCGGCCGCTGGTCGACCGGTGGCTGCTGTCGGAGGTGCACGCGTGCGTGCGGGACGTGACCGCGGCGCTCGAGTCGTTTGACGCGGCGGCCGCCGGGCGCAGGCTGGCCGCGCTCATCGACGACCTCTCCAACTGGTACGTGCGCCGGTCAAGGCGGCGCTTCTGGGGCGGTCACGGCTCGGCTGACGGCGCATCGGCGTTCGCGACCCTGCACGAGGCGCTCACCGCGGTGACCACGATGCTCGCGCCGTTCATCCCGTTCCTGTCCGACTACCTGTGGGACGCGCTGCGGCCGCTTGACGGCCCCAACTCGGTCCACCTCGCCTCCTGGCCGTCGTACGAGCAGGCCCTTATCGACGAGACGCTGTCATCGCAGATGGCGCTGGCGCGCCGGCTGGTCGAGCTCGGCCGGTCGGCCCGGTCGGCGGCGTCCGTCAAGACCCGCCAGCCGCTGTCCCGCGCGCTGGCAGGCGCCGCGGGTTTCTCCGCGCTCCCCGCCGAATTGCGCGACTTGGTCGCGGACGAGCTCAACGTGCACGTGCTCGAGGCACTCGACCCGGCAGGCGGCGAGCTGGTCAGCTATACCGTCAAGCCGGACTTCCGGGCACTGGGACGGCGCTTCGGCGCGTCCACCCAGGCGGTCGCCGCCGCGATCAGGGCGGCCAGCCCGGCCGAAGTGGCCCACGCGGTGGCCGAACCGTCCGGATCGGTCACCGTGCGGGTGCCGAAGCTCGGGAAGGTGACGCTGACCGCGGCTGACCTGGTAATCACGCAGGCGCCGCTTGAAGGCTGGGGGGTGGCCACCGCGGGTGGCGAGACGGTCGCGCTCGACCTGGCGCTGACGGACGAGCTGCGTGCCGAGGGCTATGCCCGCGAGGTCGTCCGGCTCATCCAGGACGCCCGCAAGTCCGCCGGCCTCGCGGTCAGCGACCGGATCGCGGTGCGCTGGTCGGCCAGCGGCGCCGCCCTCGCGGCAGCGATCGAGGCCAGCGCAACCGTCATCGCCGCCGAAGTGCTCGCCGTGTCCTTCGGCGCGGGTGACGGGCCAGCGCCCGGCGGCGCGGCCGCGGACAGCAGCGCTGCCTCGGACAGCGGGGCGGCGGACAGCGGGACGGTCGCGGACAGCGGGACGGTCACGAGGCGGGCGTGGCACGAGTACGCGGATGCCGGGCTGGGGCTGCGCTTCTGGATCGCCCGGATCTGAGCGACCTGAGCCGGGCACGCGAAGCGCTTCGCTTGTTGCTGTTATCCGGGCTGGCAAGCGGCGCACGGGGTGCAGCCCGCTGCCGTGGCATCCGGGACTGACAGCTTCCTGATGTCGCCTTCGGGCAGGAAGCGAATGAGGACGCAGTCGTCTTCGTGGTACCTGGGCACGCCGCGGACCACTGCGACGAGGCCAGTGCCGGGAGCCTGGCCGGCTTCGGCCGGCGACTCGTGGCCGGCGGTAGTGTCCGCGGTCGCGATGGCGGGGTCGGCGGCACCGTCCGCGGTCGCGGTGGCGGGGTCAGCTGGCTCCTCGGCGAGGGCAGACGGTCCTCGAGAGACCTCCGCGTCAGGGGCTGCTTTCTGGGCGGCCTCCGCGACTGGGGCCGGCTTCTCGGCGGCTTCAGCGTCGACGGCCGGCTTCTCGGCGGCCGTCGCCTGCTGGGCGGTGACCGGCTGCTGCACGACCGCCGTCTTCTGGATAGCTGCCGCGACGGGCGTAGTCGCCGTTGCCGTTTTGATCACCGGCGTCACGACCGTGGGCGGGGCTTTGCCCGGTTCGGCTTGCCCGGACCCGTCGTCAGAGATCCCGGCACCGGTCTCGCTTGAGCCTGCCTCGACGATGGCGGACGCGGCGGTCTCGTCTGCGGCCGTGTCCTCCGCCGCGGAGCCGTCGGCGACCTCATCGTCGTCGTCGAGCCAGGAGTAGCGAGTCGGCCAGTCGTCGTCATCGTCGGCCGAGACACCGCTGTCTGGCGCCGGGCTGTCCTGGGAAACCGCTTCAGCGGGCACCTCGTCAGTCACGGCGTCTTCGGGCACCACGGCGGACGCGGCGGCTGCTGGTGCCGTCGAGGTCACCGGTTCGCCGAGCCGGTCGAACCAGCTGGACGGGACGGCCCCGGGGGCGGACTCGGGACTGTCAGCGGCCGGTGACGGCCTGGTGGCCGGTTCCGGCGGGGTGACGGTCCGGTCGTCCGGCCAGGCGGTGGCCCCCGTCTCGGCGGGAGCCCAGGGCGGGCGCACGTCGGCAGGCGGGGCTGACCACGGGTTCCGCGTCGTCGGCGTCTCCCAGGGAGGAGCCGGCGCCGCGGCACCGGGCGCCGGCGTGGCCGACGCCCCGTTCAACGGCGCGGTGACCGGCGGCGCCGCAGCCGCGGCGGCACCGTAGCGGGCGGGCGTCTCGGCCACCTGAACCGGTGGTACCTGGACCGGAGCCGGGGCAGTGGCCGCCTGGCGGCCCTTGTCCCTGGTCTCGCGGTCCCGGCCGCCGCCGGCACGAGCCGACGGCAGCACCGGGCTGGCGCCCGCACCCGCACCTGCGGGCACGAGCCCCGGTACCTCCCCGAAAAGCTCCTCGCGCTTGAGCACGACCCCGATGGCCAGCGCGACCAGTGCGGCGGCGCTCACGACGATCGCGATGTAGACGAGCAGCAACTTGCTGGTAGCGATACCGCCAATGAGTACCCCGATGGCGACCGCGACGAGCGCGGCGCTGAACCGGATCACCTGGTTATCTCCTTGCGTCCGGCTAGGCCGGACCGCTGCCTACCGCTCGGTTAGCGCCCGTCCGGACGGAAGCCGCCCGCGTGCTCGGGAACCGCGTACTGAGCCGTTGTCGGCGCCGGACCGTTCGCACCGCTGCGCAGCGCGGACTGGCCGAGGCCGGCCGGGAGCTGTGGTGCGTTCGGCGGCGCGGCCGGAGGCATGGCCGGGAACGTACCGCTGTCGGTAACACCCGCTTCCAGGTCACGAAGCTGGCCTTCCAGGTACGCCTTAAGCCTGCTGCGGTACTCGCGCTCGAACGCCCGCAGGTCGTCGACCCGCCGCTCGAGCTCCTCGCGCTGGGTGACGAGCGACCCCATCGCCTGGCGGTGCCGCTCCTGGGCATCCCGCTCAAGCGACTCGGCGCGCGCCCGGGCGTCACCAGTGATCTGCTCCGCCTGGCGGCGGGCCTTGGTGAGCACCTCGTCAGCCTCACGGCGAGCCCGGCCGAGCGTCTCGTCCGCCTCGCGGCGGGCGTCGGCGATCGCCTGGTCGGCCGTCTGCTGCGCGAGAGAGAGCACCCGCGCCGCCGTGTCCATGTTGTCCTCGGCGTGGTACGGCCGGTCGTGCATCATGGGCTCGGGGCGACGCATCGGCGGCTGCTGCTGCTCCATCTGGGACTCGGGCACCATGGTGTCCGGTCTCGGGTCAGACAGAGGCGAGCTGAGCGCCATCGCTGGCTTCCCACCGCCACGCAGAACCTCGGCCAGCTTCGACCGCAGCTCTTCGTTCTCCTGGATCAATCTGTCCAGTTCAGCCTCGACCTCGTCAAGGAAGGCGTCAACCTCTTCCTCGTCGTAGCCGGGCCGGAGCCTGGTCGTACTGAACTGCTTGTTCCGCACATCCGCGGGCGTCAGCGGCATCTTGTCTCCTCGGCGCGCTTGGCTGTGTCCTCAGCACCGTGTTTTCTGAACCACCGTTGTTCCTCCGAACCGTACCTGATCAGCACAGTCCGTGTCCTCAAAGTCGAGGTACTGCCACCTCAAGCAAAATGAGTACCACGATGAACAGGACCATAAAGCTGAGGTCCATGGATACTGTACCTAGCCGGAGGGGCGGGATGTAGCGGCGCAGGAATTTCAGCGGCGGATCGGTCAGGGTGAAAATCGTCTCAGCGATCAGCTTGACGATGCGCGGCGGGTACCAGGGACGCACGAACACGTTGATCCAGCTGAGGATCATGCACCCGATGAGCACGACAAGATACAGCGTCAGCACATAGGTAAGGACGACCTTCAGGGTCTCCATCACATCACCCGTCCCAGAACCCTCGACGCCTCACCGCGCTCGCTAGCTCTGGTTAAAGAAGCCACGCTCGGCGATGCGCGCCTTGTCCTCCGCGGTCACCTCGACGTTTGCCGGGGAGAGCAGGAAGACCTTGTTGGTGACCTTGTCGATGGACCCGCGCAGGCCGAAGATCAGACCCGCCGCGAAGTCGACGAGGCGCCTGGCGTCACTGTCGACCATCTCGGTCAGGTTCATGATCACCGGGGTTCCTTCGCGGAAGTGCTCACCGATGGTCCGGGCTTCATTGTAGGTCCGCGGGTGGAGTGTGGTGATACGGGCGAGCTCGACCTGCCGCGGCGGTACCGGCTCAAGCGGCTGATCGGTCACGTACCCGACGTAGTCCGTCCGCACAGGCGCGGCTTCCATCGCCTCTGCCTGGTCGTCGTACTCGTCGTACTCCCCGTACGCGTCGTAGCCGTCCTGATAACGGCGGTCGTCCTCCACGAGGCCAAGGTAGACCGCCATCTTGCGCATCGCGCTGGCCATCCTTCAGTCCTCCGTCGTGCCACGCCCGTCGCGTCGCCGCGTACCGAACAGCTTTCACGTGCCTTACGCGACGGACATTACCGGACCGGAAGCCTTCTGTTGCCGAGCAACGCCGTACCAATTCTCAGGTGTGTCGCACCACTCGCGATCGCGGCTTCGAGATCGCCGCTCATGCCCGCGGAGATCACCGTGGCGGACGGGGTGACGGACTGCAGCGTCGCCGACAGCTCGCGGAGCGGCGCGAACACGGCCCGCGGGTCGGCCTCGAGGGGGGCCACCGCCATCAGCCCGCCCAGCGCGAGCCCGGGCGCGGCCTCGATCGCCCGTGCGACCTCAAGGAGCCCGTCGGCCGGAACGCCGCCGCGGGAAACGTCGCCGTCCAGGCTTACCTGGACGAGGCAGGTGAGGGAAGCCTCGCCTGTACCGCGTTCAGTGTCGCCGTCGGCGCCGCCGCCCGGGGGCGCGGCCAGGACCGCGGCGCTGAGCGCGCGAACCAGGCGGTTGCGGTCGACGGAGTGCACCACGTCCGCGTACCGGGCGACGTGACTGGCCTTGTTGCCCTGCAGCTGCCCGATGAAGTGCCAGGTGACTGGCGCGTCGGCGGCGGCCACGGCGGCCGCTTTGGGTGCCGCCTCCTGGTCCCGGTTCTCACCGAAGTCACGCAGGCCGAGGCTGGCCAGGGCGAGCACGTCGGAGGCGGGGTAGGTCTTGGTGACCGCGATCAGCGTGATCTCGGCCGGATCCCGTCCCGCCGCTGAGCAGGCGGCCGCGATCCGCGTCCTGACGGCCTTAAGGCTGGCCGCCAGCTCGCCAGGACGACCGGAAACGCCATCGCTCACTTGAGGAAGTCGGGGACGTCCAGGTCGTCGTCCTCTTCGAAGACCACCGGCCGGCGACGGCCCGCGGTCACATCGAAGACCTTGTCCTGCTTGGGCGTGCGGCCGGAGTCCTTCCAGCTCGGCGCGGCGTCGCCGCGCGCGCCGTCGTAGCCGCCGTAACCGGACTTGGCCGGGTACTCCTCCTCGTCGTCGGACATGAAGGAGACCTTGGACGGCACGTAGCCGGACGGTGCGTCCGCCGTGGACTGGGCGGGGATCCCGCTGGCCGGGTCGGCGGAGCCGCCCGCGGCGCCGTCGCCGCCCGTGCTGCCCTGCTGTGCCGTGCTGTCCTGATGGGCCGTGCTGCCGGCGTGAGCCGTGCTGCCGGAGTGACCGGGAGCGCTGGCGGCCGGCTGGCGCGGCGCGGCGGGCGCCTCCGGCTGCTCGGCGTAGCCGGCCGCGGCCGGGGTGCCAGCGTCGGAGGTGAAGGTGTACGGCGACGAGGACTGCCATCCGCCCGGCGTGCTCGCCTGGTCCTGACTGCCGGATCTCGCCGGTTCCTGGCTCGCCTGGCCCGCCGTCGACTGGCCGTCGGGCGCGCCGTCGCGCCTGCCGGCCGTGGTCCCCGTCGAACCGCCGGCCCAGGAGGCCGACGTCGGCGCGCCACTCGCGGTGGAGCTGCCCGCCACGGCGCCGCCGATAGCCGAGCCGTTGCCGTTACCGCTGCCTGCGCGGCTTCCAGTGCCCGCGGAGCCGTTGGCGCTGCCCGCGCGCTGCGCCGGCGGCGCGGCCACCGGCGGCGCGGCCGGACGGCCGCTCGGCTGAGCGACGGCGGGCGCGGCGGCCGGACGGCCTGACCGCTGCTCGTCGAACCCGGCCGCGATCACGGTCACCCGCACCTCGTCGCCGAGCGCGTCGTCGATCACGGCGCCGAAGATGATGTTCGCGTCGACCGCGGCGGAGTTGGCGACCAGCTGGGCCGCCTCGTTGATCTCGAAGAGGCCGAGGTCGGAACCGCCCTGGATGGACAGCAGCACGCCGTGCGCGCCGTCGATGGAGGCCTCGAGAAGCGGCGATGAAATCGCCATCTCGGCGGCCGCCACCGCCCGGTCGTCGCCGCGCGAGGAGCCGATGCCCATCAGCGCGGACCCGGCACCTGACATGACCGACTTCACATCCGCGAAGTCAAGGTTGATCAGGCCTGGTGTGGTGATCAGGTCGGTGATGCCCTGAACACCGGACAGCAGCACCTGGTCAGCCGCCTTGAACGCGTCGAGGACGGAGACGTGACGGTCCGAGATGGACAGGAGCCGGTCGTTCGGGATCACGATGAGCGTGTCGACCTCGGCCCGCAGCCGTTCGATCCCGGTCTCCGCCTGGACGGCCCGGCGCTTGCCCTCGAAGCCGAACGGGCGGGTGACCACGCCGATGGTGAGCGCGCCCAGGGACCGGGCGACGTTCGCGACCACCGGCGCGCCGCCGGTGCCGGTGCCGCCGCCCTCGCCCGCGGTGACGAAGACCATGTCGGCGCCCTTGAGCACCTCCTCGATCTCCTCGCGGTGATCCTCGGCGGCCTGCTCCCCCACGTCCGGGTTCGCCCCGGCGCCGAGCCCCCGGGTCAGTTCCCGGCCGACGTCGAGCTTCACGTCCGCGTCGCTCATCAGCAAGGCCTGCGCGTCGGTGTTAATCGCGATGAACTCGACGCCCTTGAGTCCCTCTTCGATCATGCGATTGACGGCGTTAACGCCGCCCCCGCCGATTCCGACGACCTTGATGACCGCCAGATAGTTCTGCGGTGCTGCCACGAGGAGGGTACCTTTCCGC
>DASYAD010000376.1:0-13584 GCA_036501515.1 Trebonia sp. | reverse complement strand
CAAGGCCAACGGCTACAAGGTGATCGACCTCGGCAAGAACGTCAAGCCGGAGCAGTTCATCGCCGCGGCCGAGGAGAACGCCGCCGTGGCCATCGGCATGTCCGTCATGACCAACTCCTCCGCCGTCTACGTGCAGAAGGTAGTCGACCTGCTCAAGGAGCAGGGCAAGCTCGACCAGTACCTGCTGATGAGCGGGGGCGCTGCCATCAACCGGGTCAACGCCGAGCAGATGGGCACCCGCTACGGCTCGGACGCCAACGCCGCGGTCACGATGGTGAAGGACCACCTCGCCAGCCTGGCGGCCTGACCGCACCCGGTCCGGAAACGGCAGGCACAACCTGCCAGCGGAGAGGAGGCGGCGATGCCGCTGTACGACTTCCGGTGCGCCGGCTGCGCGGAAACCAGGGAGGTCCGCGCTGCCTTCGCGGAGGCAAGCACCCTGGAGCTGGTCTGCACCAGCTGCGGCGGAGCGATGACCCGGGTGATTAGTAAGACGGCACCCGCGGTCCAGACGTTCAGCGCCAGCGCATCGCCGCCTCATCCCCGCCCGCCCGCCGGCCGGGCCAGGGCACGGACCTGCGAAGACGGGGCCGTCCAGCTGACCAGGCCCAACCCGTTCGCCGCGGACCTGCCGCGGCGCAAAGCCGCGGAGGGGAACGCGACATGACGACGTACCCGCTTAAAGTCATCCGCCGGCGGCAGGAGACGGACGACACCGCCAGCCTCTGGCTCGAGGTGCCGGCCGACCTGCGCACCGCTTTCGCCTACCGCACCGGCCAGTTCATCACCGTCGAGGAGGACATCGCGGGGGACACCGTCGCCCGGCAGTACTCGCTCGCGTCGGTGCCCGGACTCGACCGGGAACTGCAGATCACTGTCAAGAAGATCCCCGGCGGCCGCATGTCCACCTGGCTGGTCGACACCGTCCAGAAGGGAGACATCCTGGAGGTCGCCGCCCCCCGCGGGCGCCTCTACACGCCAGCCGACGAGCCCCGTCACTACGTGCTGCTCGCCGCGGGCAGCGGCATTGTCCCGCTGTACGCCATCGCCCGGCACGCCGCCAGCCAGGGAGCCGGGCACCGGGTCACCCTCGCTTACGGCAACCGCACGCCCGCCGCCATCATCCTGCGCCCCGAGGTGGACGCCCTGCCAGCCAGCGGCATCCACGTCGAGCACGTCCTCAGCAGGCCGCCCGACGGCTGGGACGGCGAAGCGGGTCACGTCGACCCGGCGTACCTCGCCGCCCGCTGGGATACCTGGACCCCGGACGGGCCGCCGCCGTCGGTCTTCCTGTGCGGTCCTGAGGACTTCATGACGGCCGCTGAGGAATACCTGGCCGGCCGTGGCATCGCCATCGACGACATCCGCAAGGAGAGCTTCGACCTCGTCCTCAACGACGACGACGGCGAGCCCGACCTGCTGGTCCCCGAGGACTGCGAGGAGGCGCCGGCCGCATGCGCCCGGCTCACCGCGGTCATCGGCGGCGAGCATCTCGAGGTCACCCCGGCCGACGGCGAGCCGCTGCTCTCGGCCTTGCTAAGGGTCAGCGACGAGGTCCCCTACTCCTGCCAGGAGGGCACCTGCTCCTCCTGCATCGTCAAGCTCGCCGAGGGCCAGGTCAGGATACGCCCCGGGGTACTGCAGACGCTCCGGCCAGCCGACCTCAAGGACGGCCTCATCCTCGCCTGCCTGTCCCGGGCGCGGACCGCATCGGTGCACATCGATTTCGACGACATCTAGCAGCGGAGCCGGCCATGCCAGCAGACAAGAACGCGGTCACCATCGTCGGTGCCGCGGTGGCAACGATGGTCCCGGGCAGCGCCGGAGCACCCGGCGACCGGGACGCAGATTACGGGCTGATCCGCGACGCGGCCGTGGTCATCGACAGCGACCGGGTCGCCTGGGTGGGTCCGCGGGGCCTGCTTCCGGCCCAGTGGCAGCAGGCCGACCAGTACCCGGCAGCGGGACGGCTCATCACCCCCGGACTAGTCGAATGCCACGCTCACCTGCTGTTCGGCGGCGATCGCCCGGAGGAGCAGGGAGCGGCCGGCATCCGCGCCGTCGCCGCCGTCACCCGCTCCGCCAGCGACGATGACCTGCTGTCGGCAGCGGTCAGGCGAGCCTGGTGGCTTATCCGGCAGGGCGTCACCACCCTGGAAATCAAGACCGGCTATGGCCTGGACACCGCGGGGGAGCTGCGCCTGCTGCGCCTGGCCGGTCAGCTCCGCGACGTGCTCCCGGTCCGGGTCCGGGTGACCCTGCTGGCGGGCCATACCTACCCGGAGGGCCTTGTCGGCTCCGATCGCGAGGAGTACGTGATCGGCATCTGCGACGAGCTGCTCCCGGCGGCCCTCGGGCTTGGCATCCTCGACGAGGTCGAGGTCTACTGCGAGGAGGAGGGCGGCATTTCGATGGAGGACGCCAGCACCATCCTGGAGACCGTATACCGCAAGAAGGTCCCCACCCGGGTCGCGGCCGACCACCTCAGCGACAGCGCCGGAGGGGCGCTCGCTCCCGCCTTCTACGCCAAGGCCGCCGTCTACCTCAACCACACCGACGACATTGCGGTCATTGCCATGGGCAAGGCCGGCACCACCGCCGTCCTGGTCCCCGCCGCGGCCCTGGACCCCGGCGGCCCGCCCGGCCAGCCTCCGGTGGACCTGCTGCGCGAGCACCAGGTTCCGATCGCCGTCTCCACCGGCCTGAACCCGCTCACCGCGCCGCTGGCCGACCCGCTGGCGGCTGCCTTCCTCGGCTGCAGCCTGTACGGGCTGACCCGGCGGGAAGCGCTGCACGGCATCACCGCTACCGCCGCCCGGGCACTCGCGCTCGCCGACGGCACCGGGACCCTGGTGGCGGGCGGGCCGGCCGACCTGGTCATCTGGGACGCGGCCGGGCCCGAGGATCTCGTCGGCTGGCTCGGCGCACCGCTGTGCCAGGAGGTCTGGGCCGCGGGCGAGCCGGTCGCGCAACCCGGGGCGGGCCGATGACCACCCCAGTTCCGGCCGTCATCGACGGCCGCGAGTGTGCCCGCCAGCCGCGGGGACTCCGTCGCGCACGAAGCCAGGCAGCTTCGCGAGGACGGCGTGCCCTGCGGGCTGGCCACGGTCCTCGTCGGCGGCGGGTACAGCGCCCTGGCCTGCGAGCGCCAGGCCGCGGTCGAGTCCGTCGACGAGCGGGCCAGCAGGACAGGGGGCCTCGCCCGCCGCGCGCCCGCGCGATCACCCCGGTACCAGGCGGCGCGGGGCCGGTCACCGACGTCTGGCTGCTGCACAACACGGTGCTGGCCGCACGGCTGCGGGCCAGTGCACCGCCGGCCCGTTGAAGGGGACCTGCGTGGCCGGGACCTGGCCGTCGCGGACGGCTTACCGCCAGCTGGTCGCTCGCCTGCCATGCAGCCTGCCGCTGGTCCTCGGAACGGCCATGGCCGGCGTCGCGGAGTTCAGCGGCCGTGCGGTGCTGTTCCCCGAGGGCGTCGCACTAGCCTGGGGCGCCTGGACGATGCACCGGCCGGACTGGCACGCGCTGGGGCCGCGTCTGGGGCTCGCCCCGGTCCTGTGCGCCGCCTGCGGCCTGGCCGCCGCTGTCCTGCTCCCTTCGCGGCTCCCGGCCGAGCTCGCCGCGCTGACCGCTGCCGCAGTAGTCATCGCCGTCCTGCGGGCAGCGGTGGGCCCGGCGCTGTCGGCGGCCGTCCTGCCGGCCGTTGCGGGGGTGCGGAGCGGCTGGTACCTGCTGTCCGTCTGCATTGTCGCGGCCGCGGTCCTCGCGGGCAGCCGCGCGCTTGACCAGCTCACGCCCGTCCGCCCAGGCGGGACAGACCCGGCTTCGGCCCGCGCGCCGGGCGCTGCCCTCGTCACCTGGATCGCCTGCGCGGCGTGGCTCAGTACCGCGGCCTGCCTCGCCCTTCCGCTCGCCGCCGCCGCCCCGCCGCTGCTCGCCTCCACCTCCGAGTGGGTCAGCGGCCAGCCCAAGGGGGCCCGCGCCGGCGCCCGGCTCGGCATGCTCCTCACGGTCGTCTGGGCAGCTGGCGCGGCTACCGCGCGGCAGGTCCGTCTCCTGCCCGCCGCCGCCGCGATGGCGATGCTCATCGCGGTGGCCGCGATGAGCGCTGCCCGTGTCGCCCACCCGCCGGCCGTGGCGATCGCGTTGGTGCCGATGGTCTTCGGACCGCCTGCTACCTGGGGGGCCCTGCTGGCAGGAGCCTGCTCGGTCGCCGCCGCGGTGACAGTCCTGTACCTGTCGGGAGCGGCAGGTTCGCGGCTGGCAGCCGGATGGCACGTACGCCAGCCGCATTTGCCCCGCCTGCGCATGTCCCTGGGAGCGACCAGTCTCCGGCAAAGCACCAAAGCAGCCAACCGGAGTCAGCCTTGACCTCACATCAGCCCCGGTCCAGCTACATCCTGACCATCTCCTGCGCCGACGTACCGGGCATCGTGCGCGCCGTGAGCGGGTTCCTTGCCGACCGCGGCTGGACAATCACGCAGAGCCAGCAGTTCGACGACCCGCAGACCGGCATGTTCTTCATGCGCCTTCAGTTCTCCCCGGCCAAGGGCACGCCCGCCCCCGCAGGACCGGACACCGACCGGCTGCGGGCCGAGTTCGCGCCGGTCGCGCACCAGTTCGCGATGACCTGGCGGCTGGCCGACGCGGCCGACCGGCAGCGGGTGCTGCTCATGGTCAGCAAGTTCGGCCACTGCCTCAACGACCTGCTCTTCCGGTGGAGCATCGGCGCCCTGCACGTCGATGTCGCCGCCGTGGTCTCCAACCATCCCGACTTCGGCCGGCTGGCTGGCAGTTACGGCATCCCCTTCCACCACGTCCCGGTCACCGCGCAGACCAAGCCGCAGGCGGAGGAGCGCCTGCTGGCCGTCGTCGAGCAGACGGGCGCCGAACTGGTGATTCTGGCCCGCTACATGCAGGTCCTGTCCGAGGACCTGTGCAAGGAGCTGGAGGGCAAGGCGATCAACATCCACCACTCAATGCTGCCCAGCTTCAAGGGAGCCCGCCCGTACCACCAGGCGCATGAGCGCGGCGTCAAGCTCATCGGCGCGACCGCCCACTACGTCACGCCCGACCTGGACGAAGGCCCGATCATCGAGCAGGAGGTCGCCCGCATGGACCATGCGATGAGCGCCGAGGAGGTAGCGGCGCTGGGCCGGGACGTCGAATGCCAGGCACTGGCGCGCGCCGTCCGCTGGCACAGCGAAAACCGCGTCCTGCTCAACGGCCGCCGGACCATCGTGTTCCGCTGAACCCGACGGGCGCGAAGGTGGACATCTCATCAACCTCACAGGGCTACCCGCTGAGCCTGTGCCTTGACGGCCGGCGCGTAGTCGTGGTGGGCGCCGGCGCGGTCGCAGTGCGTCACGTTGCTGGCCTGCGGGCGGCCGGCGCCGACGTGCTGGTCATCGCCCCCCGCCTTAGTGCCTCCCTCGCTGACCTGGCTGCTCGCGGCCTGATCAAGGTCCGCCAGGGAAACTACAGGGCCGGTGACCTTGACGGCGCCTGGCTGGTGCTGGCCTGCGCCAGCCAGGCTGCCGTCAACTCGGCGGTGACCGCCGACTCGGAAAAGCTGCGGCTGTGGTGCGTGCGGGGCGACGGCGGCGAGGCGCCGGCCTGGGTGCCTGCGGTCGGGCGGGCCGGCGGAGTCACCGTCGCGGTGAGCGCCGGCCGGGACGGGCGCCGGGCGGCGGCGGTGCGGGACGCTTGCCTCGCTGCGGCCGCGGGAATTCGGGATGGCTTGCCGCTTCGTAAGGACGTGGCCGCAGGCGGCGGTCGGTCGCACGGCGAGGCCGCACGCGGAACAGGGCGGGTGTCAATCGTCGGCGGCGGACCCGGCGACCCGGGCCTGATCACCGTGGCAGGACTGGAACGGCTCCGGCAGGCCGACGTGGTCGTGGCCGACCGGCTGATCGCCAGCGAACTGCTGGCGCGGCTGCCCGACGATGTGCACGTCATCGACGCGGCCAAAGTGCCGGGCGGCCCCGCGATGCGCCAAGAGGACATCAACGCTGTCCTCATCCAGCATGCGCTCGAAGGCCGCGCGGTCGTGCGGCTGAAAGGCGGTGACCCGTACGTCTTTGGCCGGGGCCGCGAAGAGGTAGACGCATGCCTCGCCGCGGGCATCCCGGTTGACACGGTCCCTGGGGTCACCAGCGCCGTCGCTGTCCCTGCGGCTGCCGGGATTCCGGTCACCCACCGCGGAATGACTCAGGGATTCAGCGTCGTCTCCGGTCACGTTAGTCCCGCTGATCCCCGGTCCACGGTCAACTGGAGAGCGCTGGCACGCGGCGGCACCACCCTGGTGCTGCTGATGGCAGTCGAGCACGTGGCCGAGATCGCCGCCGAACTGATAGCCGCGGGACTGACGGCCGGAACTCCCTCGGCGTGCGTAGCCGACGGGTGGACGCCTCAGCAGCGGGCAGTCGCAGCCCCGCTGCGAGAGCTCGCCCGGGCGATGCGGACCGCGAAACTCCGGAACCCGGCCGTCATCGTCATCGGCGAGACAGCCGGCTACTGTTCCCCGGCTACCGCGGGTACCCGGCTGCCGTTGAGAGCGCTCGTACCCGCGCGCCCGGCGCCACCGGGAAAGGATTTTTCTTGACTAACGGGGATCTGCGGCACCTCACGGCCGGCATTCACCTGGTGCGGCACGGCCAGAGCACGTGGAACGCGGTCCGGCGCATCCAGGGCCAGACCGCGCATGTCCCGCTGACTGCCCTCGGCCATCAGCAGGCACGGCAAGCTGCCGCCCGGCTAACAGGCTGCGGGGCGCGCACCGTGTTCTCCAGCGACCTGCGGCGCGCAGTTCAGACCGCCGTTCCCATCGCCGAGCGGCTTGGCCTCACGGTGACGCTGGAACCGGGCTTGCGCGAACGGTCGCTCGGCGATTTCGAGGGACAGCAATCGGCCGAGGCATGGGCAACGGCTCAGAATGGCTGGAGCGACCCCAGCTGGCGGCCGCCAGGCGGTGAGAGCATCGGCGATGTATGCGTGCGGCTCGCCCTTTTCCTCAGACGGCTGCACGCCGTACCGGACCCTTCGCCGGTAATTGTCGTGACACACGGCGATACCGCCGCGATCGCTCTGGGACTGTTGCGGGGCTTTCCGCCCGACGCCCTGCCGTGGCTCTCGCTGGCCAACGGCGAGGTCGTCGCTGTCCCGGCGTAAGGAGCCAGACCTAACGGTCATTCCGGTTCCCGCGCCCGGACGGCTGTTTGACGAGTCCGTGCTGGTCCCGCCGTCTGCCTATTGCAATGCCGATGGCCGGTCCGCTGTCTTCCTGGACGAAGTGGATGCCGGGGGCCGAGGTGCTCGACGTCAAGGTTGGCGATGTGATCCCGGCACCACCGGACGGGTGGAGGGACTCATGATGGCGCCCGGGTCGAAGGTGAGCAGAAGCTCGGGCACCTCGGTTGAGCGATCGAGCCAGGTGTCATACGCCTCGACCCGTTTCACGACGTCGGCGGGCGCGCCGTCGATGGGGATCTCGCGGGGCCAGGCGAGGATCGGCCGCCGGGAGGCCCGCTCGGTGAACGGCGCGCGGTACGCGTCGAGCTCCTCGTCGCTCAACGTGCGCTGGACGGAGTGGGGAATGACGAATTCCACGAAGAAATTGCGGTCCAGGATGAGTTCCCCGCCTTCACCCGGCCGGCGAAGCGCCTGGAACGTGCCTCGTGCCCATTCGGGCCAGTCGTCCCAGGCAAGGGGGTGCACGACGGTCTCCATGAACGCCAGGCCCGCGGCGAGCGAGTCGCCCGCCAGATCGAGACGGGCATGGTCTTCGTCAACCACCCGACCATGGTCAAGTCCGACTTCGCTGGCGGGCTTCTACAGCGTGAAACCGATCGCACGGAGCTGGTCGCGGCCGTCGGGTGTTATGTCGGCTGGCCGCCACGCGGGTACCCATTGCCAGTTCACCCGGGAACCGCTGACCCCGTGGACCGCGGCGAGCCTGGCCCGGACCTGATCTTCCATGATCTTCGTCAGCGGGCAGGCCGCTGAGGTCAGGGTCATCGTGATGACCGCGGTCGCCTCGTCGATGGTGACCGCGCGGACGAAACCGAGGTCCACCACGTTGACTCCGAGATCGGGGTCGATGACCTCGAACAGCGATTCGCGGATGGCGTCGGTACGGTCGTCGGCGGCGCAGCCGCCGCGTGTGATCACGGCTCCGGCCGCTGGCGCGGGCTGCAGGCCGGCTGCCGCACGGCCGGGCGCATCGGCGGCGGCCTCGGCCGCCGCCAGGCCGGCCGGGCGCAGGACGATCCGGACCCGGCTCGTCGGGGTGGTGATCCAGTCGGCGTCGCCGTGGGCCTTGCGACGAACGCGGACGATGTCCTCGCCTGCCTCGGCGACGCCGGACGCGACGATCAGGCCGGCGGGGTCGAGGCCGGCCCGCTCGCCCCGGGTGATCGCGGTGTCGAGCAGCCTCCCGACTGGCTCGCAGGTGCGGCCGGGCCCGAAGCGCAGCCGCGCCCGGGCCGCGACGGCGGTGCGGCCGACGACGGCCGAGATGGCCGCGCGGGCTTCGGCAGGTCGAACGCGGAGCTGCTCGTCTTCGGCCAGGAGTTCGGCGGCGAACGCACGGGTCATGGCGTGGTCCCGTCTTGGTCAGGCGGCAGTGCCGGGCCGGCGGGGGTGGCCAGCCGCCTGAGCGGGGTCGACTCATCGCAGAGCTGGGCGGCGGTGACGCGGTGGTCCCGGGCGATCAGGCGGCGGGTTTCGATGACGTCCTTCGGCCTGTTCAGGGAGATCACCGCCCGGACGCGGCCGCCGTCAAGGCTGAAGGCGGAGAAGCTCTTCTGGTCCAGCGATCCGCGGATGATCGCGTCCTGCCCGCCGTCGGGCAGCCCGGCGCTCTGAATGCTGTGCTGGTACTGATCGGACCAGAACCAGTGAACATCCGAGAATGGCTCGCGCTTGCCGAGCATGCTGCGGGCTGCGGCGCGCCCGTGCCTGGCCGCGGTGTCGTGGTGCTCGAGCCGGACACGGCGCCCGTGCCTGGGCAGGTACTGCGCGGCGACGTCCCCGGCGGCGTACACGCCCGGTGCCGCCGCGAAGTACTCATCCACGGCAATGCCCCCGTCCGTTGGCAGCCCGGCCGCCGCCGCGAGTTCGGCGTTGGGCACGGTGCCGACGCCGATGACGAGCACATCGCACGGGAACGACCCATCGGGAGTGCTTACCCAGACGCCGCCGCCAGGACGCGGGGCAACCCCGGTCACGCTCTGGCCGGTACGGACCTCTACCCCGGCGTCGCGGTGAATGCTGGCGATGACGCCGCCGATCCGAGCACCGAGCGCCCGCTGCAGCAGCTCAGGCAGCGCCTCCAGGAGCGTGACGCGCTTGCCCAGCCGGATCGCCGCGGCCGCTACCTCGCAGCCAATGAATCCGCCGCCGAGCACGGCCACGTGCTCGGCCGCCCGGATCCGGTCACGCAGCTCGGCGGCGTCGGCGGCCGTGCGGAGATAGCAGACGCCCGCGTGCTCGAAGGCCGGGATCCGGCGCGGCCGGACCCCGGTGGCCAGCAAGAGGGCGTCGTAGCCGAGCGGCACCGCACCGCCGTCGTCGAGGCAGACCCGCCGCGCCCCGAGGTCGAGCCCGGTGACACGGGTACCGAGCAGCAGGTTGACGTCGTGGCTGGCGTACCAGGCCTCGTCGTGGACCACGGTGATGTCCGCGGCGTCGCCCAGCAGGTACTCCTTCGACAGCGGCGGCCGCTCGTAGGGCGGGGTTTCCTCCGCGCAGACGAGGGTGATCGCGCCGTCGAAGCCGTCCGCGCGCAGCGCGGTGACGGCGGCGGCGCTCGCAACGCCGCCGCCGACGATGGTGACGCGGGACCGGCTCACCGCGTCACCGGCCGATGTCGACGTAGATCGTGCCGTCGCCGCCGACCTTGCACCCGAAGCTCGTCAGGCGCGCGTCGTCCGGGTTAATGCCTTGCCCGGTCACCGCGTCGAACTCCCACAGGTGCTTGGCACAGGTCAGCGTCGTGCCGTCGAGGTCGCCCTCGTCCAGGCCGGACGCCTGGTGCGGGCACCGGTTGGAATAGGCGCGCACGGTCCCGTCGGCGTTGACGAGCAGCACCGGCTGCCCGGCGACGGTGACGGCGGCCATGTCGCCTTCCCACAGGTCGTCGAGGCTGATCGTCTCGTGCCAGGTGCCCATATCAGCCTGCCTGCGCCTCGCCGCCGGCTGGCGGGTCGAGCAGTCCCGCCAGGAACTCCTCCCTGGCGGCCCTGGCGCGCCGCGCGACCGCGGACGCGGTCAAACCGGCGGCCTGCCCGAGTATTTCGCCAAGGCCGGCTGCGGCGTCGTCCGCTAGCGGCGCCCACCGTGCGGCCCACTTGGCCAGCGCCTTGCGGTTCTCCGGCCGCCGCGCCAGCCCGTAGTCGGCCAGCGCCCGGCTCCAGCGCCCGCGCCGCGCGGAGTCCGCGCTCAGGAACGTGGCCAGCAGCCAGCTCAGCTCGTCGCCGGCCGCCTTGCTGGCCGCGCCGAACTGGGTGAGCAGCACATTCTCCAGTGTCGGCGCGAGTACCAGGTTGAGCGCGGTGAATGCTTCGCCCCAGTCGTAGGCGACCAGGGCGTACTCCACCGCCTTACGGGCGGGCTGCCACGCGGGGTCGGTCTCCCAGACGGACCGCTCGGCCGTCCCGATTCCCGACGACGGCAGCGCGATCTGCAGCTCCCGCGTCCGGTAGGCGGTCGTCGTCACCCGGCGCAGGAAGTCAGCCGTGGCGTAGGCGGCCGCGTTGGTGATGTAGGAGCTGGGCGCGATGTACCCGAGGTACGCCTCGGCCTGCTGGAAGCCGTGGTACAGGTACCGCGCCGGGGTGAAGAGCCGCCCCAGCAGCGCGACCTGTGTCTGCGCCAGCGCGGCGTCCGCGCCCGCCGACGCGTGCGCCTCCAGGACGCCCTGCACCTTCGCCTCGGCCTCGGCCTGGAGGTTGACGTACGCCTTGTACGTGAGCGCGTCCGGGTCGCGGAAGCCGTCCCAGTCGTCGGCGCGCAGGGGCGAGTTTTCCCGGTAGGCGAGGAACCACAGGTTAGGCGCAGACGACGGGTTCTGCTCGAACGGAGCCAGCCGCCCGCGGCGCATCGTCCAGTTCTGCTGGTTGGTGACGATCTCGTACTCGCTCGGCATCTTGCGCACATCGCCGAACGCGCTGTACGTCCTGCGCTGCCGCGTTCGCCGTGGTGCCGTCTCCGTCATGCCGTCACCGCCTTCGTGCCCACGCTCCGCCAGGTGATGGCGTCGCTGCTGTTGATTACCTTGCCGTTGAAGGCGGACATGATGCTCCCGAAGGACCGGATCTCATAGTCGGCGCCGAGGTAGCGGCGCAGGGTCTCCTGGGTGACGGTGATCTCGTCCTCGCCCTGCACCCGAACGTAGGCGCCGCGGTCGATGACCTCGATGTCGGCCCCGGGGTTGTCGTCCTCGATGGCGGCGATGATCTGCTCGACCTCGTCGCCCATCCGCAGCACGGGCCCGACCGGGTTTCTCATGATCCCCCTTGCGCAGGGTGTTCAGCCGGAATTTCGTACTCGACGGCGACGTGATCCAGGGGCCTGATGCCCGCGGCGGCCACTGTGATTTCCGGGTTGAGCCGCCGCCCGTTGTGGATGACGATCTTGGGGTAGGGGAGCGCGCGGACGCGCTTGCCCTCGACGTGGTGCGCGACGGCCTCGGCTACCTCGGCGATCGTGTTCGCGGTGGTGACCGGTACCAGGATCTGCACGAAGTCGGTCGCGAAGATGGCGTTGAGCGGGACCAACTCGGGGGCGCGGTCCTCGGCGCCCGGATCGGCGCCCTGGCCGGCGGTCATGACTGCCCCGCCTTGGCCAGGCCGGACGCCGGGCGCCCGGCGTAGTCCTTCGTCCAGGCCTCGTAATCCGGGTCGTCGCCCATCACGTCGGGCGTCATGCCCATGTAGCCGAGGATGCCGCCCACGTCCATCGGCTGGATCTGCCCGGCCAGGAACCGGTCGACCAGCGTCTCGTGGTTGACGTTGTCGCGGTCCTTCCAGAAGATCTGGCGGCAGCCCTTGGAGCAGAAGTGGTACGTCCGGTTGTCGTAGGCCAGCTTGTAGTCCCGCACTCGCCAGGTGCCGTCGCGGGACTGGCTCGCGTTGCAGCAGGGCAAGTGACAGGTAGCGCACAGCCACGGCAGGGTCTCCGGCAGCGTTGCCTCCACGTTGTTGGCGTTGACGTTGTCGATGATCACGTCCCACTTGTCGCCGTAGACCTTCTCCCAGTTCGGGTACTTCTCGATGAGCCACGCGCGCTCGTCCTTGCTGACCGCGGCCATCGGGCGCCACCACAGGGTCGGCCGCCAGTACCACAGGCCCATGTGCAGCCCGTGGTGCCAGGTGTCCAGGCCGCGCATGAACTCGTCCCAGTACCACGGCTTCTTCAGGCCGTAGCCCTCGATCGTGTGGACGAACTGGTCGACGATCCACTCCTCCATGAACTCGCGGTAGGACTGCTTGCGGTGCTCCAGCGGGGTGTAGTAGTCCATCGACGGCCCGGTGAGCGCGGCGAACGCCCGGGCCGATCCCCAGAACGCCTTGTCCACGACCCACTGCGCCCGGACCGGGTCGTGCTCCACGAGGATCTCCAGCGTGGGGCCGCCCTGCTGGGAGTGGCGCGCCTCATCGGTCTGGATGGAGGAGATCATGTTCGCGAAATTGACGTCGCCGGACTCCAGCGCGTCGGCGGCGAGGCCGATGAACTGCAGGTTCGTGAACCCGGTCTCAAACGTCAGCGGCAGCATGAGCGCGATGTCGACCACGTTGGAGGTGATCATCATGTTGTCGAACAGGTTGCGGAGCGAGATGGTGACCCAGTCGTTGGTGTGGAACGCCTTCTGCGTCCAGTCGTACTGCGGGTCCTTCGCGATGAGCTCGTGCCCGAAGAGTGTCGTGACCGCGTTATGCCGCAGCTCGTCGAGCTGGCCAAACGCCGCCATGTTCCGCCACGAGCCGTTGAGCCCGAACCGGGCCATCTTCAGCTCGGCCAGCACCGCGGCGTACTCGACCAGGGCGATACCGCCGAAGTGCATCTTCGTGGCGGACTTCCAGCCCTCGCTCAGCGACTCGAAGGCGGCCGAGCGCTGGAGCGCCGCCTTGACCGCGTAGACCGCGGTCTCCTTCTCCCGCTGCGTCGCCACGTACTCCGGATAGCTGACCTTGTAGCTTTCCTCCCACGTGCGCCACGCCTCGCGGGGCACCTTGCCGGTGCCCGCGTGCCATTCGGGGAAGACGGCCTCGTCATCCACGTAGCTGTAGGTCCAGTCCACGTCGCGGACCAGGCCCTGCCACTCCTCGCGTTTGAGCAGTGCCATGATGTCGGTTGTCCTTTCAGTCGACTTCGACGTGGCCGAGCTGGCAGGTCATGCTGCCGTTGTCCCAGTACGCGGTGACGGCCTCGATGAGCAGGTCCGGCCCCACTCGGAAGACGAACAGGTGCGGGTCGCTGTAGCTGCGCCCGGCCGGCGCGATCTGCGCCCACGCCAGCTGCTGGGTGCCGCCTATGCTCACCTCGGCGACCACGTCGCCGTCGTCGTTGGCCACGATGCTGTGC
>DASYAD010000375.1:0-9504 GCA_036501515.1 Trebonia sp. | reverse complement strand
AGCCAGTTCCGCAGCCAGCAAACACCCTCCAGGTCTTTGAGCCGGGAGTTCGAGCCCCGCAACATGGCGTTCACCGACGGCCTGGACCGGTGGGAGCTCCGCGGCACCTTCCTGCGCCAGGGCACCGGGCTCGACTATTCCTGTGCCACCGAGGACGGGCGGGCGATCCTGGCCGCGGCCGTCCCCGAGCCGGCCGGATTCGCCTTCCTCGCCCAGGACATCGACGCCGCCGACTACCGCGGCCGCACCGTCACCTTCCGCGGCGAACTGCGCTCCACCGCCACGGCGGACGGCCGCGCCGGGCTGGCACTCCGCGCCCCCAGCCCGGGCCGGTCCACGCCACCGCGGGCGGCGAGCCCAGATCCCTGGGAAGACCCGGCCAACCACGTCGCCTTCGCCACCGGGACCGGCGCGTGGACCCGGTATGAGGTCACCGCCCAGATCCCGGCGGACGCCAGCCTGGCCACGTTCGGCGTCTTCCTGAACGGCGGCGGCCAGGTCGAATTCCGCCACCCGGAACTGGCGCCTCATCCCCCAGGCCAGCAATAACGCCGTCTGGCCAGGACTCACCGCGATCCAACGCCGCTCAGCCCCAGTGTCGGCTATTGCCCCAGGCCTGCGGCAATAGAGATGAGTTTCTGCAAGCAGCGACAGGAACTTCTTCTCGTGAACCAACAACAGGTCAGTGGCTACAGAACGATGCCGCTCTTGGTGGCAGGTCATCCGGGCGCGCATCGTGGTATGGCCCAGGACGTCCCGCGCGGCATAAGCGTCATAGACCGCGACGTTGGTGATCGCGTCGCGCGGTTGCGCGGTGCCTGTTTCCGGCTGGGTCGCGGCCAGGTCCAGTGCGGTGAGTCCCGCGCGGGCGCGGAATGCCGCTGTCGTCGGCTCGGCCTGCCCGAGCAGTGCGAGGGTCTTCGCGACGCCTTCGCGGCGTTCCTGGCCGGACAGGGCCCTGCCAGCGCCGGCCCCGCACGCCGCGCTCGGCCAGCCAGGCGTGCTGCGCGCGGTGCTGACGGCCGGCGCCTACCCGGCGCTGATTGCCCTGATAGGCCTGGGGCTCGGCGCGGTCCTCCGGCATACCGCCGGCGCCATCTGCGCGGTCGTGGCCACTCTGTTCCTGCTGCCGCTGCTGATCGCCCCGCTCGGCGCCGCGACCCAGGACGAGCTGGTCAGGTTCCTGCCCGAGCAGATAGCGGCGCTGTCACTAACGGCCGTCAGGCCGGCCTCGCCCGCACTGCCGCCCGCCGTGGCATTCGCCTTGCTGTGCGTCTACGCGGCGGCGGCCCTCGCCGCCGGAGCCTGGGCACTCGCCCGCCGTGACGCCTGAACCGCGGTGCACGCCAGCTCTTGCGGGTGGGGACGCCCGCCCCGGTGACGCATTCCGTCCGATAGTGGGTGCCTGAGATCGACGATGGTCGAGGTGGTTGTTAATAAGTGCCCTGCATCCCCGGAACGCGCGGGTGAACTGACTAGAGTTCGCTGCAAGTATGCCGACGACTTCCTGGAACATTTCTGTTCCGATGCCGAGGGACTCATGGACGCCATGGACGTTACGACCCGGCGGACCGACGCGGACCGGCGACGGTCGCGGACGGCGTGGCTGGCCGTCGTCCGCGTCCCCTCCCCGGTACTGCAGGGGCTACTCGCGTTCGCGCTCTACCTGGCGGTCTTCATCGCGGTTTACGCGCGGCCGCTCTTTCCGCACCTGCGCTCACCTGAGCTGCTGCAGTACTTCACCGATCCGAACTTTTACATCTGGTCACTGCAGTGGTGGCCGTACGCGGTCTCGCACGGCATCAACCCGCTCTTCACCAGCCAGATCGGCGCGCCGCAGGGCTACGAGCTGGCGTGGGCGAGTACCTCGCCGGCCGTCGGCCTGCTGATGTGGCCGGTCACATCGGTGTTCGGCGTCCTGGCGTCATTTAACGCGTACCTGCTGCTCGCGCCGCCCGTCGCGGGGTGGGCCGCTTTTCTGGCCGCACGCCGGCTGACCGGGCGCTTCTGGGCGTCGCTGCTGGCGGGGGCCGCCTACGGCTTGTGCCCCTTCGAGCTGAATCATGACTGGCAGGGCGACACCAACCTCACGATGATCGCCTTGCTGCCGCTGATGGTTTACCTGGTGCTTTTGTGGTGGGAGGGAGCGCTGCGTAGCCGGTGGTTCGCCGCCGCGCTGGGGCTCGCCATGGCGGTGGAGTTCTATACCTTCACCGAGGCCTTCCTCGACATGACCCTGGTGTGGGCGGGCGGGCTGGTGATCGGCTTCGCGGTGGCCGGGCCCGGTGTCCGGCGGAAGGTGGCCCGGCTAGCCGCGCTGGCAGGCGTCGCGTACGCGGGCGCGGTCGCGGCGGCGAGTCCCTACCTGTACTACGCGCTGAAGCACAACCAGACAACGGCCGTCAGCAGGCAGAGCCCGGAGTTCTCGCTGCGCCTGGCCCGCCTGGTGCTGCCCTCGGCGGACAAGGTCTTCCGGGTGGGGCCGCTAGCGAGCTACAGCAGGCACCTCGGCTGGTGGGGCCTTGACAACTACATCGGCCTCCCGATCATCCTCGTCATGCTCGCGCTCGCCGTCTTCGCCTGGCGGAACCGGCTCAGCCGGCTGCTCGCGGCCGGGTTCGTGTTCGTGACCGCGCTTGCCGCCGGCCCCGCTTTGTACGTCGGTGCGACGGAGATCTTCAGGATGCCGTGGGCCGGGCTGTGGAGCCTGCCGATCGCGCGCAGCGCCGAGCCGTCCAGGTTCATCGTCTTCATCGCCCTGGTGCTCGCGCTGGGGCTCGCGCTCTGGCTGGCGATACCCGCGGGAGCCACCGCGGCCAGCCGGCTCTGGCAAGCCGCGCGCTGGGCCCTCGGCGTCCTCGCGGTCGCGGCGATTCTGGCGGCCACGCCCACGGCCAGCCAGGCGGTCAGACCGCTGCGGTCAGGTACCCACTTGCCGTCGACCGCTCACCCGGTCAACCAGCTCCCGGCGTTCCTCACCGAGGGTCTCTACCGCGACTACCTCAAGCCGGGGGAGATCGTCGTCATCGTCACCGCCCGGGGCAACGCGGGGATGCTGTTCCAGGCGGACGCTGACTTCTACTTCCGCATCGCCGGCGGCTACATCAACCAGTCGCTGACCCCCGTCAACGCCGTCCCCCACCCGATCACCGAGGCGGCCGACCCGTCCAAGGTCGCGAACGCGACGTTCGAGAACTACATCCGTACCTCCGGGGTGGGGGCCATCATCGTCGAGCACGCGTGGCAGCTTCCCTGGATGAGCAACTTTTCCCGCGAATATCACATGCGCGGTATCTCGGTGGGCGGCGTGACTGTCTACCCGACCGCACAATGGCTCGCCACCCTGAAGCAGCCGTGAACGCGCAATACCGGCGGCGTGCGCCGGAAGCCGTTCCCAGCGGAGGTTCCCGGCGGCGAGGATTCGTACATGGAATCCTTTTTGTCGTTTATTCACGGCTACTTATATAAATGTGCGTTCGCAACTTTTCATGAACCTGTGACCGGCTTTCTGGTGATTCGCATGCAGGGAAATCACCGCGATTACTAGGGTATTCAGCGTCGTCTACCGCTTCCGCGACGTGAGGACGCCCATGACAGCAGCCAGCCCGCTCCCCGGCAACCGGACAGAGCGGGGCCGGTCGGCGCACGCAGTGCCGAGCTCGCAGGCTTCGTACCTGCGGTCGACGGTCGTCCCCGCAGCGGTCATCGCGGTGGCGTGCGCCGCCGCGGCCGCGGCGGCGCTGTTCGGGCACCCGTCGGCGCACGCGCTCAGGGAAGTGCTCGCCGGGGTCACCTGCGGCGTGGCGGCGATGCTGGTGGTGGCGTTCTTCACCGCCCGGGCCTCCAGCCGCCGGGTGGATGCCCAGCTGCGGGCCAGTCGCCTGACCGCGCAGCGCGGCCAGGCCGAACTGCAGCGGATGACGGAGCTGATCCTGCGCGGTGAGCAGCCTGCCCCGCTTGCACCGGCACCTGACCGCAGCCCGGACGACGATCCGTTCAGGCTGCTCGCGGACGAGCTTGAGCATTCGCAGTACCTGGCCGCCCAGGCGGTGCTCCGCGTGACTGACAAGGCGCTTGGCGGGCGCTCCGACCAGCGGGTCGAGATCTTCGTCAACCTGGCGAGGCGCATGCAGTCGCTGGTTCACCGCGAGATCGAGATGCTTGACGACCTCGAGGCACAGGTCGAGGATCCCGACCTGCTCAAAGGGCTGTTTACGGTGGACCACCTCGCGACCCGGCTGCGCCGTCAGTCCGAGTCGCTGGCGGTGCTCGGCGGCTCGTCCTCGAGGCGGCAGTGGACCAGGCAGGTCACCATGCACGAGGTGCTGCGGGCGGCCGTCGCCGAGGTCGAGCAGTACTCCAGGGTCAAGGTCGTCCCGCCGGTGGAGGGGGTGCTCCGCGGCGCCGCGGTCACTGACGTCATCCACCTCATCGCCGAGCTGGTCGAGAACGCCACCAAGTTCTCCGCTCCGCACACCACCGCGCTGCTGCGTGCGCAGCACGTCTCGGCGGGGGTCGCGATCGAGATCGACGACCGCGGCCTTGGCATGGTCCCCGCGGACCAGCAGCGGATGAACGTGCTGCTGTCAGACCCGGGCCGGATGGACGTGGGCGAGCTGCTCCGCGACGGCCGTATCGGGCTGTACGTGGTCGCCGCCCTGGCCCGTCGGCACGGGATCAGGGTTCAGCTGCAGAACAACATCTACGGCGGCACGCAGGCGGTCGTGGTACTGCCGAAATCCCTGCTCGACCCGGCAGACCGTCCGCTGACGGCCACGGCGGCGGCCGGCGAGGACCGCGACTCAAGCCCGCGGCTCGCTCTCGTGCCGGCGGGCGCGGCCGGGGACGGGCGCACCAGCGCCGGCGCCGGGGCGAACGCGGCGGCCGGACACGCACAGCCGTCGCTGCCGGCCAGGCGCCCGGCGTCCGGCGCGTCAAGCTCCGCCGTTTCCTGGCAGGCGGTGGAGTCCTCCTGGGGGCCCGCGGCCGACAGCGGGCCCGCTCCGACCGGGACGCGGCCGGAGCTGCCCAGACGTCAGGGACATAGCGGGGCAACCGCGCAGCCGTCAGGCCAGGCGACTGGCGAGCCTGGCGGCACGGGGCAATCCGCCGGCCAGATGACGGGCCTCATGGCGGACTTCCTCAGGGGCGTGAGCCGCGCTGAGGAAGGGGAGTCTCCCGCACGGGAGTGACTCTCGCGGCGCACGACTGGCACACCTTTCCCTAAGGAGAATGCACCGACCATGGCGAGTGATGGCACTCACGGCGAAGCCGATCTCGGCTGGCTGCTGCGCGGCCTTGTCGATCAGGTCCCGCATACCCGCAGCGCGGTGCTGCTTTCCGCGGACGGGCTGGCGACCGCGGCCTACGGCCTCGGAACTGACGCCGCGGACCACCTGTCCGCTATCGCCTCCGGCCTGTTCTCGCTGGCCAGGACGGCTTCTGTGCGCTTCGGCGGCAGCGACGGCGTGCGGCAGGTGGTCGCCGAACTCGAAGACACGCTGATGTTCGTCTCATCGGCGGGCTTCGGGTCCGTCCTGGCCGTGCTCGCCGACCGCGAGGCCGACGCGGGCGTGCTCGGTTACGAGATGTCGCAGCTGGTCAAGAGCGTCAGGCCGTTCCTGGCAACGCCAGCCAGGCGGCCGGGTGCGGCGATCACACCTGGCGGTTGAGGCGAAAGGGGACCGACGGGGGCGGCCGGATGACGACACCAGGCGATGACGTGTGGCTTGACGGCGATTCCGGCCGGCTGGTGCGCCCGTACGCGGTGACCAACGGCCGCACTTCCGCCAGCGTGCAGCTTGACCTGATGTCCATGGTGGTAGCCACCGGCGGGCCCCACGGCACCCTGGAACCCGACCACCTGGAGGCCCTCGCGCTGTGCCTGCGGCCGGCCTCGGTCGCCGAGATCGCCGCCAGGCTGCGCCTGCCCGCGGCGGTGACCAAGGTGCTGCTGGCCGACCTGGTCGACTGCGGCGCCGTACGGACGGCGCCGCCGCAGGAGGGATCCGTCACTTCCAACCGAGTCCTACTGGAAAGGCTGCTCGATGGCCTACGAGAACGCCTCTGACCAGCCGCTCCCTACCGCGGTGAAGCTGCTGGTGGCGGGGGGCTTCGGGGTCGGCAAGACAACCTTCATCGGCGCGGTGAGCGAGATCGAGCCGCTGACCACGGAAGAGATCATCACCGAGGCCAGCGCGGGCATCGACGACCTGGCCGGCCTGGCGGCCAAGAGCACCACCACGGTGGCCTTCGACTTCGGCCGGATCAGCCTGAGCGCCGGGCTGGTCCTCTACCTGTTCGGCACGCCGGGACAGGACCGCTTCCTGTTCATGTGGGACGAGCTGTCAACCGGCGCGCTCGGAGCCGTGGTGCTCGCGGACACCCGCAGGCTCGAGGCGTGCTTCAGCGCGGTGGACTTCTTCGAGAGCCGCGGTATCAGGTTCGTGGTCGCCGTCAACGAGTTCGACGGCGCGTTCCGCTACGAGCCGGACGAGATCAGGGCCGCGCTTGACCTCAAGCCGCACGTGCCGGTCATCCAGTGCGATGCCAGGGACCCGAGGTCGGCCACGGCCGTGCTCGTCAGCCTGATCCAGCACCTCCTCGAGGACACCATGACCCCGAGCCCGGGCTAGCGGCCCGGCACCGAACCCAAGTCAGCAGCAGATCCGCAGAGAGGGAACCGGCCCGGATGTATGAGACCAACGAGCACCTGTTCAGACCAGTCGACGAGGAGGCGCCACGGCGGGTGATGCGCCTGCGGGAGCTGGGGCTCGGCGAGCAGCCCGAGCCCGAGTTCGACGACTTCGCGCAGATGCTCGCGACGTCGACCGGGGCCCCGCTGGCGATGGTGAACTTCGTCAGCGAGGACCGGCAGTACTTCGCCGGGCTGTACGCGCCCGCGTTCGTCGCGGGCGGCCCCGGCGCGGTGGCGGCGGCCGACGACCCGGCCCGGGTGATGACCAAGGACCAGGGGTGGTGCCCGCACGTGGTGGTGCGCAGGCTGCCGCTCGTGCTTGACGACGTGTGCGACTACCCGCGGTTCGCGGGCAACCCGGTCGTCGACGAGATCGGCATCCGCTCCTACATCGGCGCGCCGCTGATCGACCGGACAGGCACCACGCTCGGCACGATCTGCGTCGTGGACCTCGAGCCACGGCCGTGGGGCCGCCCAGGACTTGATTTCATCAAGGGCAAGGCAGCCGAGATAGTGGAGATGATCCACCAGCGCGAGCAGCGGATGAGCTAGCGTCCTGGCCGGCCTCCGTTCAGCTCGCGGCCTAAGGCTTGTCCGGGCTGAACTCGCCTTCCGTTCAGCTTGCGGCCCAGAGCTTGTCCGGGCTGAACTGGTCCGCCCGGTCCGCGTCCGCGCGGTCACCGTCGGCCGTGTCCCTGCCCGCTGTGGCTCTGCCTGCTGTGTCGCTGTCGGCCGTGTCCCTGCCGGCTGTGGCTCTGCCTGCCGTGTCCCTGTCGGACCTGTCTATGTCGGACCTGTCTACGTCGGGCGGGTTCCCGTCGGCCCGCAGCCCGGCGGCCGAGGCGGCGGATACCAGCGCGAACCGCTGCGACCATGACCCCTTCGCGGTGCCGAGCGCCGTCTCGCCGAGCCGCAGCAGCTGGATGTCGGAGGTGCCGGCCGGCGCGAAGATGTGGAAGGCGTCTCTGAGGTACCGCTCGATCGGCCGGTCGGTGAACAGGCCGGCCGCGCTGTGGATTTCCATCGCACCGCGCGCCGAGTCGAGTGCGTACTCCACGTTGATCAGCTTGGCGTTGATCAGCTCGGGATCGCACGGCTGGCCGGCGTCGAGCAGGTGCGCGGCGTGGTACGCGGCCAGCCGTGCGGTCATCAGCCTGGACTGCAGCTGCCCGAGCTTGAGCTTGATCGACGGCAGCTCGGCAATCGACTTGCCGTAGCGGGGCCGGCTGCGGGCGAAGGCGACGGTCTCGTCGACGATTGCCTGGTGGATGCCGAGCGACACCGCGGTCAGGTTCGCCCTCCCGTACAGGATGCTCGAGCTGTACGCCACGGCTAGCCCGTCGCCCTCGCGGCCGAGGCGGTTGGCAGCGGGGACCCGGCAACCGGAGAACACCAGCTCGCCGAAGCTGAACCCGTGGAGGCCCATCGCCTCCCGGTGGGGAATCAGCGACAGGCCGGGCCTGTCCGACTCGACCAGGAACGCTGACAGCCCCGCCGAGCCGCTGCCGGTGCGCACCACCACGCCGTGCACGTCGCCGACGTGGCTGTTACCGATGTACACCTTGTGGCCGTTGAGCAGGTAGTCGTCGCCGTCACGCTCCGCAGTGGCTTCCATGCCGAGGACAAAGCCGCCAGAGTCGGGCTCGGTGACCGCGATTGTCGGCAGGCAGTCGCCCCTCGCGATAGCGGGCAGCCAGGCATTCTTTTGCTCTTCGCTGCCGAAATGCAGAATTTTCGCCACACCGAGCTGCGACGCCTGAACCATGGCGCCCATCGCGCCGCTAACTCGCGAAAGTTCTTCAATAATAATGGTCTTCGCGAGATGGCCAAGTTCCATTCCACCGTATTCGCGGCCGATAGTGACGCCGATCCAGCCCTGCTGCGCTATTAGCCGCGACAGCGTATACTGAACGGACTTCGAGGCCTCCATTTCTGAGACCAGCGGCCGGACTTTCGATTCGGCGAATTCGCGGACCTGTTCCCTTAGCTGGTCATGCCGCTCGGTAGTGAAGTAGCTGGTCACGATGCCCTCCCGGCATGCTGGCAGCGCTGTGCGACGCGGCGCGCACGCAACAGCTGCGACCAGTGGACTCCCAGAACATAATTATTTGCTTTGCCGGAAATTTCAAGATCAACATTGTTAAATATAGCGGTCGGTCTGACCGGCGGGGTAGAACCCCGCATTCCGCGGTGTGAGCCCGCGAGCGGCTCCCAGGAGCCCTGCCTGTGGAAACGCCAGCTGTCAAGGCGCGATGATCGTGAGGCTTGCCACACGAATTGCGCCGCAATTCGCATGAGGCCCGGCATTATCTTCGGTACCACGAATTACCAGAAGTCCCGATTATTGACCAGGCCAACAGGCCAGCAGCGCCACCAGTCCAACAAGCCCACGAGTCCAACAGCCCCGCGCGTCCAACGAGCCCGCCAGGCCACCGGGCCGACAAGCACGCCAGGGCGGCTGCTCGGATGGCCGTGGCGGGGGTCTTTCCCTGCTTTCCCTCCTGTCGTGAGTCTTTCTGCCCGCGAGGTATGGACGGGTCCGCGGTGTTTCACTACCATCGCCTAAGTAAGGATTGCCTAACCTAAGTAAGGGTGGTAGTTGAGCGAGACGACGGGTAACGCCGCCGCGACGGACCTACCTCGTACTGCCCTGACACCGGCCCGGCTCGGCGCTGGTGGCGACGGCGGCCGGTTAACCGGGCGCTGGTGCTGCTGCACCGGTGGACGTCAGCGGCTACGGCTCCTATGCGCACCGGGCGATCTACAGTGGCGACGCCTATGTGTACGTTGACGCCCACGACGCGACG
>DASYAD010000374.1:0-1938 GCA_036501515.1 Trebonia sp. | reverse complement strand
TTCGAGGCGATGTCGCTGCGCAGCGCGGCGTTCGCCGGGGACACGTTCGCGGCCAGCGCCACGATGACCACCGCGAGCGTGGCGAGCGCGGCCGCGCCCGGGTGGCGCAGCAGCGGCGGGTTGCACAGCGTCCCGGCGGCGCCCCCGACGAACAGGCAGACCACCGCGGTCATCAGGCCTGCCAGGAAAATCGCCGGGTGGTCGAACGTGGCCGTGATCCGGTCCGTCACGCCGGACTGCGGCTGAGGGCCGGCAGGCTCGCTGGTGAGCAGCGTGAAAACGGCGCCGATGATGCCGAGCACCGCACCGCCGCCGAGCGCGGCTGCCAGCGCGGCCAGCTGCGCCCGGACGGCGCCGTCGGCCGGCCCGGCCGCCCGCCCGCCGCGCTCGGACTGCTCGGCCTGCCCGGACGGCTCGGCCTGCTCGGTGCGCACGCCAGTGCGTGCACCCCATCCCAGCCGAGCACCTGCCGCAGCACCTCATCGGACGCGCCGGACGACACGCGCACGACGCCATCGCCACAGGACAGCACGCCCGGCAGGCCGCCGAGCAACGTCGCCGACGACGGTTCAAGCCCGGTCAGTTCGATGACCACGACGCTCTCCGGCGCCGAACCGGAACGCGCCCCGTCGCCCGCGCCAGCGACAACGGTCACCTGCCCGCTGTCATCCAGCCGCCAGCGTTCGGAAATCCGCCCGGCGAGCCGCGCCTGCTCGTGATCCACGAACATGACGGCCCCGCCGTCGGCCAGCCGCTCCACGACGGCGGCGTCGAGTTCGCCGCGCGCCGGCTGGTCGAGCCCGGTCCACGCCTCGTCGAGCACCAGCAGCCCCTGGCCGGGCGAGCAGCGCCTGAGCGAGAGCCACCTTCTGGCACATGCCCTTCGACAGCGCCCGCAGCGGCTGGCCCGCGTAGCTCGCCGCGCCCAGCCGGTCCAGCCACTCGTCGACCGCCCGCGCCGCCGCGGGACCGCGCAGGCCGTGTACCCGGGCGAGGTGCAGCAGGTAGTCGCGGCCGGAGAACGGCAGCCCGCCGGGGAACCGCTCGGGCACGTACCCGGTGTGCGGCCGCCCGGTTACCCGTCCCTTCGACGGCAGCGACACCCCCGCGGCGACACGGAGCAGCATGGACTTGCCGCTGCCGTTCCGCCCTTCGAGCCTGATGAGCTGCCCGGGGAGCACGTCGAGGCTCACGGACCGCACCACCCATGGCTGGCGCAGCCCGTATCGCTTGCCCACCGAATCCAGCCGCATCCGGACCTCCTGCCGCGCAGCGTAGCCCACCGCCCCGCAAACGGTCTCACCACGCGCAATGTCACGAAATGATGCAACACGGGGGGCGAACGCGCGAAAACGGGCCGCCTGCCCCCGCGGTAGTAGCACAATAAGGCGCGCATCACGGATGATCGCAGAGGGCGGAGACATGAGTGTTATCGAAACGGCGGACGTGCGCACGCTCGCCGGGCACACGGGCGCGGTCAACTCGGTGGCTTTCAGCCCGGACAGTGCCCGGGTCAGCACCGCTAGCGAGGACAACACCGCCCGGCTGTGGGACGCCGCCACCGGCCAGCTCCTGCACACGTTCACCGGTCACACCGACGCGGTGTTCGCGGCGCCGTTCAGCCCGGACGGCCGCCGGGTGGCCACCGTCAGCGCCGACGTGACGCCGCGGCTGTGGGACGTCGCGACCGGCGCCTGCGCGTACGAGCTCGTAGGCCACACGATCGCCGTGTTCGGCGTCGCGTTCAGCCCGGACGGCACGCTGCTCGCCACCACGAGCTACGACGAGACCGTCCGGCTCTGGCAGTCGCGCAGCGGCGCCCCCCTGCACGTGCTCGAAGGCCACAGCGACATCGTGTACGGCGCGGCGTTCAACCCTGATGGCGCGCTGCTCGCCACCGCGAGCGGCGACGGCACCATCCGGCTGTGGAACACCAGG